>JAEYNZ010000144.1 GCA_023412195.1 Bacteroidota bacterium
TGCCTCCAGCTTCCTTCAGATTCCACCTCACGATGGACACCCTTGCTCTTGGCTAATGGTTGGCAACTACAAACCCCCATAGTGGACTTTCACCACCAAGTTATTTACCATGCACGGCACACAAAAACAAGGGGCTGCCTTTTTAGGCAACCCCATTATATTTTAAAAATTGGCAGGCTTATAAGCCGGGTTCTGTAACCCTGAAATTCATCAGGATCCTTTATCATTTATCTTGTTCTGTCATCGCTGACAGAATCCTGCAGCCTACCCCTCCTGACATTCCGTGTGCATCGGAAAACGAAGCGGGCAACCTCGCTGCGCTGCAACAGCGGCGCAATCAGGATATATTTGGCTTTGCAACCTGTGGGGCATACGGCTGGCTATGTTACCACAGCCACCGGTGGGCTTTTACCCCACCTTTTCACCCGTTCCCTGTTATGAATACATTCAAATCAGGGTGGTTATTTTCTGTTATGCTGTCATCCCCTTACAGAGATCTTCCAGTTAGGAAGCACAGTGCCCTGCGTTGCCCGGACTTTCCTCCCCGGTATCACCGGAGCGATAAAGCAGCCTGCCGGTACAAAAATAACCATTTTATATTCACCTTCTGAATATTCCGGATTAATGTATCCCGATGAACTTCAATAATCATAACCTGCATATCCAGTTGTCCTCCACTGAACAGTATCCTAATTTTTTTTCAGTATTACCATAGTGGCACCAAATCCATATTCTCTAAAAGAAGCGTCCTGGTATGTATATTTTGGATATTTCGAATTGAGCAACTTAGCGATTTCCTGTTTCAAAATCCCCTGTCCTACTCCATGTATAAAAACTATACGCTTTGTACGTGAACGGATGGCAGATTCCATTTCCATTTCAACCTTTGCCAGCTGAATATCAAGTATTTCTTTATTCGATAACCCTGCCGGGTTATCAATCAGTTCATGGATGTGCAAGTCGGTTTCAATTTGCTCCGGCGGTTCTGACCTGGTAGTTTCCTGTTTTGGCTCAGCCTGCTTCTCCTTAGCCTTTGTCACCTTTTTAAAATCATCTTCAGTCAGCTTACCTATTTCAGCATCAAGGATGTTCTCTGTTATCTGAAGTACCATTGCATGACGTTTAAAAAATGCATTGGGATAGAAACTTTTCTCCTTGTAAAATTTAACAGGATTGATCCTGAATTTCTTTACAACCGAAGCATTAAGATTTTTATCCCCGTCACTATAATACATGATCTGAAAGAAGAAGTCAGGTAGAACTGATAAATCCGAAGGACCGAGTACTTCCAGTTTTTCCTTTGAATTGGGATGAATCAATCCCTGAAGTGTGGTAGAATATTTTTCACCATCGAAATGCCCATACCTGAAGATTACCATAAAGTTACTGTCATTAACCAGGTAAAGGCGGATATCGCCGCCAACAGGATTCTTTGAATCAACGGGTACTATACAAAAATAAAAATCGGGTGAATCTTTCCCTGCCAGCACCTGTCCTTTTGGTTTTTTTTCAGTTACCGGAGGTGGAGCAGTTTTAACAGGCGCCTTTATACCTGAAGGTTCTCTTTTATTAAAAGCAGGATCATCTACATTAACCAGTTGGGATACAGGGTATGGCACTTCGAATCCATCTGCATTTTCAACTTTAACCATATTTTTACCGATAAAACCGGTCACCGTACCACCACCTACATCATTCAGAAATTTTACCCTGTCACCTACTTTTATCATTCTTATGCAATTATGCTGTAAAAGTACAATTTTTTTATCCAATCATTTTTTGAATTACTTTTGCAGCCTCAAATATTAACGTATTGAGCGAATACAGAAACATAAAAATCGATGATTTTACCTATCAGCTTCCTGAACAGCGGATTGCTAAATATCCCCTGGACCGCCGGGATAATTCAAAATTATTGATTTCCTATAAAGGCAAACTCAGCAGTGATACCTTCAATAACCTAAAAAATTATTTACCCCTTGATTCTATGCTGGTTTTTAATAATACCCGTGTAATACATGCACGATTGTATTTTAGAAAACAGACTGGTTCCAAAATTGAAATCTTTTGCCTTGAGCCTCTACAACCTGCTGATTACCAAGTTTCCTTCCAACAAACCGAACATGTGGTATGGAAATGTATGCTGGGCAATGCAAAAAAATGGAAAGATGGAGAATTAAGCCGGATCATCCATTTAAAAGGAACTGAAGTGAAAGTAAAGGCCATCAAACTTTCACAGGAAAATAATACCTTTCACATTGGTTTTAACTGGGACAAGCCTTTTACATTTGCTGAAATTATAGAAGCAGCAGGTGCGTTACCCATCCCACCTTACCTGAACCGTGAAACAGAGCCTGCCGATGAGGTAAGTTATCAGACGGTTTATGCCAGGCATGATGGATCGGTGGCTGCCCCGACTGCAGGTTTGCATTTTACAGAAGAAGTTCTTGAAACTCTGAACAAAAATAATATTGCCTTGCGTGAAATCACACTCCATGTTGGAGCTGGCACATTTCAACCCGTAAAATCAGAAACTATCTCGGGACATAATATGCACCATGAAAAAGTTATTGTTCCTAAAAGATTTTTAATGGAATTACTGTCAAACCGCCGGAAAATCATTGCAGTTGGCACTACTTCTGTCCGTTCACTGGAAAGTCTGTATTGGTTGGGTTTAAAGCTAAGAACGCAGGCTGAAATTACTGATTTGCAGGTAGAACAGTGGGAACCCTATGAAACTGATACTTTCCTTCCATTGAATGAGTCGCTCCAGTCGATTATTACGTATCTCGACAATCATCATCTGGAGCAGCTTCATTTTTCAACACAGCTTATCATACTTCCTGGTTACAAATTTAAACTAATACAGGGAATGATAACTAATTTTCATCAGCCACAAAGCACCCTGTTGCTGCTCGTAAGTGCTTTTTTAGGAAATAAATGGAAAGAAGTATATGAATATGCCCTTGAGAATGGATTCAGGTTTCTGAGTTATGGTGACAGCAACTTATATTTGAAGGAATAAAATATCAGGACATGTATCCTGCCAATTTTCTTGCACCTTCAATTTTCTTAATAAGCAATTCCATATTAATTGGCTTTGTTATATAATCATCAAATTTAGCTTTCAATTTTTCTATATCATGAGGCAGTGCATAGGCTGTTTGTGCAATAACAGGTAACCGGGGCTTTTCTTTTTTAATTTCAAGCAGAGCTTCAAAACCATTCATTTCCGGCATTTTTATATCCATCAGAACCAATCCGATTTCATTTCTCTCCCTGCATAGTTCTACTGCCCTGCGTCCATTTTCAGCCCTGATTGATTTATAATTATATCTTTGCAATACATGATTCAGATAAAACCAGTTAACATCTTCATCTTCCGCTACAAGGATTATATTTTCAGCTGGTTGAACTAAAATATCTGTGGACATATCCGGGTTTTCCATATGCGATTTGTCTTTTGCAAACATGAAAGGTAAAATAACCCTGAATTCAGACCCTTTTCCAGGTTCAGAAAGCACCTCGATTTTTCCGCTCAACAGTTCCACATAAGCTTTTGTAATAGACAGCCCCAATCCGGATCCCGCATTCATCGTGGCCAGATTGGAATCAAGTTGCCTGAACCGTTCAAAAATAACATGTTGATGTTCGGGTGCTATTCCTATACCTGTATCCTTTACAAAAAATACAATTTCATTGCCTTTTTCAAAAAAATACCCAAAGCTGATTTCACCTTTTATAGTAAATTTCATGGCGTTGTTCAACAGGTTTATCAGAATCTGCTTTAACTTAACCTCATCAGTCATCATCTGGCCTGTAAAAGGCAGGTCAGGTTTCACAACCCTGATACCAATATTCTTTTCAGAAGAAAGAGACAACCTGTATGTATGATAAAGTTCATCGATAAGGGCTTCAATATCAACCTCTGATTCCTTTTTCTCTACCTGCCCAGCCTCAATATGTGAAATTTCAACAATGTCGCTGATGATCGACAAAAGATAATTTCCGCTGTTTCTAATGATAGAAGCATATTTTTGACGATCTTCCTGACTTAAATTATCTAACTCAAGCAAATCGGAAAAACCGACAATTGCATTCATTGGAGTTCTGATTTCATGAGACATATTTGCAAGAAATGCCGATTTCAACCGGTCACTCTCTTCTGCTTTCTCCTTAGCTTTAAGCAACTCTGCATTTTGTGTCAGGTATTCATTGGTCAGATGCTGATACTTATCAATCTGTTCCTGCAAAAGCTTCTGGTTGTGCATTAGCTCCTTGCTTAATTTTTGACTTGCAGAAAAAAGCTTGTCTTTTATCTTGCGGTTGTGAAAATTATTTTTTTGTGCAGCCAGAATCAGGCCAAGCAACATCGTCCCTGGAGCATGAATCAGCATTACAGGCAGAGCTATGATTTTTAAAGTAGGAATAGTGCGATCGGCAGGTAACAAAACAGTTGCAGCCAGCATGAACAAATGAACCACCACACCCAGTTTCAGAAATTCAACTTTAAGGTCCTGCTTTTCTGTGCTCTTTCTCAGCTTTCCCCAAATAATACCCACTGTTCCCGAAATAATAATCACAGTTATTCCCATCCACATACCATCTCCGCCCATTATAAACCTTACTGTGCCGGTAATCGCCATGGCGATGATGGTAGGAATTGCACCAAAAAATATCCCGGAAACTGCAAGCATAACAGATCTGGAATCGAAAACCAATCCGGGAATTAGTGTCCAATTGGTATATAAAAGTACAATGCTGATGCTACCAAGTACCAAGCCGGTAAAAATTTTTGATGCCAGGCTAAGCGGATTATCATCCCGTAACCAAAAATTTTCATAAACCATTGCAAAAGCCAGAAGGACTGCAATGTTTTGGATTAATCCGACAATGATAGGCTCATTCATCTCCGATAGGTATGTAGTAGATAAGGAGCGCAATATACATTTTTTTTTCTGCTCTTTTTCAAAAGTAAAAATCACCTCTTCATCGGATTGACATAATCATCAAAAAAACAAAACTTACTTCTCACAGGAATTTCCGATATTTACACTTCATCTGAAATTAAATTCCATCGGAAATGAGTAAATTAACACAATTACAGCCTCAGCCTTTGTTTGCTTACTTCAATGACATTTGCCGGATTCCCCGCCCTTCAAAAAAAGAAGATCAAATCAGGGATTTTCTGATTGATTTTGCAAAATCAAAAAATCTTAATGTAAAAACGGATGACGCAGGCAACCTGTTGATATCAAAACCGGCAGTTCCGGGGAAGGAACATATACCTGCAGTTATTCTTCAAACCCATATGGATATGGTATGTGAAAAAAACAGAGATACTGTTTTTGATTTTGAAAAAGATGCCATTGAACCTTATATTGAAGAAGGATGGATTAAAGCCCGGGGAACAACGCTAGGTGCGGATTGTGGAATAGGAATGGCTGCTCAGCTGGCTGTTCTCACTTCAGATCAGATTAACCACGGCCCGGTTGAATGTCTTTTTACCGTTGATGAAGAAACAGGCCTTACAGGAGCATTTGCATTACAACCAGGGTTCATGTCAGGAAGTATCCTGTTAAATCTTGATTCTGAAGATGAAGGCGAAATTTTCATAGGTTGTGCCGGTGGTATAGACACAATTGCCTCTCTCATGATTAAGCCTGAGGAGGTTCCTAAAGAAGCAGTTGCAATAAAACTCTCAGCTACCGGGTTGCTTGGTGGTCATTCGGGCGATGATATTGACAAGAAACGTGGCAATGCTATAAAAATACTTACCCGATTTATCTGGCATTCGGCACGTAAATTCAATATAATCCTTTCAAATTTTGAAGGGGGAAATCTCAGAAATGCAATTGCCCGTGAAGCCTCAGCCACAGTAGTACTTCCTGTTCATCATAAAGAATCTCTTGAAGCTGAGTTTGAGAAATTCACAGCAGAATTAAAATTCGAGTATGAAAAAAATGAACCTGCCCTCGTACTCCATATGGAGGAAACAAATATTCCATCGCACGTGATGGGCGATAAAGCCCAGACTAACCTTCTGAATGCGTTATATGCCTGCCCTCATGGAGTGATAGAAATGAGTACACGGATGGAAGGAATGGTTGAAACCTCTACCAACCTTGCCTCTGTAAAAATAAATGGGAATCAAATTATCGTAACAACAAGCCAGCGCAGTGAAATTGACAGCCGGAAAAGGTACATAGCCGGAATGGTTCGCTCTGTTTTTGAATTAGCCGGATTTGATGTAAAACATTCCGAGGGTTATCCGGGATGGGCCCCAAATACCAGCTCTGAAGTTCTTCAAACTGCTGTCACCTCTTATAGAAATCTGTTTGAGAAAGACCCTGTAATCCGTTCAATACATGCAGGGCTTGAATGCGGGCTGTTTCTTGAAAAGTACCCTCACCTCGATATGGTTTCATTTGGACCTACAATCAAAGGAGCTCATTCACCCGATGAACGGCTTGATGTTGAATCAACCGGCAAATTCTGGAAGCACCTTGTTGATGTACTTGAAAATATCAAATAATAACTCGGACAATAAAATAGTTTCTTCAATCAAACCTGTATAAACAGCTTCGTCATGTACCGCAATCTGTTTCTTTTCATCCTCCCAATGGTCTTCACCGTTCAATCTGCTTTCCCGCAGGCCCGGAATTCTTCTGTTTTTTATTCGGGAAATGGCAACCGGCATTGGCATAGTTACAAAGATAACCACCGGGCTTTGTATAAAATCATTACAAATGAAGCATTCAGAAAACTTGAAGAGAGAAATGAATATGTATCATCTCTCAAAACTAAAAATGACTGGCTTACATACATTGACCACCTAAAGAAAAACTTCTGCAGTTCTTCTAAACACTTTGCAAAGACACCTTTAAATGCACAAACAACTGGCATTGTTGAAAGAGAAACATTTATTGTTGAAAAAATATTATTCGAATCTCAACCAGGATTTTATATCACTGCAGGACTATTCATACCAAAAGTGCGGCAACAACCCGCCCCGGCAGTTATCTATGCCTGTGGACATACTGAACTTGGATTCCGTAGTGAAACCTACCAGCATGTGATTCTGAACCTGGTTGAAAAGGGATTTATTGTACTGGCATACGATCCTGCAGGACAAGGAGAAAGGTTGCTTTACCCGGATCCTGAAACAGGAAAATCAAAGATCGGGGGTTCAACTGCAGAACATTCCTATGCAGGTATCCAGATACTACTTACAGGCACATCTCTTACCGACTATTTTATTTGGGATGGCATCCGTGTCCTTGATTATCTGGAAACAAGGAAAGAAGTAGACATGAAACGCGTGGGAATGACTGGCCGTTCAGGCGGAGGCACACAAACTGCACAGGTTGCAGCATGCGACAACAGGATTTATGCTGCTGCCCCTGAGAATTACATTACTTCCTTTAAACGGCTGCTGCAGTCAATCGGGCCACAGGATGCAGAACAGAACCCCTCCAAATTTATATCCAGAGGATTTGACCATGCTGACTACCTCCATATCAGGGCACCCAAACCTTTGCTTTTGCTTACAACAACCAACGATTTTTTCAGCATTCAGGGTGCACGTGAAACATATGCTGAGGTCCATAAGGCTTACATTGCTATGGGTAAAGCAGATAATCTCAGGATGACGGAAGATTTTGGATCGCACGAATCAACTAAAAATAACAGGCAGGCATTGTATGCCTTCTTTCAAAAGCACCTCGACCTTCCTGGTGACAGTACCGATATTGAAACAACCCCATTCACATTTAAAGAACTGCAGGTAACCTCTACCGGACAAGTTGTAACTTCCTTTAAAGGTGAAACCATTTTCAGCATGAACAAAAAGCAGGTTACCGGAACTCCAAAAACAGGAATCGAAGAACAGATATTAAGCACTGCCGGAATAAACTTCGACAGGAAAGTAACTTCAGCCGTCTATACAGGGGATTTTACAATGAATGGCATATCAATTCAGAAATACTTCCTGGAGACAAATAAAAGCGATTATGCACTTCCTGTATATATTATAAATGGGGAAGAACAAAAAAACGAAGCAGTCGTTGTCTGGTTTCACCCTGAAGGGAAGCAGCAACTACTGCAGGATAAATTGTTGTCTACCATGCTGGCAGAAGGACATACAATTGTCTGTGCTGATTTACCGGGCACAGGTGAACTGAGGGATCCGGAGTTCACCGGAGATGGAACAGTGAAAGGTGTATCATTTAACTATGTATTTGGAGCGAATTTAACAGGTAAAAGCGTACCCGGAATCATGGCCGAAGGTATTGACCTGTTGAACCAGTTCATAGAAAATGAAGTCAGATTTCAAAAAAAAGAAATTTATGCAGTAGTTCAGGGAACGGCAGCCTCTGCCTTTTTGCATTATGCCGTTCTGAAAAATCCTTTTCTCAAAACTGCTTTTCTTGATTTTCCAGGCTCTGCCTCAAAACTTGTGAACGATGAATTCTACGACCCTTCCCTGGCCTTCATCATTCCGCCCGGAAGCCTGAATATTTATGATCTGCCTGATCTCATTGAACACCTGGAGTTTTATGGCATGAAAGTTCATTATGACACTATAGCAGGAGAAGGAGTTCCCGCTTTTTTCAGGAAGCCCTAGATTATACTATAAAAGGAAGTGATATACCTTTTATTGAATTATACCCCAGCTCAAACATTTCATTAGCATGGCTCAGGCTTAGGATATCATAATTATCTATGCCTTCCGGTTCAATATAAAGAGAAGAATATTTATGAACTTCAGTCATATTGGCATTTACCCCCATGTAAAAAGTACGGGCTGCAATCTGAATCAGATTCTTAAAATGAGCCCGTGGGGTGAGGGGATTGATATTTATGGATACAATATATTCACAATTATCCTTTATAGGTTCCACCGGAATATTATCCATTAAGCCACCATCGACATATAACTGGCCGTCAATTTCGACCGGGGCAAACAGAACAGGAATAGAAGAAGAAGCCAGCAAAGTAGGCCCGAGTGGTCCGTGATCGATGTACTCTGCCCTCCCCTTGTTCAGGTTGGCAACAGTAATATAAAATGGCAGTTGCAGATCTTCAATGTTCCTGCACAAGATTTCCCTTGCCAATACCTGATTCAGACCGTTTAACTTTAGCAGGCCGTTTACCGGGAAATGAAGATTGGTATATTTAAAAAACCAGCCTTTATTAAATATTTTCATAATATCTTCAGGAGACCTGCCATTTGCGATAAATGCCCCCACAATGGCACCTACACTTGTGCCTGAAATCACTTCAGGCCTGAATCCTTTTTCAAAAAGGGCAGTAATCACTCCGAGGTGTGCAAATCCCCGTGTGCCTCCTCCACTAAGAACAAGTCCTGTTTTATATTTTTTAATGCTCATTTATCGGTTCAAAGGTATCACTCAAACAAATATATTTCAATCCGGTTTTACTATATGATTTTTTCAGCTTCTGCACCTGTACGTTTACATTCAAAATTTCCGGCTTCTTATGATGTACTGTTTTTATTTCAGGAAAAGATAGTAATAACCATTTTCCGGCTTCCACCATGATTCCGGAACTCGCAGAAATAGATGCCCTGCCATGTGCCCAGGTTCAACCTGTGGTTTGTAACCGGAATGGTGACTTCTGCACCAATCACTGATGATTTCAGATGACCAGGCATGTCGTCACTGCCTTCATAGGTATGGATATAAACCGGATCATCCTCCGGTATCATTTTATTCATGAACGATTCAAAATCGGTCCGGACAGAAGGATCTGCATTTTCATTGATTGTAATTCCTGCCGAGGTATGTTTTACAAGGATGTGAAGCAACCCTTTCTCCGGTAAGGGAGGCAAATGCTTTTCAACCAGGGAGGTGATTAAATGATAACCCCTCCTGAATGGTGGCAGATTTATTTCAAATTGTTGTATCATAATATCATTTGTAACGTTTGCCCCACCAGGCTTGCAGCCGTTCCGATATCTTAAGTTCCGTCTGGTTCTTTCCCGGACGATAAAATCTCTGATTCAGTATTTCCTGAGGAAGGAAATCCTGCTCCACGAAGTTACCTTCATATGAGTGGGCATATTTATAATCCTTCCCGTAACCGATCTCCTTCATCAGTTTGGTGGGTGCATTTCTGATATGTAACGGAACGGGCAGGTTTCCTGTTTTTCTCACAAGCGCCAGGGCTTCATCAATTGCCGCATAGGCAGAATTGCTTTTTGGTGATGTTGCAAGATAAATTGTACATTCCGAAAGAACAATACGGGCTTCAGGATATCCAATCTGATGCACAGCATCAAACGTGCTCTGAGCCAGCAGAAGTGCATTGGGATTGGCAAGACCCACATCTTCAACTGCAAGTATCAGTAACCGCCGGGCAATAAACTTCACATCCTCCCCTCCTTCAATCATTCTTGCCAGCCAGTATACGGCAGCATCGGGGTCGCTTCCCCTGACACTTTTAATGAATGCAGAAATGATGTCATAATGCATCTCACCCTGTTTATCGTACATGGCAAGGTTTTTCTGCAGACAGGCAACCACTTTGTCGTCAGTAATTTCAACAACATCACCCGGTTCAGAAAGAACCACCAGCTCAAGTACATTCAGCAGTTTACGCGCATCTCCGCCTGAATAACGCAACAAGGCATGATGTTCTTTTATTGAAATGGTTTTCTCTTTAAGTTCAATGTCTTTTTTTATGGCAGTATCAGCAAGTTTCAGCAAATCGTCTTTGCTTAGCGGCTCCAGAATGTATACCTGGCATCGTGACAGCAATGGTGATATCACTTCGAACGAAGGATTTTCTGTGGTGGCTCCGATAAGGGTAATGGTTCCTTCTTCAACTGCCCCTAATAATGAATCCTGCTGCGACTTGGAGAAGCGGTGAATTTCATCTATAAACATTATAGGATTGGGCTTATTAAAGAATTGCTGTTTTTTTGCCTTTTCAATTACCTCACGTACATCCTTTACTCCTGAATTTACAGCACTAAGTATGTGAAAAGGCCTCTCAAGAGTATTAGCAATAATCTTTGCCAATGTGGTTTTTCCAACCCCCGGCGGACCCCAGAGGATCAATGAGGAAAGATTTCCCGACTCAATCATTCTGCGGAGTACAGCACTTTGCCCTACCAGATGCTCCTGTCCTATGTATTCATCCAGTTTTTTAGGCCTGAGACGTTCGGCCAAAGGTTGGTTCGACCCCATATATTCCTTTCTTTATCTTTATAATAGCTTATGCTGTTCTATGGTTCAAAGGTAAAATTAATTTTCTCTCTTTTCATTGCCTGCGCCTTCAACTCTGCAGGCATCTTTTCAATTGCATAGCGTAATGCGGTGCGGGGCATTATACTCTTTTTTTCCATCACATAATCGAAAATGATATCCTGATGTGCCTGGCTGGCAGCTTTCAGCATCCAGCCATATCCTTTCTGAACCATATCATCCCTGTCGGTTAAAAGTAAATCTGCGATTTCCAGAATATCGGCAGCAAACATTCCTTTCCTTGCAGGTACTATTAATGATACTGCAGCACCCCGGCGAACCCACCTTTTTTCACTTTTGGTCCAGTTCTTCAGATCAGACAAAAAAGCAGGATACATCTCAATAAATTTACCAATCGTATGATTGCATAATGTATCACAGGATGCCCAATTCGACACATAATTTTCCAGCCAGTGTTTAAAGAACCTGAAATCATCAGGAGCATAACTTTTATGGAATTTATTTGACCATTCACAGGCAATAAAAGATTCTTCAATAAACCCGGATTTCCATAGTTCCTCACACAGATGAAAAATTTCATCCTTCCCTGAATGTTTCAGGATGATGAAATAATCTTTGGCTAATTTGCTTACAGAGGCTGTTTTAACGCCATAGGTTTTAACCTCTTCCTTAAAAAACCGTTTCCCGGATTCCCTCACTTTCTCATCAGCAAGATTCAAAAGGTCACATCTGATCTGATTGAGTGCTGGTTCCATATATATAAAAGATTTATAAGTTGTATAAATTATCAGCTATCGCAGGATTCATTCTTTCACTGCTCATTTTTGTCAGTAATTTGTCCTTTTACTGCTTCTGCGTGCTCAGGTTTACTCGCGCAGGAATTTCCGGCAAGCCATCCTGTTGAATAGGCTATCTGAAGATTGTAGCCACCTGTTTCTGCATCAAGATCAATTACTTCTCCGGCAAAATACAGTCCTTTAACAAGTTTCGACTCCATGGTTTTGGGAGATATTTCCTTTGTTGAAATCCCGCCTGCCGTAATGATCGCCTCTTTAAATGTACGATGATCTGATACTTCAAAACGAAGATTCTTCAGCAGGTACCTGATTTGTTTCCGTTCAGCAGAGGACACCTGGTGACACATTTTTTCAGGATCGAGCTTCAGTTCCTCAATAAAAACAGGTACCATGGAAGCAGGAAGCCAACTCCTGAATATGTTTGACAGCTGCTTTTTACCATGTTCATTTAAATCGCGAAGCAGCCTGTTATCCAGCTTTTGCTCATCAAGGGCAGGTTTAAGGTCGACAGTAAACTCAACTTTTTCATTTTTCTGAAGTGCTGCCACAGCAATTCGGCTTAATGTCAGAATGATTGGCCCCGATAAGCCAAAGTGGGTAAAAATCATTTCCCCAAAAGCTTCTCCTGATTTTTTGCCGTTTATCCAGACAACAGCCTTTACATTTTTGAGATTCAAACCCTGCAGTCGCTGCGCAAGATCACCTTTGGTTTCAAGAGGAACCAGGGCTGGTATTGGCTTTTCTATAGTATGCCCGGCTGATTTTGCCAGATCATAACCATCACCGGTAGCCCCAGTTGCAGGATATGATTTCCCGCCGGTTGCAAGAATTACACTGGGTGCATAAAAAGCCATACCATTAGATTCCACTCCGGATATGGAATTATTTTCAATGATCAGTTTTTCCACCCGCTGTCCACACCTGATTTCAACCTTCTGTTCATGCACCCATTTGAGCAGCGCTTTCAGTACATCCATCGATTTGTCGGAAGCAGGAAAGAACCGGCCTCCCCTTTCAAGAATTACTTCAACCCCATATTTTTGCAGCAGTTGGATGATGTCTTTGGAATAAAATTTTGAAAAAGCATTACGCAAAAAGCGGCCATCAGGAAATACATGCCGTATAAATTCGCCAGGTGATGCATCATTGGTAATATTACAGCGACCTTTACCTGTTATTAAAAGCTTTCGCCCTTCAGAGCGCATTTTTTCAAGTATAAGAACACTGGCACCTGCTTCTGCTGCGCGACCGGCTGCCAGCAAGCCCGAGGGGCCTGCACCAATAACTATGACATCATAAGTCTTCATGCCGGACAAAGTTACATTTTAAGGATGATTTAGGAAACAGTCAAAATTAATCAGAGGCATCCCGGAAGCCTAATTTTTTCTTTTATCTGTTACCTTTGCGGAAAATCAATTTCAATGATCCGTTTTTTTGAGAATTACAGTTTAAAATCTTACAATACCTTTGGAGTAGATGCTGACTGCCGTTACTTTTTTGAATTTACTGAACCCGAAGATCTTGATATATTCGTTCAGTCCAATGAATCATGGAAGGAACTGCCTTTGCTCATTCTTGGTGGCGGAAGCAATACCTTGTTCACTAAAGATTTTGACGGTTTGATATTGCATCCGAACGTGCCTGGAATTGTAAGGGTAAAGGAAGACCGGCAAAATGTATGGTACGAAGTTGGAGCAGGTGAGGTATGGGATGATTTCGTGAGATTTGCTGTTGACGCTCAGTTGGGAGGCATTGAAAATCTTTCCATTATACCAGGGCTTACTGGTGCTGCACCTGTGCAAAATATTGGAGCATATGGCCAGGAGGTAAGTGAAACCATTGTGCTTGTAAAGGGATATGATCTGCAGAAAAAAATGGCTGTGGAATTTCCGGCTGATGCATGCGGATTTAGTTACCGCGACAGCCTGTTTAAATGGGAATTAAAGAATAAATTCATCATTACTTCTGTAGTTTTCAAATTGGATAAATTCCCGGCTTTCAACCTTAAGTATGGCCAGGTAGAGGAAAAAGTAACTGCTTTAGGGGAGGTGAACCTTCATAATATCAGGAAAGCTGTTATAGAAATCAGGTCTTTAAAATTGCCTGATGTTAAAATGATGGGGAATGCAGGCAGTTTTTTTAAAAACCCTGTTGCTGATAAAGATATTGTAACCAAAATTCTGCAGGTTTATCCCGATGCACCGGTCTATCCTGTTGATGATGAAAAAACTAAACTTGCGGCAGGATGGCTAATTGAAAAAACAGGACTTAAAGGTTACCGTTCAGGTAATGTGGGGGTGCATGAAAAACAGTCACTTGTACTGGTCAACTATGGAGACGCAACAGGAAGTGAGATATACGAATTCTCTGAAATGGTTAAACAGGAAGTACTGAAAAAGTTTAACGTTGAACTGGAACGGGAGGTTAATGTAATCAGGTGATTTCAAAAGTTCCGTTGTATTATCCGGGTGAAACGAATCCTGGCAGCAATATTTTTTTTATTTATAAATTTGCATCTTATCTAGTGCAGCGCGGTACCTGCTTGCATTTCGGTTATGTTCGGCAAGGGTTCTGGCAAAATTATGGTATCCTGAGAAATCTTCTTTTGCAGCCATATACAGGTAATTGTGTTTTTCATAGTTCAGTACAGCATCAATAGCCGATACTTCAGGGAAATTCACCGGCCCCGGAGGAAGTCCTGCATTCTTGTATGTATTATAGGGAGAATCAACTTCAAGATGAATATGCAGAATCCGTCGTAAGGAAAAATCACCTACTGCATACTTGACTGTCGGATCGGCCTGCAATGGCATACCCATCTGCAACCTGTTGATATACAATCCTGCTACCTTTCCAAGTTCATCACTTTTAGCTGTTTCTTCCTGTACAATAGAGGCAAGGGTAATTACTTCCACGGGAGAGAGACCAATTTCTTCCGCCTTTTTCAACCTGGTTTCATTCCAGAACCTGTCATACTCCTTTTTCATTCTGGCAGCAAAGTCATTTGCAGAGGTTGTCCAGAAAAACTGATAGGTATTTGGGATGAACATAGCTCTAAATGTTTCAGGTGTAAAACCATACTTCGCAATTAATTCCTCATTGCTGAAAAGTTGCAGAATTGAAAGGGAATCTGTTTGGAGGTAGCGGCTTACTTTGCCTGCCAGATCTTCATTAAAACGCGCATTGTTGAAAGTTACATTTACCGGATCCTGATCACCCGCCCTTAGTTTGTTGACGATCTGATTGGTATTCATTCCTTTTCTTAGCAGGTAACGCCCCGGTTTAACAGTCTCCTGGTAACTTTTCTTCTTCGATACCCAATGGAAAGCCTTGTAATTGTTTAGAATATCATATGCCTGAAGTGAATCGACCACCTGATTGTATGTTGCCCCTTCGGGTATAATAAAAACTCGTTCAGTTTTTACATTTTCATTGAAAACATACATATAAAGCTGATAACCTCTCAGTCCGGCTAATATAAAAGCAACGGCAAAAAAAATGATGATAAACTTTCCCACCTTTGGAAATGTCATAAGCCTGCTTTTTCTTTCTATCGCCATAAAGTTTGAATTACATTATAAAACCCAAAGATAAAAACAAAATCGCTGTTTATGATTTCTTCAATTTTCACTGTCAAGGAATGTTCAAATTTTACACCATCTTTTCTTCGGGATTAGCTTCATAAGGTATTTTATAAAATGAATCACTGCTGATCGTGAATATCGTTTTCAGCCGGATTATGCTTCCTGAATTGAAGCAATTCGTTAAATTCGCCCGTTGAATATAAAATTTTGAATCAATGCAGTATGTAAATCTTTCTGAAAACATTTACTTTTTAGGTTACAATGATCGCCGGACCAATTTATTTGAAAACATATGGCCTATTCCACATGGTATATCATACAACTCTTACCTGGTTGTGGATGAAAAAATTGCCCTGATCGATACGGTGGAACGGTCCTTTATAGATGAATACCTTGAAAGCATTGAGGAGATCATTGGCAGCCGGAAGATAGATTACCTGGTTATTAACCACATGGAACCAGATCATTCTGGCGCACTGAAGGCAGTTATTCAGAAATACCCTGATATTATTCTTGTAGGAAACAAGAAGACCTTTTCATTTGTGGAAAGCTTTTATAAAGAACCCGAAAATATACTGCTGGTGCATGATGATTCCATCCTTGAACTGGGAATGCACAGGCTACAATTTCAAACAATACCTATGGTGCACTGGCCGGAAACAATGGTTACCTATGAGGAAACCAATAAAATTCTGTTTTCAGGCGATGCATTCGGCAGCTATGGAACACTGGATGGCGGAATATTCGACGATGAAATTAACCTTGATTTTTATGAGGTTGAAGTAATGCGATATTTCACCAACATAGTGGGGAAATACTGCCCTCATACACAAAGGGCTATCAAAAAACTGGCTCCTCTCGACATTAAAATGATTGCAGCAACCCATGGCCCCATATGGAGGAGCGACCTGAACTGGGTGCTCACCCGCTACAACAAGTGGAGTTCCTATGATCTGGACCCCGGTGTGGTAATAGTGTATGGGTCGATGTACGGGAATACCCAGAAGATGGCTGAAGTAGTTGCCCGCCGGCTGGCTGAAAGGGGAATCAAACACATCAGGGTATATGACGCTTCAAAAACGCATGCATCCTATATAATCAATGATATTTTCAAATACAAAGGATTTATAGTAGGCAGTCCTGCTTACAACAACTCCATGTTTCCAAATGTGGAAATCCTTATATCAACCATTGAGCACATGGCACCAAAGGATCATTACCTGGGCGTGTTCGGCAATTTTCTCTGGAATGGAGGCGGCGTAAAAAACCTGATGGCCTTTGCAGAAAGAATTAAGTGGGAACTTGTATATAATCCTGTTGAAGAAAAAGGCGCACTGAAAAAAGACAATAAGGAACAGCTGATCCATTTAGCAGATGCCATGGCTGATAAACTGCTGGTCGTAAAACAGGATTGATCTGTTGTAAACAGGATGCCGGACAACTCATTTCTTTCTTCTAACCGGGATTTATTGCCAGAATGGTTTAATCGGCTGACTGTATGTGCCTGAATCATTAACAACATTTTGTTATAAAATTACCGGAGTCCATCATACATACTGCTTCAGGCTGATCAATATTATATTGGCCGGGATCTTTGCCCTTGATTATTATCAATGATTTAATTCAGATTCCCTGAACTCTTCTACCAATGAGGATTCAGCTTTTTATAAAAGTCATACCGAAGACATACCAAAGCTATACCAAAGATAGTCACAATCGAACCAGGTACCTGTTTGGTATTATGTTTTAGGATTGGTGACAGAAATCCGGCTGGGCGAAATAAAATGAAGAGTAAGACACATAATGGAAATTTGAAAAGGATATTTTACCAGTAAATCCCAACAATATGAATAAATAGGTGCATCCTTTTCATTTCAACATTGCCAGATGCATAAATTTCTAAAGCAAATGATTTACCCCCTGCTGAAGACAGGATTTCCAGGCCTTGAAAGCCGTGGGTTATATTGATATCCATCCATATCAAAAGCCTGCAGGTCTGTTGAATCATCAATTTCGTTTTCAAGGATGAATCTTGTCATCAATCCCCGTGCTTTTTTGAGAAATATTGAGATCACCTTATATTCGTCGTCTTTCATCTCCTTAAAGGAAGGTGTAATAATTTCTGCATCCAGCTTTTTTTGGTCAATGACTTTAAAATACTCATTTGAAGCCAGGTTTACCAGGATTCGGCTGCCCGATTCTTCAATGGCTTCCTGTATCTTACCGGTTACCTTTTTACTCCAGAAGGCATATAAATCCTTTGCTCTTCCGGCTCCAAACCGGGTGCCCATTTCCAGCCTGTAAGGCTGAATCAGATCAAGCGGCCTGAGCACTCCATAGAGACCTGAGATAATTCTTAATTTTTCCTGCGACATGATCAGTTTCTTCTCAGTCAGGGAAGAAGCTTTTAATCCGGCATATACATCCCCGTTAAATGCAAGTACTGCCTGCTTTGCATTTTCAGGAGTAAATGGGAGATGCCACATCTGGTAGCGCTGATGATTCAAATTGGCAAGTGAAGCAGAGATATCCATCAATTCTGCTAGTTTTCGCGGCTTCAGTTTACTTAGCTTTTCAGCAAGTTTCGCCGAATCATCCAGAAAATCAGGAATGGTAAATTCATCAATTTTTGGCGGCGATTTAAAGTCAAGTGTTTTGGCAGGTGAAATAACAGTCAGCATATTACTTTTTATTTGTTGTAACCAGTTTTCAAGGTAAAATGTTTATCCGTTAATTTTAGTGCTGCTTGTTTAAATTGTTTATTACCTGCTGCATAGCATTTTTATCCTGATCTGGTAATCCTTCGGTTTCAATAGCTTGTTCATACAGCAGCTTCAGGTCGTCCATTTTATTCCCCTTCATATAGATATCTGCAAGAAAGCTTATAGCATTTAAATAAAGCGGATGCCGGGAAATAAGGGTTTTCAATGTTTCTACAGCCTCCGGTTGCTGCTTGTTTTGCTCTTGAAAATACGCCAGGGTATAGGCGTATTTAGGCTCTTCAGGACGGGCATCTGCAGCGATTTCAGCATATTGAACAGCTTTATCCATATCGTGCTGCGACACGATTACACTCAGATTATAAGCAGCTACAGCCTGCTGGGGATTGGTTTGCAATGCAGTAGCCAATGCTATTTCTGCTTCTTTTAGCCTTCCTGTTTCAGCCAGCAGCAGACCAAGGTTCAGATTTGCAGCCTCACTGGCCGGGTCATACTGAAGGGCTTTCCTGAGATTTTCTTCAGCTTTGGAAGGATTTCCGGTATAGGAATAAAGTACGCTGCTGTTTATCAATGGCATCAGTGAAGCAGGATATAATCCGGCTGCCGTTTCATAAGATGCCAGGGCCCTGTTTACGTCACCTCTGTTCTGATGAAAAATGCCTTCGTTGTAATGGGCACTCCAGTCATCCGGGCGTGTTACCAACGAATGGATATATTCCTCAGTAGCCTTTTCAACCAATTTTGCTTCATGAACAGTAAAGCTGTCTCCAGAGAAGCCTGCCAATGAAATTGCAGAAGAAATACGGACCAGCCTGGTATCATCAGATGCTGCACCTATCAGTGCCTGCCTGGCTTTTTCAGAAGTATTTCCTGCAAGCGAAGCCGCTGCTGCAGCCTTCACCAAAGGAGAACTGTGAGATTTTAACGTTGCAACCACCACATCCCATTTTTTCTCATCCTCACAATTGGTAAGCAACCGCAGAAAAGAAGCAATTACAACTTCATTTAGCTTATTTTCACTGACCATTGCCAGTATTTCATCAAGCCGTTCCCAGTCACCTGCCCGGGCTTCTCTCACAAGCTGTGCCCAATACAGAGTTTCGTTCTGATAATTGCCATTCGCACGTTTTTTTACGATATCATTAGCCCATTCAGGTGTTTTGTCGGTGTGGCAGATGTTGCAGGCATTAGGTGACTCAAACCGGATGGTAGCTTCAGGCATGGGTGGCCTGAAAGAGTGATCACTGCGTACCATTCTTCCAAATTCAGTTTTTGGCATGTGACAGTTGATACAAACTGCACCTTCGCTTCCTGCAGGATGAAGTGAATGTGAATGAACATCTTCCACCTTCTCCCTGTGGCACGAAAGGCATGCATCGTTTGGATTGGACGCAAAACGGTCGCGACCGCTGGATGTATGGCAGGTTACACAATGAAGATCACTTTTCGAGGCACAAACATTCATCATCCATGATGTGTAGGTATAATTTTCCCCCAGATCACGCCCATCGGGATAAAAATCGCTGTTTTCAAGTGTTGTAAGATCAAAATTATCGAAATACCTGTCGCCGGGCATAAAAGAGGGAGTTATAGGTTGCATTTTTGCATGACATGGAGCACACGAGGCATTATGTTGCTCAGGAGTAAAGGTGCTAGTCACTATTATTTTTAGATCATCAGGAATTCTTCCTTCTCCTGCTTCCATACAAACCCTTACATGTTCAGCACTGGGTCCGTGGCAGGTTTCACAGTTGATACCTGGTTCCTTCCAGGTGGTGTGGTACGAATCGGATGCAAGATCGAAGTTGTTACTCAACTGACTGACATGGCAACTGTAACAGGATGTATTAAAAGTGTACATGCGGTCACGCCATGGTAGTGCTTCATCAGGTGTTCCTTCAGGGAAATGCCTGACAGCCGATTCCGGGTTGTTATACCAGGATTGGGTTCTTACATCAAAAGCAAGAGGTACCGTCTGAAGTTTACCATTTTCCATGGATGTAAGAAAGTAGAAAACATTCTTTCCGCCCAGTGCCCACACCAGATCATATTTATGAGTTTTGCCCTCCGAAGTTTCAACCATTGTCATTGCTGAATCTTCCAGAATAATATGATATGTGTTGCCTTCAAGAGAAAAAATCTCACTGCTCTTTATTTTCTCAGTTGCTAAAAATGAACCATTCACCGGTTGCATGGCTTTTCCATGATAAGAGGTGGACCATAATTCATAAAAGCGTTCATGACACTGGATGCAGCTTCCTGATCCTGAAAAGCCATCACCTGCCTCCCTATTTTTTTTGCCTGATATGCATGAAGTTATAGAAAAACAGAATATACAAGCTAATATTAAAAAAGCCTTTCCCACTTTAGTAATGCATTATTGCTTACAAATATTGGCATTAATTTACATAGAATGAATCTAATTTAACATTCGATGCAATCACTTTATTTCAGCCAGTTGTTTATATTTATACATTAGTGTTCGGTTAAATATTTGAGATTTCTCCCTACGGTCGAAGTGACGTTGCTTTCAGAGTTTTTGTGGTGGGAGGGGTAGGCTTGCGGCTTCGCCGCCGACCTACCCCTCCCGGACACATAACTTATTGACTGTCATCTCGAACGAAGTGAGAGATCTCAAATTTCACTATTTTAAAATATTCCCGGACAATATTGATATTTATGTTATGAAATTAGGAATCCTACGTGAAGGAAAGGTACCCCCCGACAGGAGAGTACCTTTGACTCCATTACAATGTCGGGAGGTGCAGCAAAAGTTCAGCCATGTTAAAGTACTGGTTCAGCCTTCCACTGACAGGTGTTATACAGATCATGAATACAGGGATACCGGCATAGATATTTCTGAAGATTTATCAGCGTGCGATGTACTTTTAGGAGTAAAAGAAGTTCCTCCTGAACAATTGGTTCCCGATAAAACATATTTGTTTTTCTCACATACCACTAAACAACAAGAATATAACCGGTTGCTGCTTCAGACTATACTCAGAAAAAGAATCAGGCTGATCGATTATGAATTACTGACAGACAATGAAGGATTCCGGATAATCGGGTTTGGCCGTTTTGCAGGGATTGTAGGTGCATACAATGGCATAAGGGCTTTGGGTCTACGGAATGGAACATTTTACCTGGAACCGGCTCATAAATGTGAAGACCTGGATGAATTATTTAAGCAACTAAATCATATTAAACCTGATCCCGTAAAAATTGCCGTTACTGGAAATGGCCGTGTTGCCAATGGAACTTTTGAAGTACTTGATAATCTAAAGATGATAAGACTTCTTCCAGAAGATTTTATAAATATATCGCAACCTGACCGGCCATATTATACTCAACTGTTACCGGGGGACTATGTTAAAAGGAAGGATGGAAAACCTTTCAACCTGCTCCATTTTTTTGAGCATCCCGATTTATATGAAAATGCATTTTTACCCTATGCGCGCTCAACCGACTTTTTAATTTCGGCCGCTTACTGGGATCCCAGGGCTCCTGTCCTCTTCACCAGTGAAGAAATGCGCCAGAATGATTTTTCAATTAAAATTATTTCAGATATTACCTGCGACATCGAGGGCTCTGTCCCTTCCACTAAACGGCCTTCCACCATTGATGAACCTTTCTATGATTATAATCCTGAAACCGGGGAGCTGGAGCCTCCCTTCAATTCTGAAAAGAATATAACAGTACAGGCTGTCGACAATCTTCCTAATGAACTGCCTAAAGATGCGTCTGAGGACTTTGGAAAAAATCTGATTGACAAAGTTTTCCCTTACCTTTTAAATGACAAAGGAGATGAAATCATTGAAAGAGCTGTCATCGCAAAAAATGGAGTATTGATGCCCCGTTTTAAATACCTGCAGGCATTTGCTGAAGGAATATAATTAAAAGACGCCTGATGAGTATCAACAGGCGTCTTTTGCTATAAAGGTTGGTTGCGTTCCGGTAGTTGATCCCCGAAAGTGTTATTTAATTAATTCCACACTTCTTTTTACAAACTTGTCAAGTTCAGCTCCTTTAAGCATACCATTGGCTAAAAGTGCCAGGTCAACCAATTGTTTCGCAAGCTTGCTCTTTTTGCCAAAACCGGTAAGCTTTTGCCTCTTGCTTTCTTCCAGCTTTACAAGTTCATCATTCAGGCTGTCCAGCTTTTCCTTTTCAGCGTGCGGAACTTCCTCATCTTTTTTTCCGCTTTTTGCTTTTTCAAGTTTATCTATTTCCTTCTTCTTTGCTGAAATCTCAGATGACAGTTTTTCAAGATCATTACCCAACTTTTTATCCTTGGATTCCAGAACCTTTTTAACCAGCGGATGGGCGGTATTGACAACCAGATTCAGGCTATCAGGCATTTCGCCATAAAAATTCATACCGCCTTGTGTCTGGCTCATGTCTTTCATCCTGCGCATCCATTCGCTCCGGGTGATAACCATTGGGTTGCCGTTTTCTCCCAGATCCTGAAAATCGATAATAAAGGAGTGGTTATTATTTTCGGGACAAACAGCCTGGAATACAGGTGAAAGCTCCTGTTTTTGTTCCCATGTAAGTTCCGTCTTACCGGAATCATCCTTTTTAATCAGATTGTCAACAACATCAGAGTCAACCCTTACAAACTGCCTGTCGGTATGTTTCTGCTCGAAGCGGCTGATAATATGCGGAGTCAGCACATCGTCCATAATCAGCACATCATAACCTTTGCTGCGGGCTTCCTCAACAAAAGTGAACTGTTCTTCCTTGTTGCTGGTATAGAGGTAAATAAGATTTTTGTTCTTGTCGGTCTGACTGTCTTTAATAAGTTTTTCATATTCCTCAAACGTGAAGTACTTGTCCTCAGAATTCTTGAACAGGAAAAACTTCATGGCACGGTCATAGAACTTTTCATCGGTCAGCATTCCGTATTCAATGAAAATCTTAAGGTCGTCCCATTTCTTTTCAAATTCCTCTCTTTTATCTTTAAAAATATCAGTGAGCCTGTCGGCAACTTTTTTTGAGATATGACTGCTGATTTTCTTAACGTTGGAATCGCTCTGCAGATAGGATCTGGAAACATTCAAAGGTATATCTGGTGAATCGATGACTCCATGAAGCAGGGTCAGGAATTCGGGAACGATACCTTCCACCGAATCTGTCACAAAAACCTGGTTGCTGTATAGCTGGATCTTGTTTTTCTGTACTTCAAAGTTGTTTTTAATTTTCGGAAAGTAAAGGATTCCCGTGAGGTTAAAAGGGTAATCCACATTCAGGTGAATATTAAAAAGTGGTTCATCTGAAATTGGATACAGTCGGCGGTAGAAATTGTTATAATCCTCATCCTTTAATTCTGAGGGCGCTTTTGTCCATGCCGGCTGAGTATCGTTTACCTGGTTATCTTCATCTGTATCCACCTGTTTGCCGTCTTTCCATTCTGTCTTCTTGCCAAAATATACAGGAACAGGGAGGAATTTACAGTACTTCTCAAGAATATCAGATATCTTCTTCTCATCCAGGAATTCCTCTGAATCGCTGTTGATATACATGATAATATCAGTACCATTTCCTTCTTTTTCTGTATTTGTTATGTTGTATTCAGGGGTTCCGTCACAACTCCATTTCACTGCCTGGGCATCATCGCGCCACGATTTAGTAACGATTTCTACTTTTTTGGAAACCATAAACGAACTGTAGAAACCAAGACCAAAATGCCCGATGATTGCATTTGCATCCTTCTTGTATTTCTCAAGGAAATCGTTGGCACCAGAAAATGCAATCTGATTAATATACTTTTCAATTTCCTCTTCAGTCATTCCGATTCCATTATCGGAAACAGTAATTGTTTTGGCATCCTTGTCCAGTTTAACCCTTACATGCAGGTTACCTATATCGCCTGTAAACTCCCCTTTAGATGACAGGGTTTTAAGTTTCTGGGTCGCGTCGATTGCATTTGAAACAATTTCCCTCAGAAAAATGTCATGATCCGAATAAAGGAACTTCTTAATAATGGGGAACAGATTTTCACTGGTTACGCCAATTTTTCCTGTTTGCATATTACTTAAGTTTTAATTTAAATTGTTTACATGTTTTGCCCCCATTTTTCAAACGCTGTGCCAACAGGCTTTTATGACGATTTGTCACTTGAAAATGCTAAAAAAACCCATATGTTTGTTAAAAACATCAATTAATAAAAACTGATGAATCTCTTTTTCCAAAGCATAAAAGTATCTTACTTTGCGCCTTTGAATTTAACTGAACTTCATGAAAAGCCTGGAAAGTTACTTTACTTCATTTGGAAACAACATTATTGGCATTGACCAGGAATTTGAATCACCCTTTGGAACACAAAAAATTGTTTACGCCGACTGGATTGCAAGCGGCAGGCTATACCGTCCGATAGAAGAAAAAATAACCAGCTCAATCGGTCCTTTTACTGGTAATACACATTCTGAAACCAGCAAAACAGGCCTTTTAATGACAAAAGCCTATCACCGGTCACATGAGATTATCAAAAAACATGTCAATGCAGGACCAAAAGATGTAATAATCACAGCAGGCTCTGGTATGACATCTGTAATCAATAAGTTTCAGCGCATACTGGGTCTGAAATACTGCGGAAAACTTACTTACTCCACCTGCATGCAGGAACGCGAACGGCCGGTAGTCTTTATCACGCATATGGAACATCATTCCAATCAGACATCATGGTACGAAACAAATGCCGATGTTGTCATCATTGAGCCGGGTAAAGACCTGTTGGTTGAACCTGAAAACTTACGGAAAGCACTCATAAAATATGAAAACAGGCCATTTAAAATCGGGTCATTCACAGCCTGTTCAAATGTTACGGGAGTCCGCACTCCGTATCGTGATCTCGCCAGAATTATGCATGAACATGGCGGTGTATGCTTCATTGATTTTGCAGCTTCGGCACCTTATGACCCTATAGACATGCACCCATCCGATCCCATGGAGAAGCTTGATGCAGTGATGTTCTCACCCCATAAGTTCCTGGGTGGACCTGGCTCGCCGGGAGTGCTTATATTTGATGCATCCATGTACAAAAACCATGCTCCCGATGACCCGGGAGGTGGAACAGTTGATTGGACCAACAGGTGGGGGAAATACAAATATGTTGATGACATTGAGGCCCGTGAGGATGGAGGCACTCCAGGATTCCTGCAGTCAATAAAAGCTGCCCTTGCCTTTGAACTGAAAGAACAGATGGGTATCTTAAATATAAACCTTCGTGAAAAAGAGCTGCTTGAAAAAGCTTTTGCCGGACTCGATAAGATACCCGGCCTCAGAATCCTTGCTGACAATGTACGTGACCGCTTAGGGGTGATTTCATTTTTTATTGAAGGAATCCATTACAACCTTGTAGTCCAGATTTTAAATGATAAATATGGGATCCAGACCCGTGGAGGTTGTGCCTGTGCCGGTACCTATGGCCATTTTTTGCTTGAAGTTTCATACGAAAAATCACTGGAAATAACAGATAAAATCAATCATGGCGATTTGTCGGAGAAGCCGGGCTGGGTTCGATGGTCGCTTCACCCCACTACCAAAGATGAAGAAGTGGAATTAATGATTTCTGCTTTGACAGACATTACTCAGAATATTGATCATTACAGGAGTAAATATATATATGACAACCGCAGAAACGCCTTTTGCCATCAGGATGACACCAGTGATGATGAGTTGATCGGTCAGTGGTTCAGTTTGGCATAAAACTGAATTCATTCGCATTATTTACAGAAAGCTTTTCCATTAATTAGGTAACATCGGCTAACATTTGGCAGAAAGCTGAGATTTATTTTTTTTTCAACCCGATAATTATCCTATTTTGCTCACCAAATAAACCATACAGTATGCAGCGTAATCTTTTTTTAGGAGTTGAAGCTATCGGTCAGGCAGCAATTGATGCAGGCATATCCGGAGTATATGCCTACCCGGGAACTCCCTCAACTGAAATAACTGAATATATTCAGAACAACAAAACAGCTCTTGACCGCAATATCCACCGCAATTGGTCGGCCAATGAAAAAACTGCCCTGGAGGCAGCTCTTGGTATGTCATATGCCGGTAAACGGGCCCTGGCATGTATGAAACATGTAGGACTTAACGTTGCAGCCGATGTTTTTATGAATATGGCAATTACAGGCATCAATGGTGGCCTGGTGGTAGTTGTAGCAGATGACCCCTCACAACACTCTTCTCAAAATGAACAGGATTCACGATATTACGGGAACTTTGCCATGATCCCATACTTTGAGCCATCAAGTCAGCAGGAAGCTTACGACATCACATGGCAGGCATTTGACTTTTCAGAAAAGACCGGACTTCCTGTCATGGTACGCATACCTACCCGTCTTGCTCACTCCCGTGCAGGCGTGGTTCAAAAAACTGTTCAGGATGAAAACACTCTCCACCTGCCTGACAACCTGATGCAGTTTATGCTCTTGCCTGCTTATGGAAGAAAGTATTATCAGAACCTGCTCGACAAGCAAGACTGGCTTCTTCAGCTTTCAGAAGAATCACCCTTTAACCTTTATCAGGAGGGGAATGATAAAAGTTTAGGCATTGTGTGCTGCGGAATTGCATACAATTACCTGATGGAAAATTTCCCGGAAGGGACCTGCCCCTATCCTGTAGTAAAGATTGCTCAATATCCTGTCCCAAAGAAACTGCTGCTCAAACTTGAACATGAATGTGACGAGATCCTTGTTGCTGAGGATGGATATCCCCTTGTAGAAGAGATGCTCACCGATTATTTCGGTAAGGGGAAAAAAGTACTGGGGCGCCTGAATGGCACACTTCCCCGCAGGGGGGAGCTGAATCCCGATCATCTGGCAAAAGCATTGGGCATGGAACAGACTGAGCCAATCAGCATTCCTGATACGCTTGCTGGGAGGCCACCATCACTCTGCGCCGGATGCGGACATCAGGATACCTATGATGCCCTCAATGAAGTACTGGAAGATGTGGGAAAAGGACGTGTATTCTCAGATATCGGCTGCTATACCCTTGGCGCTTTGCCTCCGTACAATACAATCAACACCTGCGTCGACATGGGTGCTTCAATCACTATGGCCAAAGGGGCTGCCGATGCAGGGTTGTCGCCTGTTTTTGCAGTGATTGGAGATTCAACATTTACCCATTCAGGAATCACCGGATTGCTTGACTGCGTTGCAGAAAAATCAAATGTCAACATCATTATTGTTGACAATGAAACTGTAGCCATGACCGGAGGTCAGGATTCTTCGGCAAAAGGGAGAATAGAAAAAATATGTGAGGGGGTTGGTGTAGACCTGGAACATATCCGTTTGTTCGTTCCGCTTAAAAAGAACCACCATGAAATTGTTGAGATCATTCGTGAAGAAATGGCTTTCGAAGGTGTCTCTGTCATCATTGGCAGAAGGGAATGTGTGCAACGGATAGCAAAAACAAAGAAAATGAATAAAGGAAAAAATCTGACACAACATGAAAACTGATATTATACTGGCAGGTGTAGGCGGACAGGGTATTCTTTCTATTGCTGCTTCTCTTGGAGCCGCTGCACTCAATGAAAATTATTATCTTAAACAGGCAGAAACCCATGGCATGAGCCAGCGGGGAGGCGCTGTTGTTTCCCATGTCCGTATTGCCGATCATCCAATCTGGTCCGACCTGATACCGTTGGGAAAAGCCGACCTCATCCTTTCCGTTGAACCCATGGAGTCGTTACGCTACCTGCCATATCTTTGCAGGGAAGGAAGCCTTGTGACCAATACAGCTGAGTTCAGGAACATTTCGCATTATCCTGAGTTGGAGGAAACCTTTCATCAACTCGCAGGTATGATCAATATCATCCGTATCGATGCAGATCAGATAGCAAAGGAAACAGGGAATTCTAAAGCTTCCAATATGGTGATGCTGGGAGCAGCATCGCCATTTATAGCCATTTCAAAAGAGATAATCATCAAGGGGATTGAAACGATATTCAAATCGAAAGGGGAAGAAACTATGGTAACGAATGTTAAAGCTTTTGAGACTGGCAGGGCGTTTACGTTGAGCAGGAGCTGACTCATACCTTCAATGGTTCAAACGATCATTATTTCCTGATGATGATGGATTTATGCACCATTTTCATTAAATTTTAAACAATGAAATATCTGCTCTTTCTGCTCTGCCTGCTACTGTCATCCACCTTTTTCCAGTCATGCTTGTTTGCTCATAAAGCCGGGAGCAGGATGAAAAAAATACCCGCTATTGAGGTTCAGCAGTTATTTGATGATGAACGGTTTCCCAATGTGGTAGTAGCCACCAACGGGACAGTTGTTGTAATATGGGGAAGCAATAACCTCAGAGCCCGCCGGAGTGAGGATGGGGGGAAAACCTGGGGTCCTGAAATAACCATTGCAAATCCGGGATTTCATGGCGGAGGAACCATTGTGGATGAAAATAACGGCGATATCCTTGTATTTGCAGAAGAAGGCCACCCTCCTGCCCCGCTGACTCTTTATCGCAGCAAAGATTCAGGCAAAACATGGATGGCTGAAAGAGTAACCATCCGGGCAAACAGCCTGGGTCACATTCCCTCCATGCACATGAATGAACATGGAATTACAATAACAAAGGGAAAACAGGCAGGAAGGCTCATCCGCCCTGCCCGCTACTATGGTGATGGAAACGACCGGCAATACTGGGATCAACATTATACAAATGCCATCTACAGTGACGATGGTGGACTGACCTGGCAGGCAAGTGAACCCTTTCCTGCTTTTGGTACGGGTGAAGCCGCCATTGCAGAACTGTCTTACGGCACCTTGTACTACAACTCAAGAAGGCATAAATCCACAGATGGACTCAATCCCAGAAAAAGGTATACTGCCTATAGTCATGATGGTGGCCGGACGTGGATAAATATGTCGGTCGAAGAAGAACTTCCCGACGGAGCACAACATACCGATTACGGATTGATGGGAGGTTTGACAGGAATTCCAGGGAGAGAGTATGATATTTTGCTGTTCAGCAATATCGATGTTCCTGCAGAAAAAAAAGACGAGGAAGTACCTTTCGCATTACGTACCTCCAGACGATTTAACGGGACCATATGGGCAAGTTTTGACAGCGGTAAAACCTGGCCGGTTAAAAAGGTGGCGGAAGAAGGGAGTTTTGCCTATTCCTCCCTTACGGCCGGGCGTATAGGTACACTTTCAGAAGGATGGATATACCTATTTTATGAAAGCGAAGGAGGAGGTAAAATAGCACGCTTTAACCTTGAATGGCTTACCGGAGATCGCACAGGGAAAAGTTACCTCTATGAAAAATAGATCCCAACAATCCGGCTTTTATCATTTTTCCATATATTTAGACCAAACCAATTAAGACCTTTTAGAGTATGAAAAGAAGAAATTTTATCAAAACCACTGGTATGGTGGCAGCGGGCGCAAGTCTTGCAGGGTCTGCAACTGCAGGTAACCTGCTGAATACTTCAAAAAACAAATTACCCCGCTGGAAAGGATTCAACCTGCTCGATTACTTCTCCCCGCGCGCAGGAGGAAGCCGTTCAATGACAACTGATGAAGATTTGAAATGGATGGCCGGCTGGGGTTTTGATTTCGTGCGACTTCCAATGGCATACCCACGATATGTCCATTATGATCCATCAAAAGATATCACTCCCGATGATATCATGAAGTTTAATGAAAAAGAAATAGATAATATTCAATCGCTTGTTGACCGGGCAAATAAGTATGGGCTCCATATGAGTCTCAACCTGCACCGGGCTCCCGGCTTTTGTGTTAATGCAGGTTTTAATGAGCCCTACAATCTATGGCAGGATAAGGCAGCCCAGGATGCTTTTTACGAGCATTGGAGCATGTGGGCAAAAAGGTTTAAAAACTATTCGCCGAAACAAATCAGCTTCGACCTTGTAAATGAACCCTGCACCCGTGAAGATATGAACGACCAGCATTCACGCAGGGATGCTATTCCCGGCCCACTTTACAGGGAAGTTGCTAAAAAATCGATGGAAACCATCAAAAGCCATAATCCGGATCACATGGTCATCGCCGATGGCAATAACGTCGGAGGTGATGTCATACCTGAAATTTTTGACCTCGATATCGGTCAAAGCTGTCGTGGCTATTATCCCCATTATATTTCTCATTACAGGGCTTCATGGGTGTTTAAAAATCCAGATGATGCACCTCCAGTGGTATGGCCGGGTGTGATCGATGGTAAAAATTTCAGTAAAAACGACCTTGTTAAGTTTTATGAACCCTGGATAGATGCTGTCAACAAAGGAGTGGGAGTGCATTGCGGGGAATGCGGATGCTACAGGGAAACCCCCCACGAAGTATTTCTTGCATGGTTTGGCGATGTCCTGGATGTATTAACACAACACGATATCGGATATGCCCTTTGGAATTTCAGGGGTGACTTCGGCATCCTGGATTCCGGAAGGAAAGATGTTGAATACGAAGACTGGCATGGGCATAAACTCGACAAAAAATTGCTTACGTTACTCATGAAATACTAAATCATTTTATACCGGGCAATAATTGAACATAAAATTCATCTTCAGGAATCGAAAGCCCCATTAATCAGAATAATAAATTGAACCTTATGAAAAACATCCTTTTAACTTTGTTACTGACCATTTCGTTTATGTTGAGCAGGAGTCAGCAACAGAATGATTTTGTTCCCAATTACGACGAAAGCAAGGTTCCCTTATTTGAAGTTCCTGATCCTCTCTCCACATTCAATGGAAATAAAATCAGGAGTGTGAGACAGTGGGAGAAGTCGGGGCGGCCTGAGTTAATGATTTTTTTTACTGACCAGGTTTATGGAAAAGTGCCGGGCGAGCTGAAAATAACGAAATGGGAAGTGGTTGAACAAAACGACAATGCGTTGAATGGGAAAGCCCGCAGGAAACAGGTTGATGTAATTTTTACAAATAACGGAAAAACACTATTTTTCAACATCCTCCTGTATACACCAAAAGCGGTTAAAAAAGCTCCTGTCTTTTTAGGGTACAACTTTTATGGAAATCATACAGTAACTGATGATGTAAATATTCGCATTTCTGATGCCTGGGCACGAAACAATCAATCGATGGGGATCACAAATAACCGGATGACCGAAAAATCAAGAGGCGCCGACAGCGAAAGCTGGCAACTTCAAAAATTAATTGATGCAGGCTACGGACTTGCCACGATTTTTCATGGGGAAGTGGACCCCGATAAAGACGATTTTACTGATGGCGTCCACCCATTTTTCTATACCGATGGTCAGCAAAAACCTGCTGATGGCGAATGGGGTACTCTGGCAGCCTGGGCATGGGGACTAAGCCGCGCAATGGATTACCTTCAACAGGATCAGGATGTGGATGCCTCCAAAGTCCTTGTTTTTGGACATTCACGCCTGGGAAAAGCAGCATTGTGGGCTGGTGTTACCGACGATCGTTTTGCAGCTGTGATTTCAAATAACTCCGGTTGTGGTGGGGCTGCCTTATCAAAACGACAGTTTGGTGAAACGGTGGGCAGGATTAACCAGTCATTCCCGCACTGGTTCGCCGGAAATTACAAGCATTACAACCAGAACGAACAATCACTTCCTGCCGACCAGCATGAACTTCTTGCACTAATAGCCCCACGCCCGGTATATGTCGCAAGTGCCCTGGAAGACCAGTGGGCCGATCCACGCGGAGAATTCCTGTCGGCTTACTATGCCACTCCTGTTTATGAGTTATATAAAAAGAAAGGCATGCCTTCCGGTGAAATGCCTCCGGTCAACAGCCCCATTCAGGCTTCTGTTGCTTACCATATCCGCACCGGTGGCCACGATGTTACAGCCTACGACTGGGAACAGTACATAAGATGGGCCGGCATGCAGCTATTTAATAAAAAACCTGCTGAACCCAAAACACGTGTATCTATTCAGGGAGAAAAGTTTTTTATAAATGGAAAACCTACATTCGAAGGAAGAACGTGGCAGGGAGTTTCAGTTGAAGGACTACTGCCAAATTCAAGAATGGTACAGGGAGTTTTTGATGACCTGAATCCGGAAACTGTTGACAAATGGAAATATCCTGATACAGGGAAGTGGGATCCTGAACGGAACAACCGGGAATTTATGGAAGCAATGGCTGAATGGAGGAAAAACGGCCTTCTGGCCTTCACCATCAACTTTCAGGGAGGAAGTCCTGAAGGATACTCTTCACAACAACCATGGGAGAATAATGCATTTAATCCCAATGGAACCCTGCGGGCATCATTTGCCCAAAGAATGGAGAAAATTGTAAAAAAGGCCGATGAACTTGAAATGGTTGTGATCCTGGGGATTTTTTATTTCGGACAGGATCAGCGCCTTGATGATGAGAAAGCGGTTGTTGCAGCAGTCGATCAGGTAACAGATTGGATAATCAGCAACAGGTTCTCAAATGTCATCATTGAAGTTGCCAATGAAAGCGACAATAAAGCCTACGACCATGACATCATCAAAAAAGACAGGATACATGAACTGATTGTACGGATAAAGAAAAAAGCGCCTGAACTACTTGTTTCAACCAGTTTTAACGGAGGCTCCATTCCTCCGGATAGGGTTGTTGAAGTATCTGATTATGTGATTCTACATGGAAATGGAGTACATCAGCCTGCGCGGATAACAGAGATGGTTGAAACAGTGCGTGCCCTTCCCTCATGGAGGCCAATGCCCATAGTTTTTAATGAAGACGATCATTTCGATTTTGATAAGCCAGTTAATAATTTCATAAATGCTACCAAAGCTTATGCGTCGTGGGGATATTTCGACTTCAGAATGAAAAATGAAGGATTTGATGAAGGATACCAAAGTGTACCTGTAAACTGGGGTATCAGTTCTGATCGAAAAATAGGATTTTTCAATAAAGTAAAGGAAATATTTTTAGACTGAACCCTCATAAGGCCACCTGTAAATGTGCAGTAATCCCCGGAGACAGATCTGAGGTTGAAATTTTAACGCCGGCATTTAAAATGGCTGATGCACTGGATTATAAAGAATGTTTGATGCCAGAACGGCGATAGGCTTCAGTTTAGAAGCGGAACGATTAAGCTGTTGGGTAAAATGATTTGGAGCAATGGGCTACCTTAAATCCTTACCCGTTAATAAATACAGGTAGTGGCATTGCCGGATATAATATATGATGTTGTCAGCGCTCCCGGCCTTGTAATTGTTTTTGAAAATTAAATATGGTGAAATATATCGCTACAATTCAATCCTTACCTCCGGCATATAGTGAACCGCTTACCTGGAAGAACCGGCAGGCCTTTCTGGATTCAAGTTTGACAATTATTATTCTTGATGATGACCCTACCGGTACGCAAACAATTTCAGATGTACCTGTTTTGACAGGATGGGACCAGATTGACATTGAAAATATGTTACAGTCAGGTGAACCTGTGTGTTTCATCCTTACAAACTCCCGCAGCCTGCCTGAAGATAAAGCCGGCATGCTGGCATCCATCATCGGCCAAAATATTAAAGTTGCTGCAGAAAGAATCGGGAGGGAAGTACTTGTCATCAGCAGGAGCGATTCAACACTCCGGGGCCATTACCCCATTGAGGTAAATGCCCTGGGTGAAGGACTGGGAATAAAACATGCTGCTCATATACTTATACCGGCTTTCTTTCAGGGAGGAAGAATAACATTGAATGACATCCACTATGTCCGTGATGGGGATGACCTGATCGCTGCCGCAGAAACTCCCTTTGCCCAGGATTCCAGTTTTGGTTACCGTTCTTCCAACCTGAGAGATTATGTTGAGGAGAAAACTAAAGGAACAATCCATGCTTCAGAAGTAGTATCAATCAGCCTGGAAGACATCAGGATTTTAGGCCCGGAAAGGATAGCAGAAATACTCCGGAATCTTCAACCTTACCAGGTTTGCATTATGAATGCTGCAGATCAATCTGACCACGATGTATTCGCATGTGCATATTACAAAGCCCGCAATCAAATGCAGACACCTTTGTTGTTCCGTACAGCTGCATCTATAATTCCTTCGTTGGCGGGAGTTCATGTGAAGCCACCTATGGAGAGGCACCAGCTTGCCTCAGAAGGTTCAGGAGGTCTCATTGTAGTTGGCTCCTACGTGCCAATGACCTCGCGCCAGCTGGAGTTTTTGAAACAACATTTTTCTGCTGATTATATTGAAATCAGTGCAAACAACCTGATCAATGATTTAACCTTTAAATCTGAAACAGCAAGAGCTGCCGCACGCATTAATGCAAACCTTGAGCATAATAAAATTGCTGTGATTTATACCAGCCGTGAAGTAATAAAAGGCTCTTCTCCTGAAGAAAGTCTCAAGATTGTAAACCGTGTTTCCTCAGGTATGGTGGAAACGGTTAATAATTTATCCGTCAGGCCCAGATTTATAATTGCCAAAGGAGGTATCACGTCGAGTGATCTGCTGAACAAATCGCTGAATGTGAAAAAAGCACGTGTGCTGGGGCAGATTATCCCGGGAGTACCGGTATGGAGACTCGACGACTCTTCACAATTTCCAGGTTTGATTTATATGCCTTTCCCCGGTAACCTGGGAGGAGATGATGCTTTATACCTGGTCGTACAAAAACTAATATCCGAATAAATACTTTAAAATTATGAATGATCATTAATCGTTAAATTTATAATACACTATGAAACATTATTTGTTTTATGTCCTCTTCCTTTTCCCGGTGGCAGTACTCTCCCAGGTCATATACGAAAAAGACGGCTTGGTATCGGTAGAAGCAGAGCACTTTGTAAGTCAGGAAAAGGATGAAATCAGGAAATGGTATATCATCGATGTTCAGACAGCTTTATTATTTAAAGGTGTAGATGACAGCCAACGAACAGATGCAGGAGGAAATTCTTTTATTGCTGTTCTGCCTGATACCAGGGTAACTCATGATGATAAACTGATATAGGGACAGAATTTCTCGAATAGACCGGGAGAAATGGCAATAATCAGCTACAGGATTCATTTTACAAATCCGGGAAAGTACTTCGTCTGGGTAAGAGCCTTTTCCACCGGATCAGAAGACAATGGCATACATGTGGGACTGAATGGCAACTGGCCCGAAAGCGGACAGCGCATGCAGTGGTGCGAAGGAAAAAACCAGTGGACGTGGGCAAGCAAACAACGGACCGAAGCCACTCATTGTGGAGAAGAAGAATTGATCTATCTTGAGATTCCTTCTCCCGGCGAACATATTATATCATTTTCCATGAGAGAAGACGGATTTCGCTTCGATAAGTTTGTTCTAAGTAAAAATTATTCAACTCCCCATTGAAACAGGCTATTTTAAAATTTGAACCAGTGAAAAAACAGATTCCGGGCCATAAGCTGCTTGTTTTTTAAACCTTGCAGCTTTTGCTGAGAGAAACAGGTTAAGAAAAAAAAATAAAGGAAAAGAATTACATTATGAGTTACATAAGAAGAGTATTTACTATTTTTAATGAATACAAATGAATTAAGGTGAGCAACTTATTTTTTAAAATTATAATTCTCTGTCGTCTTTACCAGCCTGCCATAAATGCTTCTAAAAAGTGAACTAAAATATGAACAATTAATTCTACCACTATGAAAACCTGGCTCCTGATTTTAATCGCTTACACTACCACTCTCGCATGCACCAATTCAGGTACGGAAACGAAGAGTTTATTCAACGGGCATGACCTGACGGGCTGGCATGTTGATGTGCCGGCCATGGACAATGATTCTGATGCGGTCAATCCCTTTATTGTCAGGGATGGGATGCTTGTAAGCCTTGGGACACCCCAGGGACACCTGATAACGGATTCAGTTTACAGCAATTACAGGATTGATGTCGAATACCGCTTTGCAGGAGTACCCGGAAATTGCGGAATCCTGGTACATGCTTCCACACCAAGATCTTTATACCAAATGTTCCCGAAATCACTTGAGGTACAGATGATGCATGAAAATGCAGGTGATTTCTGGTGCATAGTTGAAGACATCATTGTACCAAATATGGAAGAAAGACGCGGCCCAAAAGATGAATGGGGAATAACGGAAGGTAAACTCCGCAGGATACGCAACCTTACAGAAGAATCTGAAAACCCGGTTGGTGAATGGAACTCCATGACAGTTGAATGTATGGATAACGAGGTCAAGGTTTGGGTGAATGGTGATCTGGTAAATTATGGTTATGATTGTACAGCTTCTGAGGGACAGATTGCCATACAGGCTGAAGGCTCAGAAGTAGAATTCAGAAAACTGGATATAACACCCATCACCAAACTTTCGGTAAACGATTGAGTTTGTTTAGCGAAACTGGAGGGTACCTGATTAGAGGGGGGATGCCATGCCTGTTTTAGTTTTTTAAACCTAATACATCATAAGATTTGATATAATCATTATCAACTAAATTTAAAATAGATGAAAAACCTGATCTGCATCCTGATCGTTTTCCTGTTGCTGCCTTTATTTTCAGTCTCCCGGGATGGGATAAAAGTTGAAGGGGAGCTCAAACAATGGCATAAAATTACTTTGGTAGTCATCGGCCCCGAAACTTCGGAATGGGCTATGGAAAATCCCTTTCTCGACTACAAGCTTGAAGCTACATTTACAAATGGAAATAAAAGTTATAGGGTCCCGGGATTTTATGCAGCCGATGGAAATGCAGCTGAAACTTCAGCCGATAGCGGGAATACCTGGATGATCAGGTTCCGCCCCGATGCACCCGGACAGTGGAATTATAAAATTTCATTCCGTAAGGGTAAAGATATTATTGTAAAAGACGGAGAAAATGCAGGAGAAAAAGTAGCATTGGACGGCACCACCGGAAGCATAACAATTCAACCTTCCGATAAAAAAGACAGTGACTTCCGATCAAAAGGAAGAATAGTTAACGGAGGAAAAGGATATTTCAGATTTCAGAATTCAGAGGTTGTATGGATTAAAAACGGTACCGACAGCCCTGAAAACTTTCTGGCTTATGCTGATTTTGACCAGACCTCCCGTTTCAGCCTGAAATCAGAAGTACGGGAAGGAGAAGCTGATCCTAAAACAGATTTGCATAAATACGCACCCCACCTTGCCGACTGGAAAACAGGAGATCCCGTATGGCAAAACGGAAGAGGGAAAGCCATCATAGGCGCATTGAACTATCTTCATTCGGCAGGCGTAAACTCGGTATACATGTTAACCATGAATATTCTTGGCGACGGAAAAGATGTGTGGCCTTATACTGACCACAATGAACGGTACCGTTTCGACTGCAGTAAACTCGACCAGTGGGAAATCGTGTTCGACCACATGGAGCAGCTGGGCATGATGAAGCATTTTGTACTGCAGGAAACTGAAAATGAAACATTGCTTGATAATGGTTTTACTGATGTTCAGCGCATGGTTTACCTTCGTGAACTGGTTGCACGTTTTGGGCACCATCTGGGTGTTACCTGGAATATGGGAGAGGAAAACGGACCTGCCGACTGGTCACCTATCGGACAAACCCATGCCCAAAAGGTTGACATGGCCAATTACCTGAAAAAGATTAATCCTTATCCAAACATTGTTGTCGTACATACCCATGCCGACGATGGACGGCAGGATGAATATCTCACTCCGTTCCTTGGATTTGAAAACCTCGATGGTCCCAGTATGCAGGTTGGGAATCCGGCAAGGATCAATATTCGTGTTGGTAAATGGGTTACAAAGTCGGAAAAAGCAGGAAAACGGTGGCTGGTGAACCTGGATGAAACAGGTCCTCACTGGAAAGGCATCATGCCCGATTCACACGATGCAAATCACGATACCGTGAGGACCGAATGCCTTTGGGGAACCCTGCTTGCAGGAGGTGCTGGCGTTGAATGGTACTTCGGTTATCGTTACCCACACACAGACCTGACATGCGAAGATTTCCGCAGCCGTGAAAACTGGTGGAAACAATCAACAACAGCAACTTCATTTGTGAACGGCCTGCCGGTAGAGCGCATGAAGCCGGCGAATCAGCTTATTAACATCAATAAGGGTTATTGCTTTGCCAATCCAGGTGAAGTATATGTTGTTTACCTTCCTGCAAATTCAGGGGAACTGAAACTAAATCTGGAAACAGATAAAAGATATTCCGTAAGCTGGTTCAATCCGCGTGGGGGAGAAAAACCTGTATCGGGAAAAGTAAGTGCCATTAGGGGAAAGGGTCAGGTTAGTTTAGGAACTCCCCCATCAGATCCTGATAAAGACTGGGTTGTACTAATAAAATAATTAACTTTATGAATCCTGTCTGTTAACTAAAAAAACAGACAGGATGCTTAATCATACGAATTGATCAGACAGTTTGAATGTTGGTATAGGATAATATTTCCTAAAGTTTCTTTACTTATTTGAAAGAATTCATTGTTTATATGAAGAACCTTTGCTTTTTTTGAAACAAAAATTCAGTACAATGCGAAGAATCATCTATTTAATAATTTTAAGCGTGCTGGTATATTCAGCTGCGGCACAAAGCTGGCAACCAGCCGGTGAAAGGATAAAAACCTCATTTTCTGAGAACATAAACCCGGCCAGTCCTCTGCCCGAGTACCCACGTCCGCAGCTTGAACGGAATCTCTGGTTCAACCTGAACGGAATGTGGGATTTTGCCATCGTAGCTAAAGGAAGCAATGCACCATCAACATTTGATGGGAAAATTCTGGTACCTTACCCTGTTGAATCCAGCCTCTCAGGGGTTCAGAAAACTGTTGGAGAAAACCAGGAACTCTGGTATCAGCGTACCTTCACCGTTCCGGCAGCATGGAAGGGCAAAAACCTGCTGCTTCACTTCGGTGCGGTTGACTGGAAGGCAGATGTATGGATCAATGATATTAAAGTTGGGACACATAAAGGAGGATATACTCCTTTCACTTTCAATGTTACTCCCTTTCTAGCAAAAGGAGAACAGAAACTTACCGTAAAAGTATGGGATCCTTCCGACAAGGGATTTCAGCCACGGGGAAAACAGGTTGAACGACCTCAGAGCATCTGGTACACTCCTGTAACCGGAATCTGGCAGACCGTATGGATTGAACCTGTAGAGGCTGCACATATTTCACACCTTAAAACCGTTCCGAATATCGACGGTGGGAACATTACAGTTCAGGCAGCCACTGATGGAACAACTTCAACGGATATCATTGAAGTCAGAGTGTTAAAAAATGGCACGGTAATCAGTACAGGAAAAGCAGCAGCCGGCCAGGAAGTGCTTGTGCCTGTTCCTGAAGCCACGCTCTGGAGCCCGGAGTCCCCTTTTCTTTACGACCTGGAAGTTGTGATTCTTCGTAACGGAAAAGAATTGGATAAGATAAAAAGCTACTTTGGGATGCGCAAAATCTCAACTGCCCGTGATGCCAACGGCATAGTGCGCCTTCAGCTAAACAATGAAAATTATTTCCAATTCGGCCCGCTTGACCAGGGATGGTGGCCGGATGGATTGTACACAGCTCCAACCGATGAGGCATTGCTTTATGACATCAAAAAAACAAAAGATTTCGGCTTCAACATGATCCGGAAACATGTAAAGGTAGAGCCTGCCCGCTGGTACTACCACTGCGACCGTGAGGGTATCCTTGTATGGCAGGATATGCCTAATGGTGACCGCTCTCCGCAATGGCAAATGAGAAATTACTTCAACGGCCTTGAACTTAAACGCAGCGCTGAATCCGAAGAAAACTTCCGCCGCGAATGGAAGGAAATCATGGATTTGACATACTCTAGCCCAAGCGTTGTTGTTTGGGTTCCTTTTAATGAAGCATGGGGCCAGTTTAAAACAGAGGAAATAACCGAATGGACTAAAAATTATGATCCTTCAAGGCTGGTAAACCCTGCCAGCGGTGGCAATCATTATGATGTTGGCGATATTTTGGATATGCATAATTACCCGGGTCCGGTTATGGGTATATTTGATTCCAAGCGTGCAAATGTCCTTGGAGAGTACGGCGGTATTGGTCTGGCTCTTGAAAACCATCTATGGGAAAAAGACCGTAACTGGGGATATGTCCAGTATAAAACTTCACGTGAAGCTACAGATGCATACATTGAAATGGCTGAAAAGCTAAAGGAAATGATTCCCTATGGTTATTCTGCAGCAGTTTATACACAAACCACTGATGTAGAGGTGGAAGTAAACGGACTGATGACCTATGACCGCAAGGTTATAAAACTCGATGAAAGCAGGATCAGAAAAATAAACCTGGAGATCAGTAATTTTTTTGAATAGCAATTGAAGCAAATGGTGCCGGAAAAGCAGAGGAAGTTAAAAAAGCTTTTCCGGCATTTATTTTTTCCAGTCATGATAATAAGAATGAAAATAGCAGGTGCTTTATTATACTTTCTATTGATGATAAACTTTGTATCTTCGGGCTGCAACAAAGAAGAAGATCCTGCCATTAAACAGAACAATATCTATAAAAATCCAATAGTTGCTGCAAGTCTGCCCGATCCTTCAATAATTAAATCGAATGACGGATGGTTTTACCTGTTTGCTACTGAAGATATACGAAATACACCCATTCATAAATCAAAAGACCTTGTAAACTGGGAATTCGCCGGAACTGCCTTCAATGATCAGATAAGACCGGCCTTTGAACCAAAAGGAGGTTTGTGGGCACCTGATATCAACTATATCAACGGAAAATATGTGTTGTATTATTCCATGTCGGTGTGGGGAGGCGAATGGACCTGCGGCATAGGTGTGGCAACAAGTGATGCTCCAGAAGGTCCCTTTACCGATCATGGAAAACTCTTCCGGAGCAATGACATCGACGTGCAAAATTCGATCGATCCTTTTTATATAGAAGAAAATGGCAGGCACTACCTGTTTTGGGGAAGTTTCAGGGGAATTTATGCCATTGAGTTAACCAGTAACGGACTTTCCCTGAAGCCTGGAGCAGAAAAGAAAAAAGTTGCAGGCACGGCCTACGAGGGTGTATATATATATAAAAAACACAACCTGTTTTACATGTTTGCATCTATTGGCTCATGCTGTGCCGGAGTAAACAGCACTTATACAACGGTTGTAGGACGATCGGAGAATCTTTTTGGCCCCTACCTGAACAAATCAAACAAAAGTATGATGGAAAACCACCATGAGATTCTGATTGGCAAAAACGAACGGTTTGTAGGTACTGGCCATAATTCAGAAATAGTTGAAGATGATGCTGGAAACCACTGGATGTTTTACCATGCAGTTGATAAAAACCGTCCAAAAGGCAGGGTACTTATTCTCGATCAGGTACAGTGGCGTGATGGATGGCCGTATGTTGAAAACAATACACCTTCTCTGGAATGGCACGTGCCGGAATTCTACAGGTAATGTAAGCGTTCTATAAATTATTTGCTTCAAGTGGAAAACATATACGAATCACAAATGAAAAAAACTCACCTGATCACATTGCTTACCCTCGCATTATTGAACTTTAATTGTACGTTAAAAAAACAGGACATGATGATCAGCAATCCTCTTCCTGTCGAGTTTGGCGACCCATACATATTAAAAGCTTCCGATGGAATATATTACATGATCGGAACAGGTGGTGTCCGTGATGGATTTAAAATGTATACTTCAACCGACCTGAAAGAATGGAACGATGAAGGCAGAATATTTGAGGGGAACACAGATTCTTCATGGTGTGTTGGCAATTTCTGGGCACCTGAACTGTATGAACACAAAGGTAAATATTACATGTTCTACAGTGCCGACTGGAGAGAGAACCCCATGGGGGAACTTGAGAATTTCAGGATTGGAGTTGCTGTTGCCGATAAACCTACAGGACCCTATACAGACCTTTTCAACCGGCCCATTTTTGATCCGGGGTACCCGATAATCGATGCAAATATACTATTTGAAGACGGCCGGGTATACCTATTTTACTCCCGTTGTTGCTACAAGAACCCGGTTGAAAGTGAACTGGCAGACTGGGCCCGCAGTAAAGGAATGTTTGATGAAATTGAAGAAAGCTGGATTTATGGTGTGGAATTAAAACCTGATTTCTCCGGCATCATAGGTGCACCACAACTTTTACTTCGTCCCCCCCTGACAATGGATGATGCCCAGACTGAATGGGAAAGCCGCTCTGTTACCTCAGGAGAAATCAATCGCAGGTGGACAGAAGGATCCTATATTTTTAAAAAGGATGATCTCTACTACATGATGTATTCAGCCAACTACTTTGGAGGACAGAACTATGCCGTGGGATATGCCACTTCTGAAAGTCCGCTGGGCCCGTTTATCAAAGCAGCGAATAATCCTGTGCTTCAGAAAAATGTGGAACAGGGAGGCACTGTTACAGGTACCGGGCATAACTCCATCACCTGGTCGCCGGATGGAAAGGAAATGCTGTGTGTTTACCATGCACGGACTTCGGCAACCGGAGAAAACCGTGTTGTCTTTATCGATCATATGAAAATTCTTGACGACGGTACTCTTACGGTTTCCGGACCGACTACTAAAAACTAAAAACAGATATGAATGGAGAAAAGCGATCAATATTGCTTTTAACCCCACAATTAATTTTCTGCTGTCATTAATCAATGAAAGCACTTTTATCTGAATAGAGGTATTCAATGTTAATGATTCTCATTCTCATAATGAGGCGCTTTTTCTAAACTTTAAAATTGAGGTGGCCGGCTCACCTGCCAAAGAAATAAGTTTAATTTTGACACATCCTCACGTATCATTATCCGTGGTATCTATGTCCACACAATGGATATATTACAAATTTGTTAGCTAAATTAAACTCATCCCTCCTGCGTAAAATCTTTTTCCTTCTTTATAACAACAGAAATTATTATGATCAACTGACAAGAAGATTTATCCTGTTCTTAAATACGCTGAACACCAAAAACGGAACCCATATTAGAACATTTTAACATTTTATTTACATTTTTAAGTGATTTTTAATTAATGTTAATCACAGGAAAAGAAGTAACTTTGAAAATGAGGTGGAGTAGACTATAATTTTAATCATGCTTTGCTTCTAGACGCATAATGATTTTCAGTTTAAATTAAAATTTTAATTCTATGAAAAAAAGACATGGAAAAAGTGGCTATTTGTCCTCTTTTTTATTAGTCATCTTTCTACTGCTTGCAACAGGTGTGAATGCTCAGCAGAGGACAGTGACAGGCACCGTTACCGACTCCAGGAACCTGCCATTGCCCGGAGTAACTGTGATGGTAGAAGGTACAACTCAGGGAACAGTAACCGATGGAAATGGAATCTATTCCATCAGTGTACCGGCCGATGCAAATGTATTGGTATTCTCATTTATCGGGATGCAGACTATAGAGGAAACAATATCGGGAAGGTCCACAATTGATGTGGTTCTCGAAGTTGATGTTATTGGCCTGGAAGAAGTGGTAGCTGTTGGATATGGTGTACAACGCCGTTCTGATGTAACCGGTTCTGTAGGTGTTATCGGAGGTGATGAACTGTTGGAAAGACCCTCATTCAATGCATTGCAGGGAATGAGGGGCCGGGTTGCCGGGGTAAATATCTTTTCAAATTCAGGTTCTCCCACAGGAAGCACTCGTGTTGTTATCAGGGGGGTCAATTCAATAGGAACTTCATCAAATCCCCTTTATGTTGTTGATGGCGTAGTTATGGAAAACTTCCATCTGGTTAATCCTAATGACATTGAACGGATTGAAGTTTTGAAAGATGCATCATCCACCGCAATCTACGGAGCCAGAGGAGCCAATGGCGTTATACTTGTTACTACCAAAAGAGGTGCAAGAGCAGGTGATGTGATAGTGGGCTACGACGGCTATATGAGTATGGGAAAAATTCGTAAAAAGATGGATCTGCTTAATGCAGAGGAATGGCTCGAAGTGATACAGAGAGGTTATGAAAATGCGCCTAAATACCGCGATTATGATCCGGGTACAGAGCCTTCCATAGATTTTACCGACCCAAGGCTTTTCGATTCCAGTGGAAATCCTTTATATGATACGGACTGGCAGGAAGAAGCTACACGCACCTCCTTTTCTCACAACCACCAGCTGAGTTTTCAGCAGGGGGGAGAAAATTCGTCGGTAGGGGCATTCATAAATTACAGCGATAACGAAGGAATCATGCTGAATTCATGGATGAAACGTGCAAATACAAAAATAGCTTATGATGTTCAGCCTAAGGAATGGCTGGGTTTTGGAATGAACCTGATGATAAATAAAATATGGGAAAATGAGGCAGAAGAAGGAGGAGGGCACCAGATGCCCCGCCGTTCTATGATTGAAATGGTGCCCATTATGCCGGTAAAGTTTCCTGATGGCAGTTGGAGCAACAGCTCAAGTACAAATAATTTTGCACTGGAAGGAATGGCGAATCCTGTCCATGTTTTAACAACACAGGAAAGGCTTAGAAACCGCACCCAGCTCTTTGGAAATATTTTCCTGAACTTTCAGATTCTGCCCACTCTTGTACTTAAAACTCAATTCGGTTTTGATAATCAGATTCAGCAAAACAGGGAATATAGCCCAAAAGATTTGATTAACATATCATTTCCAAATGCCTGGGCTAATGTAAACGATTACGAAACCAACTACTGGCAGGAAGAAACTTATCTTACTTATAATGAAACAATAGGAGATCACAGGTTTAATTCTGTAGTGGGTTTAAGCTGGCAGGAACGGGTATTCAGACAAAATACAATCAATGTACAGGGTTTCTCCGACGATTTTTACCGGTACAATAACGTGGGCGCAGCAAACAACCCCAGCGCTCCGGGTTCAGCTTATCAAAGATGGTCTATGAACTCCTATTTTTTTAGGTTTGCCTATACCTACAGAGACAAATATATGGCGACTATTACAGCCAGGGCTGACGGATCCTCCCGTTTCGGAAGCGACAACAAATACGGGTTCTTCCCATCTGCCGGTTTGGGATGGGTAATATCAAATGAGGATTTCCTGCAAAATAACACACTTATTAACTACCTGAAGCTAAGGGCAAGTTATGGTGTTACCGGCAGTACCGAACTTGGAACCTATCAGTCACTGGCAACAATTGCCGGAGGCACTGTTTTGCTTAACGGCGAAAGACAAAATTATAACGTGGTTACGCGATTGCCTAACCCGGGTCTGGAATGGGAAAAAACTTCCCAGATCAATGCCGGAATAAATTTAACGATGTTGGATCAACGCATTTCTGTTGAAGCCGATTACTACTATAAACTTACCACCGACCTGTTGCTCGGGCGCCCTGTGCCACATTCAACAGGTTTTACATCAGTAGTCGATAATATTGGATCGGTATCAAACAGGGGAATTGACTTGCTGTTAACTACTCAGAACGTCCGGACCAATGACTTTAACTGGGAATCGAACCTGAGTGTTAACTTTAACCGCAACAGGATCGAAGGGCTTGGCGAGAACGATGAGGACATATTTCCTGGGCCATGGTGGGTATCAGGCAGCCAGACCATTTTAAGCGTAGGTGAATCATTGGGTTCATTTTACGGATACCGCCGTCTGGGCACCTGGGGTACCGACGAAGCCGCAGAGGCCGCATTGGTTGGGGCTGTGCCTGGCGTAGCTAAAAGAAGTGCCGAAAGGGAAATCATAGGCAAAGGCTTACCTGATTATACCGGCAGCTTTATAAACCGCTTTAACTACAGGAACCTGGATCTGGTAGTAGACCTTCAGTTTACATATGGCGTGGAAGTGATGCAGCAATTCCTTCATTCGGTTGAAGACCGCACAGGTTATGCCAATGGACTGGCTACCATTTTGTATGAGGGATGGACCGAATCCAATCAGAATACAATGGTCCAGCAAATACGGAATGCACCGCTGAACGGTCAGAATTCAGAGGTAGATGACCATTGGGTTGTGGATGGATCATACCTCAGGGGCAACCTTATATCACTGGGATACACCTTCACTGGCAATATCCTTGGAAATACGGGCATTAACTCATTGCGTATGTATCTAAGTGCCGATAACCTGTTCGTTATTCATTCAGATGATTTTAAAGGCTACGACCCGGAAGCAACTTCGTGGGGAGGGGACCAGTGGGGCCAGAACATATTCTTTTTCCAGTACCCAAAGCCTACCACAATAACATTTGGTGTAAATGTCAGGTTTTAATCATGAATCTTAAATAAAATGGAAATGAAAAAAATATTATTTATAATACTGGCTCTTGGAATGTTTGCATCTTGTGATGATTTTCTTGCAGAGGAGCCAAGAAGTGAAATGAGCGTGGATCAGTTTTTCAGCTATCCTACTCATGCATACAACGCCGTGAATATTTTATACCGGACTGGTGCACCCACATTTTACAGTACCGGAGTTTACGCAGGAAGCCGTGCTATGTTGGGAGGATACATGTCGGGATATTTTGACAATGAATATAAAGGACAGGAAGTGCATGTGCAACACACTCAGAATTTAACCCTCACCGCCAGTAACCTGGCCGGTTATTTCGATGGAGCCTGGGATCCATGTTACCTCGCCATTTCAAGGGCAAACTTTGCCATTGAGAACATTGCTGAAACTCCCGATCTCTCAGAAGATGAAATCAATCAACTCGAGGCTGAAGCCCGCTTCTTCAGGGCATTTAACTATTTCTACCTGGTTAAAAATTTCGGCGATGTTCCACTGATCCTGGAACCATATTCTTCCCTGGAAGGGCTATATGTTGAACGGACTCCTTCAGCACAGGTATACAATCAGATCATAGAAGATCTGGAAATTGCTGTTAATGAAGGAGGATTGGAATATGTGCCCATGCCTCAGAACAGCTACCGGATTTCCCGGGCTACGGCGGCCACTCTTCTGGCCGACGTGTACTTGAACGTAAGCGGCTATCCCGTGCAGGAAAACCGGTATGCTGATGCGGCAGCCGCTGCAAGGGGTGTTATCAACAGCGGTAATCTTTCTCTTATTCAACATGGGGCAACTGAATCTCAAAGTGCTTACAACGTCATGCGCAGATCGGATAATGAAAGTGAGTATATCTACTCGATCGAATACGATCCAAGCATTTCACAGAACTACTGGCAGCCCGCAATCACATATCCCAATCTTGCTACTGCTTGGGGAATATTTGCCTACTCCATAACAAATAATGCTTACAGGCCTATGCCCCAGTTGCTGAATATGTTTGATGAGCAGAATGACCTCCGGGCTCAGGAAAAACAATATTTCCATTCAACGTTAACTTATACTGAAGACGGCCAGCAAATAACCCGTAATTTTGAAACGGCGCCTTACCTTTGGCACAATGATGAAGCTCTGTTTGAAACCGGACAGAATGGTAAGGACATGGTGGTATACAGATACGCTGAAGTCCTGCTTATTGCTGCGGAAGCCATTGCCCGGTCGGAAGGTGTTACCGCAGAAGCCATAGGGTATCTTGCTGATGTGCGAAACCGGGCTTACTGGCAAACCGACCGAAATCAAATAGTTGCGGAACTAACCGGACTTTCGGCCGATGACTTTGTAAAGGAAGTATGGAAAGAACGGATTAGAGAACTGGTACTTGAATACAGGCTTTGGTCTGATGTTCAGCGGACACGCCAGTTTCCTGTAGCTGCTGGTGCCGGTACCGGTGAAATAAATTTTGTGGATGTCGTAGGCCATCAGACTGTCTGGGGCAGGACAATTCAGGAAATGCACCTGCTGTTTCCGATTTCAGAAAATGAAAGGCAACGCAATCCAAACCTGACCCAAAATCCCGGCTATTGATGTGCAAAATTCCCTATTGCCTATAGTCATATATTTATGAATAATACTTAAATAGAACAAGCCTTAGGTTGATATTCTAAAGCGCCACCTGATTTTTCAGGTGGCGCATTTTTTATACGACTGGTTCTTCAATATTTTCTAGCATTATGAAACTCCACTGTATTTCGGTCTGGATGGTGGTCCGTGGAATGGTGCACACCTGCAACCTTCCAGGAAACCGACAGGTGAAATTTATACAGAATTTAAACTTGGAAACCCATTCTATGATGGCGATATGAGAAAAAAACCTTATGTATATAATACCGCATGATTGACGAATGGGGAATTGAATTTCTTGGAGAAGGCAGAAGACGTACTGACTTAATTCGTTGGGATATGTTTGTAACCGAAGCATGGTGGGATCACAACCAAGCAACTCAGCTCACTTGAACCGTTTCCCAATGCCTCAGAATGCATTATCAGGAAATAATGCACTGGAACAAAATACAGGTTATTAATATATAGAAATGAGGGAATACCTCATCCAGCTAAAGTTTGTTTTAATTTAAGCTTTTTGTAGTAATTTAAGCGCCGCCGTAAATGGCGGCGCTTTATTTATATTTAAACAGATCATCAATGAAAAACCGAAATGTGTTTCTGTATTTTCTTGCTGCAATGGTGTCAGCAGGCTGTTCACGGATGCAAACCGGCAATTTTGACCGTTCACACGATTGGGAACTTGTTGCCGACAGCAGCAGCATGGCATTGATTGAAAACTACTGGAACCCCGAAGAAAAGTATTTTAATTATGGAAACGGTGGCAGCAAAACCGATTTTCATTACTGGCCCCAGGCACATGCACTGGATGTGGTGCTCGATGCTTATACCCGCACCGGTGATGGGTTTTACCTGCCATTTATCCATCAGTGGTTCGAAGGGGTGCCTGTAAAAAATGGCGGTAACTTCCTGAACCGTTACATCGACGATATGGAGTGGAATGCCCTTGCTATGCTCAGGGCTTACCAGATTACTGGTGATGAAAAATTTCTTCAGGCTGTTGATGTGGTATGGGAAGATATTAAAGCGCATTGGAATGAAAATGCTGGCGGAGGGTTAATGTGGGAAAAACAGGATCCTTTTGGCAAAAATGCCTGCTCCAATGGACCTGCGGCCATACTGGCTGCCCGCCTGTTCAGGGAAAAGAAAAATTTCGAAGACCTGGAGTGGGCAAAGAAAATATATCACTGGCAGCGAAATACCCTCTTCGATGAACAGTCGGGAGCCATATGGGATAACATTAAACAATCAAATGAAGGTCTGAAAATCAACAAAAACTGGATTTTCACCTATAACCAGGGAACTTTTATAGGAGCAGCCACTGAACTTTTTAACCTTACCGGCGATTCCCTTTATCTTCACGATGCCATCAAGGCAACGGATTTTACCCTGGAATCACTTGTTAATTCTGCCGATGGATTGCTTAAGGATGAAGGTGGCCACGACGGAGGTTTGTTTAAGGGCATATTAATACGATACCTTACGCAGCTTACCCGGCATCATGCTCTTAATGCTGAAACAAAAGGAAGATATACACGTTTTCTGTTTCACCAGGCAAAAAACCTTTGGGAACATGGAACAGACATAGAGCGCATGTTATTTGGCTCCTACTGGAAAAACAAGCCCGGAGAAACTGCCGACCTTACAGTTATATTAAGTGGGGCCATGCTCCTGGAGGCAGCAGCATCTCTCAATCAGGAGGGTTATCCGGAAATGTCAGAAAATGATAATTTCCCTGAATGGTCAGGAAATCCTGTATTTACAGGCTGGTATGCCGATCCTGAAGTGATTGTTTACGGCGACCGCTACTGGATCTACCCCACCTTTTCGGCTGCTTATGAACAGCAGGTGCATTTCGACTGCTTCTCATCGCCCGATCTGGTGAACTGGACAAAACATGAAAATATTATTGATACAACAGATGTTAAATGGGCTGAAAGGGCAATGTGGGCACCTGGTGTGATATCAAATGCAGGAAAATATTACTTCTTCTTTGCAGCCAATGATGTGCACCCGGGAGAAGAGGGAGGAATAGGTGTTGCAGTTGCCGACACACCAGAAGGACCGTTCAGCGATCTTTTGGGAAAACCACTCATTAATGAAAACGTAAACGGAGCACAGCCCATCGACCAGTTTGTCTTTCAGGATACCGACGGAAGCTGGTATATGTACTATGGCGGATGGCGCCACTGCAATGTGGTGAAGTTAAAACCTGATTTTACCGGACTGGAACCACTACCTGACGGTGAATTGTATAAAGAAGTTACACCAGAAGGCTATGTTGAAGGGCCGGTTATGTTTATGCGCAACGGTAAATACTATTTTATGTGGTCGGAAGGTGGCTGGACCGGCCCCAATTACCGTGTCGCATATGCCATTTCCGATCATCCTTTCGGACCGTTTGAACGCCTTGGTACGGTACTGCAACAGGACAGGCAGGTAGCTACAGGTGCCGGACACCATTCAGTGCTGAATATTCCTGGTACTGATGAATGGTATATCGTATACCATCGTCGCCCCCTTACTGAAACTTCTCCTCATCACCGTGTTACCTGCATTGATAAAATGGAATTTGATGCAGGAGGCAGGATCCTTCCGGTAAAAATAACTGAGAAGGGTGTGACAGCAAGGCCGTTGAAGAAATAACAATTAATGCAGAGAAGAAGGCGGCTACCCCGCTTTCTTCTTTCACTACAACGTATTAATGAATATTTCTACCGGAAACCAGGTTTTGAATATGCTTCCACTGAATTTCCTTCCTCAAAAAATACTGCTGTTTTTGTTCTAACCTTTTTTAATTCCTGTTTTCATTATGGCTTCATCTTGCCATTCTCTTCCTGTTGCGGATAGAAACTCCGAACGGTTCCAGCCTTTAACAACAGAATGATGTTTGGAATCTGCCTGAAAGAAGAAAATTTCCTGTCCCGGTGAATGCATAAACCTGAAACCTGCTGTCCGAAAAATTGCCTTAATGGCTGCCGGATTTGGAACCCACCAGTTGGTAGGGTCTTTCATAAACTTATTTTCAATAAATGCCATTGACGGCCAACCTTTTTCCAGCAAAACATCTCTATCCCTCAGCCGGATGTCCTCCACAGCATGGTACTCCTCTTCAACCTGCAGGGTCAGTGACTGAAACACCACCTGATCTATGGATTTTTCCGAAAGAATATCAATGGCAAGCAATGGATACCGCAGATGATAAAATACCCCAAGAAAAAGAACAATATCAAATTGCCTGTTGGTTTTAACAAGGTCATAAACCTGCATCCTGTGAAAAGAAATTCTTTTTTCCACGTTAAAAATCTCAGCAACCCACTTTGCCTGCTCCAGGTACTTATCATCGATATCAATGGCTGTAACATAAGCACCCCTTTTTGCACATTCAACCGAGTAAAAACCGGCATTGCAGCCAATATCCAGAACCCTGCAACCAGTTAAATCCTTCGGAAGTAAGGGTGCAATCAATTCCCACTTGTAGGCAGGAAAATTACCCAACGGATGCTCAGGAGCAGTATGGGTGCCATCTGGCAGGAGGATGTTATGAAACCAGGGAGATAAGCTTTTGATTTTTTCCGCCAGTTTTCCGGCTGACCCTTTACCTGCTGATTTCATACATCAATTGTTATAAAAATAATTCTTTAACCTGAAACAAGACCCTTAGGATTCAGTTCCCTCACATACATTTCAAGCTCTTCTGCACGCCTTATGCCGGTATGTGAGGCAAGAACCTTCATCCGTGCATGATGACCGATCCTTCGCCTTTCCTCTTCAGAAATATTAATAAGATATCCCAATGTATCATCAGCCGAATAAGATATCAGAATTTCATCACCAAACCTAAAGAAATCATCAAGGCCTTCCCAATAATCGCTTATGACAGGAGTTCCGCAAGCTGCGGCTTCAAAAAGCCTTACGCTTGGAGAATACCCCATCCTGATCATATCTTTCCGTGTGATGTTCAGGGTAAAACGCTGTTCATTATAAAATTGCCGGTGCTCAGCAGGAGGCAGGTGCTCTATACGTTCAACATTTGCAGGCCATGCAATGGAAGGAGGATACTGAGGGCCTGCCACAGCAAAACTTCCTTCCGGCCAACATTCTGCAACATCGACAAGTAGTTTCTTAAGGGGTGGCTGCCGATCGGTGCTGTAGGTTCCCAGATATCCCAGATCCCATTTCTGAACAGTTTCTTCGGGATAATAAAGATCATGATCAACAGAACAGTAAAGTGGCCTTGACTTCTGTGCTCCATATTTCGACATAAATACATCGAGTACAGGCCCTCCTGAAAATGAAAAATAAAAATCAAACTGAGGTATAATTTCAGGATGAATATATTCAAAATCATCGCTTTCAAGCTTTGCCAGGGTAACAGGAGTATCAATATCATAAAATGCAGTTATCCCTGTTGCAGTTTTTAATATCCACTTACCGGCTTCTACTCCTTCTGGAACATAAGATCCCAGGATTACAAGGTCAGCCTTCTGAACATCTTGTTCAAACCTAAGCTTCAGATCAGACAATGATGAATAAAGTGATGCTTTACAATAATTGAAATGAATGCAATCACGCTGATTTGAATACCATGGAACATCCCTTTCAAGAAAAAGCACATGATGTCCTTTGTTAAAAAGACCTTTCACAAGGCTTCTGTAGGTGGTGGCATGTCCGTTTCCCCATGAGGAAGTTATGGAAAGTCCTAAAATAACTATGTTCATGTTCTTGTTGTATTCGTTTAAAGATTTGCTGCAGATTTCTTTTTCCCCAGCAATATATCATCGATTTGTTGTGCCCTTTGTTTATAAGTGTGTTCCGACAGCACTTTGGCTAACGCAGCTTTTCCCATCTTTTCTGCTTCTTCTGTATCTATCCATTTTAAAAGCGAAACCACATCATCTCCTTCATGGGCAACCCAAATTTCCTTTTCCGGCACGAAAAATCTTTCCACGCCTGCCCAAAAATCTGTAATGATGCATGCACCCGCTCCGGCAGCCTCAAAAACACGCGTTGCCGGTGAAAAACCATAATCAGCCATACTCTGCCGGCTGATATTAAGCACAACTTTGGGTGTTGAATTGAATGCATTATGATCATTGGTATAAACATGCCCCACATATTTGATATTCGGTGGCAATACACTGCTGTCCCAACCGCTGCCTCCTAGTATGAATTTATGATCCGGGAGCCTGGAAGCCACATCAATAAAAAATTGATAAACTCTTTCTTCACGGTCGGGAAGGCGGTTTCCCAAAAAAGCCAGATCGCACTCAAATGCAGGATCTGCAGGCACGCGGAAATGCGTTTCAGGATCAAGGGCATTGTAAATCGGAATGCACTTCTTTGCATGAAGCGACTTGTATGCATCAATGACCGGATTGCCCCCGCCATAGGTAAATACATAATCATACTGAGGAATGAGATTCCTGAAATCCGACTTAGTCCCGCTGAATACTGAATCAAGAGTTGCCGGTGCATCTACATCCCAGAATATAATGGTCTGCCGGGGCTTTTTTATTTCAACAAGGGCCTTTTCAAGAAATTCATCAAAGACCCCTACCCCGCTTGCCTTAATAAGAATATCAGCTCCGGCAGCATCATTCACTGCCTGTGCAACTGCCAGGCTATTGTTTTCATACACCACTGAACGAGCCCAGTCAGGATCATGCAAGTCCCTGTGTTGCTGCCTTTCATAGGCATCCGGCTCATAAAATGTAACCTGGTACCCTAATCTGTGGAGATATTTGATAATTCCCCTGTAATAGGTGGCTGCACCATTCCAGTAGGCAGAAACCAGACTGGATCCAAAAAATGCAACTGTAGGTTTATTATTATTCATGCAATATGTATTTTATTATTTATCATTCTGTTTATCCCTGCAACTTCATCAGGCTATCAGCCTTTTTGCCTGGATTGTTTTCTCAGCAATCTCTAAAAATTCTTTCGCCCTGTGCCCGCATGTATGTCTGTTTTGAATGGTCTTTAGGGCATGCTCACTAATTATTCCTGCAGTTTCTTTATCCTCAAGTACTGTCTTCATATGCTGTTTCATTTCCTCACCACTGTGTGCAATTAAATAATCCATGCCGGGTGTAAAAAGATTTTCGGAATCATTCCAAGTTGAACAGATCAGTGGAATACCACATGCCATTGCTTCAAATGGCCTTATAGTTGGAATACCGGGTAAATTTTTAACATAAGGTCTCCGCGGAACATGAACTGTGAACCGGAACCTTGAGAACACTTCAGGTACCTTGTAATTGGGTACCCAGTTTCTGTACTCAATATTCGCTTTTTCCAGCAATCTGACAGCATACTTCGGATAACGGACTCCATAAAAAACAGTTTTAAGGTTCAGTTCCTCCGATGGTTCAATAATAAACTCAAGCAGCTCATCGGTCCGTTCATTATCGCCCCAGTTGCCAATCCAAACCAGGTCGCCTTCCTTTTCTTCTGAAGGGATAGGTTTAAACACCTGTATGTCGGCAGCCTCATGCAATAGGTGTATATTTCTCCCCCATCTTTCCTTTTCATATATTTTTTTCAGTATTTCTCCAAAAACTATCACCCCATCGTAATGCTGCAGATTGAATTTCTGCATTTCCAGTGGTTCGGTAACAGCACGGTGATGTGTATCATGAAAGAACAAAAGAAAATGGTTGTTCACCGATCTGTAGTCACCCAGCATTTTTATCAGCCGTGGATCATTCCATTCATGCACAATAACAACATCGGCATCTTCGAGTACCTCTTCCGGATTGAATGTATCCACATCATAAAACGAAGGCTGATGAAAGGGAAACTTCTTTCTGAAATCCTGTATGATTCCTTCTCCATAGTATTTAACAAGGTTCTTCAGGCTCCATCCATCCGACGGTTCAAATATTGAAACATGATGCTTCATGCTTTGAAGGGCACTTACCATTCCCCTCAGGAAATGTGCGTTCCCATGATTCCAGTCGGAAATTACCGAGTGATAAAACATATAAATTTTCATATCCTCTGTTTAATGTTGTGTGATCTTTAACTTAATTTTATCCATACTTTTATAAAGCTCAGTATATTCTTTCAACATATATTCCTCTGCATAACTTGCAATTGCATACTCATGCGTTTTCCGGCTCAGATAATTCAGCTGCCATTTATTTTCGAGAAGATTATTTACTGTATCAGCAAGATATTGCGGATCATCTGTCCTTGCATATATCATTTTTTCATTCCAGATTTCATGGAGTGATTCAATGTCTCCTCCTACCAGGACACAACCTGAAAGGGCAGCTTCAAGGAAAGTATAGCCGAAAGGTTCATATTTTGCCGGCAGTACATAGAGCCACGCCTTCGAAAGCCATCCTGCTACCTCCTTCTGGCTTAACTGGCCCAACAATGTTACATTTGCCGGCAGATTATTTTCATTTAACCCGTTATGTTCTCCTGCTATAAATATTGGCCATGGTATTTTTTCAGCCGCCTTTAAAAGCAAACTGATGTTTTTGGCTTCATCCCAGATCCTTCCCATGCTGAAGACAATGTTTTCCTTTTTGCCCCTTTTGAATTGACTGGGATCAATGCCATTATAGATCAGTTTTTTATACCGGAAAGGGCCATAGAATTTTTCAGCAGCATGTATAATAAACCGGCTGGGTGCTGTAACTACATCAGCCGACTGAATACCTGCCTTGACATGTTCATGATATGTATGCCATGATGCAGGTGCCGGCTCACCTTTTACTGCCTGCCACCACGATAAAACACAGGAATGCAGTGTCACAACCACAGGCACCTGCCAGTCGAGGCATCCTAATGTATATGAATTCAGATGCAGGATGTCGGGATTTTCAATATCTCGGAAATTCATCAGCCACTTACCAGTTGCATAAACATTTTTCCATGGATCATCCATCCACTCCTGCCTGGCCACAAAATGCCTGTACCTGATCCCGTTTAGTTCATCCTTATGAGCAGGGGTCAGGGGATTCCCGATAACTGCCAGCACAACCTCGACCCCATGATTTTTGAGGCCACGGGCCATAGCAAGGGCATAGGTCCATACCCCTCCAATATTGTCAGTTGTCATTAATATTTTCATTCACCCGCTGTTCGTCTGTATATACTGTCGATTACTGCTGCCACCTTTTCATAACTTGTTACCTCCTCATCAAAACCTGAAGATTCCTGAAGCTTTTTTGCCCAGGCTACCAATGCTCTTCCGCCCCATTCATCAGGGGGAGAACTGATAATTGCCGATGAGGTGCCGTGATTCAGCCGTGCCTCAAAATCATAAAAAGAACCGTTTACATTTGCAAATACTGCTGAAGCCTTAGTCCCGTAAAATGCTGCTTTAATTTTGGCATCCCTTCCTGCCGGAAGGTTCCAGCTGCAAGTAAGCCTGATTACAGAACCTGACGATGTTTTAATCTGGGCAGAAGCAAAATCTTCACTGGTGGCAGAAGGATCAAATATTTCCTTTCCCCCTGATGTCAAAAACGAACTGACATTTTTGATATCAGGAAAATCCATCATCCACAGGGCCAGGTCAACCAGATGGATTCCCAAATCAATAACACAACCACCTCCTGACAGCCTCGGGCTATAAAACCATGCCTTATCAGGACCATAGGCATTGTGAAAAACAAGATCGGCTGCATATACTTCTCCAAGTTCACCTTCACGCACCAGATGTTCAATCTGCTGTATTCCGTGAGTGTACCGGTATGACAGATCAATACCAAGAAGTTTGTTATGTTTTCTTGCCATTGCAATGATTTCCCCGCTTTCAATAGCAGTACGTGCCAGCGGTTTCTGACAAAATACAGGAATCCCCCTGCTTAATGCAAGCAGGCTTTGCTCATAATGCATGGCACTTGGAGTAGCTATTACAATTCCATCAGGATGAGATTCCAGCATCTCTTCCAAAGAGCCGAAAATTTCTGCTCCGCCAGCTGCTTCTTTTGCCCTTGATGCATTTTCCGGCAATGTGTCACAAACACCTGCAGCTGTGCAGATATCTTTTTCAATAAGGTATTTCATCCGGTTCAAACCGATCCAACCGGTTCCTAAAAAACCCAGGCGCGGCTTAACATCTGTATTTGCAAAGGTAAATTCATCCATTTATTACGGTTTTCTTATGAGTACACAATAACACCCTTTAAAAAGCCTTCTGGTTTCTGCTCAAGAAAATTAAATGCCTTGTTGATATCCCGGAAATCGAAATGATGTGTTATCAGGTTCTCCGGCCTGAGGATTCCCTTTTCTGCAAGCTTGATTGCCTCTTTTAAACCACTGATATATATTAGTGGATCACGTTCATGAGCATTTATTACATCGAGTGCTTTCCAGTTCCACTGCTGTAAGTTGATATTCCTGATGCCATCCTGATGATATCCGGCAATAATCAACTTTCCGTAATCTGATATAATTTCAGTGGCAAGGTCAATTCCGCTCTGCACGCCTGTAGCCTCTATCACTCGTTGCACTCCCCGGGGAGCCAGTTTAAAAATCTCTTCTTTTGCCTGCCAGACCTCGTTAAACTTTACAAGATGTCCGGCACCCGAGATTTCAGCAAACTGAAGGGAAGACTTCCTGCGGGATACAGCAATAACTTCTGCACCTGCATGTTTCAGTAACTGAATCAGCAGGCACCCAATAAAACCTGCCCCGATTACGACTACAGGCTGATCTTCTTTAATATCGGAGCGCCTGATTATATTCACAGCACAGGCCAGGGGTTCACCGGGAAACGGCTTGCCATCAAAAGAATCAGGTAGTTTTACAACATTCGACATGTGCGTTTTATCATATTGTGCATATGCATGATACGACAGCAGAGCCACCTTGTCGCCCTTCACAAGTCCTTTTACCATGCTTCCCGTGCTCTCAACAATCCCATAGCCCTCATGCCCGGGAGCACCTGGTTCAAAAGGATAATTAAACCATGGCCTTCCTTCCCACACAGGAAGATTGGAAACACAAACGCCTGTGCCTCCTAATTTAACCAGAACCTCTTCCAATCCGGGTTCAGGAAGTGGAGCACTCACAATTTTGATTTGTTTTGGTCCCTGAATAACAGATGCTTCCATATTTTCAATTCTTTAGGAGATATATGATTTTTCAGTCAGAAAAAAGAGCCGGCTTCCAGTTCCATTAAAATTGGCCTTAAGCCATTCATACAGCTTTAATATTCCTTCTTTATAAGTATTTTCCGGTCTCCATCCGGTTGCCCTTAGAAATTTTGTAAAATCCGACACATAATATTTCTGATCACCCTTACGCCAGTCCTGAAGTTCAAATGCGATTTTTTCTTTCTGAAGAAATTCAAGCATTTTGATTAACTCCAGCAGACTGATCACATTTGAGGGGCCACCGCCCATGTTAAAGACCTCCCCTTTCAGTTCATCTGCTTTTGACCATGCCAGCATGAATGCATTTACCAGATCATCTATATATAAAATATCCCTCACCTGCATTCCATCGCCATAAAGTGTAATCTTTTCTCCCGCAAGTGCCTTCAGCATGAAATGAGCTACCCACCCCTGATCTTCCGTACCAAACTGGTGAGGACCATAAATGCAACTCATTCTGAAAACTGCCGTCCTGAGGCCATAACTTCTGGCATAATCAAGCACATACTGATCGGCTGCCCCTTTTGAACTCCCATAAGGACTATGAAAATCCAGGTTGCGGCTTTCATTTATCCCATGCTTCTCCATCATTTCATCTTCCGGATAATACCGTGTTGAATTTGCCTTTAACTGAACATCCTCAAGTTCACCATAAACCTTATTGGTAGAGGTAAAAATCAAAGAAGGCTTGTGTGACGAATTTCTGATGGCCTCCAGCACATTTAATGTACCTTTAAGGTTCACATCGTAATCAAAAACAGGGTAATAAAGGCTGGTTGTGACTGCAACCTGGGCAGCAAAATGAAAAATATGAGAGGCATCATTCACTGCCTGTTCTACGGCATACTGATCACGTACATCAGCAATTACAGCACGTACCTGAGGATGCATTGATTTAAGCCATGCAAGGTTCTTTTCAACACCTGGTCGCGACAGGTTGTCAAAAATTGTAACTCCGTATCCATCATTCAAAAGCCGGTGGGCAACATTTGTTCCGATAAAGCCTGCTCCACCTGTAATAACAACCTGCTTTTTGTTACTTTTTACAACAGCTGGGACCTGTTCTGTTATCCATGCGTTATCAATAACATTCCTGATGCCTCCTGCAGCCCAAAGTCTGTATAGAAGTTTTTTTCTTCCATCCGCTGTTATCAGCCCGAAATGATACTCCCGTTCATCAAAATGAAATCCGTCCACTGTTGAAATACGTGGCGACAAATCCTTGCATGAATACCAATAAACCCTATCTACTGCTACTTCAAGCATCTGCTGAAAATTTTCAACCTGCTTCCGTTCATCATGCTTCCAGGTTGAGTACCCGGTTTCGGTTATCCAGATTTCCTGCTTCAGCCCAAAGCTGTATAATACTTCCTTTATTTTCTCTATATTTTTCTTCCATCCTTTCCAATGGACATCAAAAACATCGGGAAAACCATGAATACCTATGACATCAATGAACTGAAGGGCATTTTTTGATGCAATATGCTTCAGCCAGTTGGGATCGATCGGGCTCATACCTCCCAATACTGTTTTTTTTCCCAGCTGCTTTGCCCAATACGATGCCATGCTGATCATCGATACAAATTGGTCCCATGATTCATCCAGCATATAATCATATTCACTGATATTGTTGGGCTCATTCCAAAGCTCTACATATTCAAAATGTTGTCCATATTTCTTCAGGATTAAATCAATAAAATCGGCATAATCCTTAGGATTTTTCGGAGGGGACGAAACTTTTTCCTCGACTCCGATTGAAGGAGGGGTATATAAAAAACATGGCAGTATTGAGAAATGATCCGACAAATAGGGGATCAGCCAGTCATACCACTGCTCGCCATTTTCAGTAAAATAATCAGCCCAGGAAATTCCGGTACGAAGGTGTTCAACACCCAGTTGCCTTAAGTCATTCACCGTTTCTTCAACATAATTGAAATCATTTATGTGAAACCATTCAAGAATACCAATAACCGGTATATTTTCAATCTTACGGGGTTGCAACCGGCTGCCGTTTTTTGTGTGTTTGTCCATTATTATATTTTTTCGTTCTGTATTGCTAAATTGCCAGTCCCCGCTTCAACAGTTCCTGGGCTGCAAGGTCTACCTTATCGGAAGCTTCCTGCCCTTCGAGCCATTGGGCCAGTTCTGCAAGTCCATCTTTAAGGTCTACTTCAGGAGTAAACCCAATCAACTCCCTGGCTCTTTGAGTATCTGCAAAACAATGACGTATATCTCCTGCACGGTATTTTCCGGTCAGATCAGGTCGGATATGGGTTTTCCCCATTACCTCAGCAAGTTTTTGAGCTAAAAAGTTGATGGTGTAATCATTCCCGCTTCCGATATTGATAACTTTTCCGTTTCCTTTTTCTGCCTCTCCTGCCAGCATGCATGCCCGGGCTACATCCTTTACATGAATAAAATCCCTTTTTTGATTCCCGTCTTCAAAAATAACGGGAGGCTTTTCATTCAAATATCTTGACGCAAATATGGCAAGTACACCTGTATAGGGATTTGAAAGCGCCTGACGGGTACCATAAACATTAAAAAACCGAAGTGCCACCACAGGAATATTGTAGGCACGGCCTATCAGCAGGCTCATTTGCTCCTGATCATATTTCGACAAAGCGTAAACCGAACCAAGTACAGGTTGCTTTGATTCACTTGTGGGAATGGGCTGCAGTTTTTCCCCATCCTCATCATATAGTTCCCATTTGCCCTTCTTTAAATCAGAAATACGGCGTTCAAAACCTGAAACACATTCTCCACGGCTGGTTCGATATAATCCTTCGCCATAGACGCTCATGCTTGAAGCCACTACCAGCTTCTCAACAGGATTTTCTACAAGAGCTTCAAGGAAAACAGCTGTTCCAAGGTTATTAACATCGGTATATGAAGCCATTTCGTACATGCTCTGCCCTACTCCCACACTGGCTGCAAAATGATACACCACATCAATGCCTCTCAAGGCTTTCTTTACAGCCTCCTTTTCCCTTACATCACCTATAATAAGTTCAACTTCACTGTTCAGATATACAGGCCTTTCACAATCAGCGCCATGTACCTGTTCATTCAGGTTATCCAAAACCCTTACGGAATATCCGTTTTCGAGTAATCTGTCACATAGGTGGGAACCAATAAAACCTGCTCCGCCGGTGATTAACATTTTCTTGTTCATAAATATAAAAATCAATGCTGAAATCTTCCTGCACTACAACCATACCATATAAACTTCTTCATCTTCCTGCATTCTAAAGTATGCTAGTACAGACATATATCTTAGAACTGCTGTATTATAACTTATGGGGAAATATGTCACGTTTATGGGTAGATGATTCTCATATAGAAAATATCAATTCAAACTTCATAATGTTTGTCCCGATGGCCTGATGATGATTTGATGAATGGCTGTATTGTCCCGCTGCTGCAGCGCAAAAGCAACTGCTCCTGCAACTTCTTCAGGATCAAGCGCTCCCCATCCTATACTTTCAACAGTTTGGCTGCCGGAAATCATTTCCCTGAAAAAGGAGGTTTGAACAACTCCCGCCGAAATCACTGTCACCCGGATATCCGGTAGTTCCTCCTGTCGTAAGGTTTCAGCAATGGTATCAAGAGCACTTTTTGTAGCAGAATATACACCACCATAAGGATATGGATGTGTTGATGAAACAGAAGAAATAAATATAACGTTCCCCTTTTGCATAAATGGAAGCACAGCCCTTAATACCCGTAATGTTCCGCAGATATTTAAATTGATAACTTCAAACCATTTTTCAGGATCGCCTTCTCTCAGCTTCTCATGAATTCCCTTCCCTGCATTCAAAACAAGAACTTCAGGAATGCCTGAAACCTGGACAAGTCTGCTCAGTTCCATAATGTGGTTCCTGTTGGTTACATCACATTTGTGGTAAATGCAATTACCAGGCACATCACCAACGGGTGACCGGATATCCGCATTGATTACCTTATACGATTCTCCGGCCAGCCTGGCAGCTATAGCACGTCCTATTCCGGAACTTCCTCCTGTCACAACGGCCAACGGCTGTTTATTCATTCCTTATAATTATGAAGATGATTTCTCATCAATGCAAATACTTAACCATTTATATTCTTCAAGTGCTTGTATACTGCTGGAACATTTTTTGAATCTCCAACCCTGAAATTTCCATACATTCATTTAAATTATAAATATTATGTCAGAGTCGAAATTAACAACAGATCACCAGGAAATTCAAAAATGGGTGGAAGCACGCGGCGGAAAGCCTTCAGTGGTAAGAGGAACTGAAGATAACGAAGAATTGGAAGGACTGCTCCGTATCAGGTTTTCTGATGAAAGCAAAGACAATTTAAAAGCAATAGGCTGGGATAAGTTCTTCGAAACCTTCGAGGATAAAAAACTTGCTTTTCTATACCAGGATAAAACATCGGATAACAAGGAAAGCCGGTTTTTTAAGTTTGTTAACCGCTGAAGTTATTTTTTGGCTTAAAAATTATTTTATGCTTTAATAAGCCTGTTTCGCAATCCACACTCGAAACAGGTTTCTTGTTTTTTAGTGGATGAATAATTGAAAATTTATATAAGAAGAAGTGCTGCCACGTGCTAGTGTTGAAATTCCAGTTCCTTTTTAAGAATTGACCTCTCCTTTTAAAAATTTTGATCTGTTTGTTTTTTCAATAAGATTTCTTTCCTCAACCTAATGATAAATAAGGCAAAATCAATATTTTTAGCAAAAGTTTCAGGAGAGATCAGGTACATTAGCATTATATTTTCATGAAGGGAAATTTAAATGAAGAACTTTATCACATATTATACAAGCTGATATTATGGGATTTAGTATCTCTTTTTTTATCAAACCAATCTAAATCAAACGGATGAAAAACAAAATTCTTTTTTTATTAGCTGCTGTAGTCTGTATTATGACAATCTCATGCAACAGGAAACCGGCAACAGATCTTTCGGAAACTGCGTTTATTCCGGTTCCTGCTTCCGTAACTGCAGATGGCGGCACATTTACATTTGATAATTCCATTGCTGTATTTTATCATGAAAATACAGAAGGCCTTAAACAAATCGGAGGATTTATGGCTGGTGAAATAAACCGGATATTTAATTTTCTGCCCAGAGTGGTTGAAGTGAGTGAAATGCCCCGCAGAAAAGGTATTTATCTGGTGCCTCCGGTAAATGAGGAGAATTTGGGCAATGAAGGCTATATTCTCACCCTTGGCAAGAACATGATAACAATTACGGCAAACAGTCCTGCCGGTTATTTTTATGGTGTACAGACCCTGCTGCAGGTTCTGCCTGCTGATGGCCGCCGGACAGGTTCAGCTGACCTGGCAACAGGTACCATTCACGACTTCCCCGCTTATGAATACCGTGGAGCTATGCTCGATGTTGCGAGGCACTTCTTTAAAGTGGAGGACGTAAAACGATATATCGATTTTCTGGCAACATACAAAATGAACGCACTTCATCTGCACCTTTCAGATGACCAGGGCTGGCGCATTGAAATCAAATCATGGCCAAATCTTACTGAAATAGGGGGAAGCACCCAGGTAGGCGGCGGTGAGGGTGGTTTTTATACCCAGGAAGATTATGCTGAAATCGTCCGGTATGCGCAATCAAAATTCATCACCATTATTCCTGAAATTGATATGCCGGGGCATACAAATTCGGCACTTGCATCCTATCCTGAACTTAACTGCGATGGTAAGGCAACAGAATTATATACAGGAACAAAAGTGGGATTCAGCACCCTTTGCACCGGAAAAGAGATTACCTATCAGTTTGTCGGCGATGTGGTCCGTGAAATTGCTGCATTAACACCGGGCCCTTTTTTCCATATCGGTGGTGATGAATCGCATGTTACCCCGCATGACGATTATGTGTATTTCATCAACCGGGTGCAGGATATAGTTGTCTCACATGGCAAAAGAGTGATCGGATGGGATGAGATAGCCAATGCGAAACTTGTGGATCATGCAGTTGTTCAGTTTTGGGCCGATGTGAAAAATACAACCATGGGAGTGGAACAGGGAGCAAAGGTGATCATGTCGCCGGCCAAAAAGGCCTATCTCGACATGAAATACGATACAACTACACACCTTGGATTGTCATGGGCAGGACTCATAGAAGTAGACACAGCTTATATCTGGAATCCTGAGACTTATGTTCAGGGAATTACCCGGGAAAATATTCTTGGTATAGAAGCGCCCCTGTGGTCAGAAACCATAACCAACATGAAGGAGATTGAAAATATGGTGTTCCCGCGGTTGCCGGGATATGCAGAAATAGGCTGGTCAGCAGCAGAACAGAGGAACTGGAGCGATTACAGGTACAGACTTGCCAGTCATGGAAAAAGGTTCGAGGCCCTGAGAATAAATTATTACCGGTCACCTTTAGTATCCTGGGGAGATTAACGTCTAAAACCAACATGCAGGGAATAAATTTAATTCCCCACAAATGTGTAAAATTTTCCCCAATTATTTTGAAGTGAAGGACAAATAAAGATTTATTACTTCCAATTAATTATCTGTATACCAAGATATTCATAAACCGGATGCGGAAATTCTGCACCCGGTTTTTTATTTTGTTCGTTTTTTGTTTTCTCCATATCTGTTTATAAAAGGAAATGTGCAGCTAAGGAAGAATACAGGGTCATAGAAACAAAATTCAGTTTATTTATTTAGTAGAATTTCCTGACCCTTCAATTATAAATTCCCCTGGGCACATCAGAAATATGGGCATATGAGCAAAAAATGGATCTGGGTATTTGTTATAATAGGAATCATAATTGCAATACGGATTGCACTTCCATTTATCATAAAAAATTATGTAAATAAAACGTTACAGGAGATGGAAGCCTATGGTGGTTCAGTAGATGATATAGACCTGCATCTTTTCAGGGGTGCGTATGTTATTAAGGACATTAATATTTTTGAGGAAACCGATACATTTTCCGTCCCATTCGTTAGCGTTTCGAGAGTTGATCTGTCGGTTGAATGGGGTGCGCTCATACGTGGAAAAATTGCAGGTAAGATAATAATAGATAATCCGGTTGTAAATTTCACTGTTGAGGGAGATGCCACACAGGACGGTTCTGAAACCGATTGGCAGGAAATGGTTAAAGATCTGATGCCTATTGATATCAATCGGTTTGAAATAAAAAATGGGGTCATCTCATTTAAGGATTTCAACACAAAGCCTGTGATAGATGTTTATATACATGATCTGAACCTGGTGGCTACAAATCTTTCAAATGTGGAACAGGAGGAAGAAGCACTTCCTTCGTCCATAAATGCCACCGGAACATCGATAGGAGGTGGCCACTTCAATGTGGAAGCCCATCTGAATGCACTGAAGGAGATCCCTGACATTGACCTGACTATGACATTCGAACAGGTTGACATGACTGCATTGAATGACTTTATCAGGGCATATACAAAGACTGATGTTGAAAAAGGCACATTCAATTTGTATTCTGAAATCATTATTGATGATGGCCACCTTAAAGGATATGTAAGGCCTGTGTTGGAAGATATGCAGATACTTGACTGGGAGGAGGAGGAAGGTGGATTTCTAAAGAAAGCCTGGGAAGCAATTGCGGAAGGTATTAAAACCATTTTTGAAAATCCGGAAGAAGAACAGGTGGCAACCCAGGTTCCCATCGAAGGAAACCTCAATGAGATGGACCTGGAGGTTGGTGTATGGCCAACGATATGGGAACTATTTAGAAACGCTTTTGTTGAAGCTATCAGTAAACAAACAGAAAATTCAATCGACTTTCCGCTGAAGGAGGAAGCCTCCTGAAAGTGGGTAAATTGAATGATTATAAAATAAATCCAGTTATTAATAATTAAAGTGAATTGAAATGAAAAAATTGGTTTTTAGTTTAATGGCAGCCTCAATGTTGATGTTTGCAGTGCCGGTTCAGCTAGTTGCTGAAGAAGGAAACAAATCAGCAGAAACAATTGAGGTAAATGCAGAAGCAACTGTTGTAGCAGAAGAAACTGCAGAATCAAATGCTGAAATTCTTGCAGAAGTAAGAAGCCGTATCGACAGGCTTGAGGAAATCAGGGAAATGGATATTTCAGAATTGACTTCAGCTGAAAAAAGGGAACTAAGGAAAGAAGTCAAAACCATTAACAAGGACCTGGCAGCATTCAGCAAAGCTGATTCAGAAGCAAAGGCTTTGGCTGATGGCCAGCAGATGCGTGGAGTGTATATTTCAGGAGGTGCTATTATTGTAATCCTGCTTTTGATTCTTCTACTGTAGGAATCGAAGATAAAACCGGTTGCAGCATTCTAAGATTTGCTGCAACCGGATTTTTTTTCTTTTAAAACATCTGGAAGTTGTGGTTATTGCGACGGTTCGTTCAGGATATTAAGAACAGTCATTTCGGCATGCCGGTAACCATTGGGTATATCTTCGTCTTCCCGTGGTTTATACTGATCACTGTTTCCATTTACCACCACATCCAGCACTTTGGGATGGATATAGTACTTCCGGCAGACTGCCATGGTATTGTTTAATTCTGTAGCCACCATTTTAACAAGTGCAGTATCAAATTTTCTGCGGGGGTTCTCCCTGACGAGTTCCCGTGCAGGTGGCTCAAACTTTACAGTAAGAACAGTTCCTCCCCAGGTGCGGAAATCCTTTGATGTGATATTTATACCTGTCACGTTCCTGAGATATTCATTTATGTCACTCGATGTAAGAGGAACATAACCAGTAGTATTTTTATATCTGAACAATTCATATCCTGGTAATTCCGAACATTGACGCAACTGCTTTTTTAGTGATGGATGACTAATCTTTACATTCATCACTTTTCCGCTTTTGGCCTTGAATTGTAATAAAAGATTCTTTTTATGCTCCTTTAAATGCTTTCTGCGCAAAGTAGTTAGTCCATACGTTTTATTCGCCTGTTCGTATGCCTTATTTCCAACACGGATGTAAAATTCCTGCATCAGGCTCACAGCAAGTGCGGTTACTTTTTCCTTATCCCATGTTCGTCTCCGGAGATCTTTCTTTACCTGCTGCCTGAGCAGGGGAAGCTTTTCCCCGAATGTTTTTAGTCCATCGAATTTTTGCTGGCTAAAAGTTTCCGCCCATAACTGGTGATAAATGTATTGTTTTCTTCCCTTTGAATCCCGTCCGGTGACCTGAATATGGCCCATGGGGTCACTGCATATCCATACATTCCTCCAGTCGGGGGGTATAACCAGTTCACTGATTCGGTTCAGAATTTCAGTATCAGTTATTTTATTCCCTTCATCATCAAAATATACAAATTTCCCACGGTACTCTTTTCTGGAATAGCCCGGAATGTTATCGCTTACATACAAAAGAGATTCAGGAATATCAAGTCTTTCCATTCTAAATTGCAGCTGAAGGTTCTTATTTCAATTTAGGGAGATTAAAATTAACCCTTCGCTACCTGGGCCAGAAAATCGATGACGGTTTTATTGAAAACTTTCAGGTCACCCGGATTACGGGAAGTAATCAGCTTTCCATCAACCACAACCTCCTTATCGACCCATTTAGCCCCTGCATTCTGAAGATCTTTTTTTATGGAGAAAAAAGAAGTCATTGTCCGGTCTTTTACAACTTCTGCTTCTATCAGCATCTGGGGGCCATGGCATATAGAGGCTACAGGCTTATCCAACTCAAAGAAGCGTGACGTAAACTGAACTGCTGTTTCATCTCTCCTGAGTTTGTCAGGATTGATCACTCCACCAGGTATCAGCAGGGCATCATAATCATCGGCATCAGCTTCACTGATGGTAAAATCAACATCCACATCATTGCCCCATTCACCATGGTCCCATCCTTTGATTTTACCTTTTTCAGGGGCAATTACATGAACCTCTGCCCCACTCTTCTTAAGCGCGTCCATGGGCTTAACCAACTCCTCCTCTTCATAACCATCGGTAGCCAGGATGGCTACTTTAACACCTTTTAATTTTTCCATTTCATTCGCTTTAATTCTGAATTGACATTTATTTACTCAACAAGCAGTCCGTTCAACTGGTGAATGGCTACTTTTATCAGATGCTCCTGTTCCTTTAATATGTCCTGGATATATTGAGGAATATTCATATCAGCATGTGCACTTGCATATTTCTCCAGGGCTTTTTTCTCGCCATCCATTGCTTCAGCAATTGTTTGTTCCCTGGTATTCTTTCCTAAGGTATGCCTGGCTGCCATCCATGTACGATGAAAGAACCCTTTTATTGTGGAATTATCCTCCGGTTCAATTCCAAGCTTCAGTGCTTCATTTTTCAGATCCTCTATAAAACCCTTCCGCTGTTGTGAAAACCTCAGGAACAGGGTTTTTATGCTGTCATCCATAATTTCACCGGCAGCAGTTTCATAACCTTCAACACCATCTTTGCAGGTGCTGATAATATCTTCAAGCGCATGCTTCAATTTGTCCTTATTCATAACTCTGTCTAATTTTCTTTTTGATTGTGAATAATATATTTGTATGTCTGTAAAGGGAATATCCTGCCAGAATTAACAAATCAGGAGTAAAGGGGTTCAATGAACAGGGAGGCAGGCATAAATCTGGTTCTACAGGAAATTTTATTGATTTGGCAAACACCACATGATTGTGGAATATGTGTACAATTCTCCTCAATATGAATTGGAAGTCTACATAAGTTTAAATAAATGAGGAAAATCCGTTTTATGATGAAATCTCAGAATTAGCTATCGTGATGTCTTATCTCTGCAGGCTTCAGGCAGGCCATGCACTTCCATGGCATGATTTTTTCAAGATGAAGAAGCAATAACTGATAAGAATGAAAAATCTAACCCTTCCGAAATTAGCGAGTATCATCTTTATTACCGGAGCTCTGATATATTTTGTAATTATTGCACGAAACATTCTTGTGCCATTAACCTTCAGCATGCTGCTTGCATACCTGTTATATCCCATAGTCAAGAGGCTGGAGCGGATCGGTGTGCACAGGGTACCGTCTATTCTGGTGGTAATAATTATAACACTGGCCATAATTGCCTCGATGGCCTTTTTCTTTGCTGTACAGGTGTCAAACATCCAGATTGACTTATCGGAAATCAAACAAAAACTCATCGACCAAACAGGTTCTCCCGAGCAAAAAATAGAAGAAAAGTTTGGCGTGAATATGCGTACCATGGAATATTATGTAGATAACATATTCAACAGCCTGTTTACCGGCGAACAAACCAACTTCTTTTCCACTACAGCAAACACCATCTTCCAGATATTTATCCTTCCTGTTTTCACATTTTTCCTGCTGTTTTACCGAACGAAAATCGCATATTTTGTTTTCAGGCTGGTTGGCAGAAAAAGGAAAAAAAAGGCAGTCAGCATATTGCGGGACATATCAAGTGTTACTACAAAATACCTTGGAGGCCTTATTCTGGTGGTATTAATATTGGCGGTACTAAACTCTGCCGGATTGATTATTATAGGAATCCCACATGCCATCGTACTTGGTGTAGGCGCTGCCATACTAAACCTGATCCCATATTTCGGAACCTTACTGGGCGCACTAGTCCCACTTATTTATGTTCTCGTAGCCATAGATGATCCTTTGAATATGGCGTTGAAAGTGGTGTTCATGTTCATCATCGTACAGTTTCTGGAGAATAACATTATTACTCCAAATATCGTGGGAGGTAATGTTAGACTTAATGCACTGACAGTAATCATTGGTCTGCTGATTGGCAATTTAATCTGGGGAATAGCCGGGATGCTGGTGGTCATACCTGTTATAGCTATTCTTAAAATCATCATGAAAAACGTGGAAATGCTTAAACCATTTGCATACCTCCTGAGCAGCAGAGGGCTTGAGAAGCACAGCATAAATTACAAAGACATGTTTATCAGGCTGAAAAACAGATTTTCAAGAAACAAAAATATTGAAGAAAAAGAAACCTGAGCATACACATTTATGCCATGTATAATGTTTAGAAAAGATCATTAAAAAAAATCCCTCATAAATAAAATATTACAGATCAGTCGCACCTTTTCAGAAAGATCAGTGTGAGGACAATAACGGTTGCTGAAAATTAGTTGTAGATTTGTTGAAGGTACCAAAAAAGTTAAGGCATGAAACGCAGTGAAATAAACCGGCTCATTCAGCAGTCGCAGGAGTTTTTCAGAATAATGAATTTTTACCTTCCTCCATGGGCTTACTGGAATCCGGAAGACTGGAAAGGTAAATATACCAGTTGCTCTGAAATTGCAGACAACATGCTGGGCTGGGACCTTACAGACTTCGGCAGTGGAGATTTTCATAAATGCGGCCTTATTCTTTTTACAATCCGTAATGGCAACATAAAAAAGGATAAAAAACCCTATGCCGAAAAAGCTATGATTGTTGAAGAAATGCAGGAAACTCCAATGCATTTTCACTGGAGCAAGATGGAAGACATCATCAACCGCGGCGGAGGAAACCTTGTACTGGAGCTTTATGCATCAGGTGTAAACGGTCAGCTTTCAGACAAACCTTTTTCTGTTAAAACAGATGGAATAATCCGTCAGTTAAATGCAGGCGACAAAATTATTCTTCATCCGGGAGAAAGCATTTGCCTTGAGCAGGGTATATACCATCGATTTTATGGTGAAAAAGGTAAGGGAAAAATTTTTGTAGGGGAGGTAAGTGCAGTGAATGATGACACTGCTGACAACCGTTTTTACGAACCAGTTGGCCGTTTCCCCGAAATAGAAGAAGACGAACCACCCGTGCACCTGCTGGTATCAGATTATTTGAAATATTTATGAGTAATGGGGCAAAAGAAATTTACCATTGCAGGAACCGGTTGTGCACTCGCCGATTACCTGTATCCCAATGTTCCATTCAAGTCAGAGGTATTTAAAAAGTATAGTTCCGTCCGGCCCGGGGATGGTGGACTCAGTCCAGGAAAGCTGGTGTTTACAGATGAACTGGAAAGTTTTACCGGCGTACCTTATCCTCAGATCCTTGATGAACTGACTGAACAAAACGCTACTGCTTCTTTTAATATCGGTGGCCCCTCAATTGTATCATTGATTCATGCAGCTCAAATGCTTGAAGAAGAAACATTCGGGGTAAAATATTTTGGTATTTCAGGAACTGACAATACTGCAGGAAAAATCAGAAAGATACTAAAAAAAACACCTCTTGACTTTACAGGCTACCTTGCACAGAGTACCAGGCAAACACCATTTACCCATGTACTTTCGGATCCTTCCTACTACAACGGGCATGGTGAACGGACCTTTATAAACAATATTGGTGCAGCCTGGGATTTAACACCTGACTTTCTGCCTGATGTGTTTTTCAATGCTGATCTTGTCTGTTTCGGGGGAACAGCCATCACTCCCAATCTGCATGATAACCTCCACCTTTTGCTTGGAAAAGCAAAAAGAAACGGTGCATTTACTTTTGTGAATACCGTGTATGATTTCAGGAACGAGAAAATGAATCAGGGAAAACCATGGCCCTTAGGTCTGTCAGAACTAAGCTTTCCTAACATTGACCTGCTGATAATGGATTATGAGGAAGCATTAAAAATCAGTGGGAAGATCAATGTTCAGGATGCATTTCAGTTCTTCGCGACCGTTGTTACAGCCTTTGTGATCACGCGTGGTGCAGATCCTGTAATATATTATTCCTCGGGGAAGGTATTTAAAAAAGACCAGGGTGCTTTAAATGTATCTGATGAAGTAACTTCCAGTATTCAGAAGAATGAGTATTCCGGTGATACTACCGGTTGCGGTGATAACTTTGCCGGCGGTGTGATCAGTTCAATTGCCATACAACTAAATGATGGAAATATGAATCCTGACCTTAAAGAGGCAGTTGTATGGGGAATTTGTTCCGGTGGTTTTGCCTGCTCCTATCACGGAGGCACTTACCTTGATGTAAAGCGGGGAGATAAAAAACAGGCTATTGACCACCTCATTACCAGATACAGGAGCCAATGAAACCCGGCATGAAAAAACTGGTACTGTTTGGAGCGGGAAAAATCGGGCGTTCATTTATCGCTCAATTGTTTTCAGCCGGCGGATACCAGGTTGTATTTGTGGATATAGTTAAAGCTGTTATTAATGAACTGAACTTCAGGGGTAGTTACCAGGTAATCCTAAAAGGAGATGTTGAATCTGTTATTACTGTAAGTAATGTAAAAGGTGTGTTTGCCGGTGATGAAGAAACTGTAACTGATGAAATTTGTAATGCTGATATCATCGCAACAGCAGTTGGGCAACATGGACTGCAAGGCGTTTTTCCGTTATTGGCAAGAGGACTGGTTTGTCGGCAGGATAAATATTCAAATAACCCTGTCGATATTATTATAGCTGAGAATTTGCGGAACGCAGCCGCCTGTTTTGAAGTGGAACTTAAGAAACTTCTGCCCGCCGGCTTTCCATTCGAATCATCAGTTGGATTGGTTGAGACCAGCATTGGCAAAATGGTGCCTGTTATTAAACCAGAGGAAATAAAAAACGACCTTCTGAAAGTATATGCAGAACCTTATAATACACTGATCCTTGACAAAATGGCGTTTAAGGGGCATATCCCTGAAATAGAAGGACTTGATCCAAAAGAACATATGAAAGCATGGGTCGACAGAAAACTATTCATTCATAATCTGGGCCATGCTGCTACTGCTTATTTGGGATACATTTATAACCCGGAATTTATTTTTCTCTATGAGGCGCTTGAAGTTCCGGAAGTTTTACATGAAGTGAAAGCGACCATGCAGCAGTCAGCGGTTGCTCTGGTTAAAAAATACCCTGAAGAATTTACACATCAGTTACTTGATCAACACATAGAAAATCTGATTCACCGTTTTAAAAACCGTCAGTTAGGAGATACAATATTCAGGGTTGGATGTGATCTGTCGAGGAAGCTGGGACCTGATGACAGACTTACCGGAGCAATCAGGCTGGCGCAGGAGATGAACGCTCCATTTGATAAAATCCTGTTTACTTTAGCTTGTGGATGCGTTTTCAGAGCCACAAATGAAAATGGAGATCTATTCCCTGCAGATATAGAATTTGACCGGATATACAATACAGGAATACAGAATGTTTTAACGAAAATCTGTGGCTTTGATGAAAAAAAAGATGCAGAAATTATTGTTTTACTGGAAAAATATAATGAAAGGTTGACAGATAAAACAATTATAAATCTTTTTCCTGCTGAACGTAAATTATCAGGAAAATAAGCCACTTTTTTCTGTAAGGATAAAATATCAAAAGCAACCCAACGGATTATAATCATTAAGGATACGACCATTCCCTCCGATATCACAATGCAGTCTTCCTTTAACCATTCCAATAAATAATTTATAAAAGTTTAATTATTAAGATTTCAGTATCTTTGCCCATTATTTTAATTTATGATTTTTAAGAGTTAGAATTATGAAGAAATGGATTATTTTCTCAGCATTTATTATGACTGTGGCCATCATTACATCTTGCCAAACCAGCCAAACCGGGGCTGAAGAAGAAGTTGTACCAGGAATCATAATGCACTACATGGATACCACTGTGCATCCCGGCGACGATTTTTTCAGATATGTAAACGGCGGTTGGCTCGATGCGAATGAAATTCCCGATGACAGAAGCAGGTGGGGCAGTTTTGATGAACTGAACAAATCAACCAACAACCAGGTACTAGAAGTTTTACAGGAGGCAATGAGTAGTGGCAAATATGCCGGCAACAGCGATCAGGCGAAAGCTGCCTTGTTTTTTGAAGTCGCCATGGATTCATCATATCTGGATCAACTGGGCGTTAAACCATTAATGCCGGAAATGGAAAAAATAATGGCTCTGGAAAATATTAATGAGGTGATTAACTATATGATCACTACTTCTTCATACCAGACCAGCAGTTTTTTCAGTTTTTATGTTTCTCCTGATCCCAACAACAGCGACATAAATACAGCATTTTTTGGAAGCGGAGCTACAGGTTTGCCAGAACGCGACTATTATACCAATTCTGATGAGCACACCTTAAATATTCAGAAAGAATACAAATTACATATCGCAAGGATGTTCGAACTGATTGGAAAAGATCAGAAGCAGGCTCAAACAATGGCAGAAAATATTTTCGAAATTGAAAAGCATATGGCATCTGCCCAAATGACCAGGGAGAAAAGGAGAAATCCTTTACTCCGGAACAATCCACGTTCCATTGATCAATTAAACAAAATGATGCCCGTTATAAATTGGGAAGATTATATTCAGAGGATAGGCGCAGGTAAAGCAGATACAATAATCGTTACCGATGTAAATTATTTCACCAATCTTACAGATGTACTGAAAGAGCAAAACATGAAGGC
>JAEYNZ010000150.1 GCA_023412195.1 Bacteroidota bacterium
CCTCCAGCTTCCTTCAGATTCCACCTCACGATGGACACCCTTGCTCTTGGCTAATGGTTGGCAACTACAAACCCCCATAGTGGACTTTCACCACCAAGTTATTTACCATGCACGGCACACAAAAAAATGGGTAACGAATCGTTACCCATTTTTAAATATCAAATTAAACGGCTTTTATCTGGCCATTAATTCCTTGTTAATGTAAAATCATAAGAACCAAATGAGCCCTGGTCAACAGTAATGCTAAACAACATCGTGAATGTTCCGTCGCAGGTATTTAATTTTCCTGAACCTGCATAGGAAAAATTGGTATAGCCGAATGCTGTAGAGGCAAGTACAGTTTTTGCTGCAGTCACATCATAATTTAATTCATTAACCTCGAGTTTCAGCGGTCCAAGGTCTTCGTTCACGCCATCGAGAGCGGCAAGTCCTGCTACATATAATATAAACGGATTTTCAGGATCAGCAGTGATGGTCACAGTACCATCAACTGCCCAACCCTCACTGACTGCACGGTAACTTCCTGTAGCAAGTTCAGGATTGTAGGCGCAAACCACTGCAGCATTTAGTCCTGCATTTGAACGGTAGGTATTCCCACCCTGAACTGTAAGTACTTCAAAATTAAATTCATCGCCTAAGGCTACACTTTCAAGTTGGATTCCCAGTTTAGAAGCAACCTCTGATAACTGAAGTTTCACAGTGGCAGGAAAGTTACTTACTCTGACAACTTCTGTTCTTCTCTTATCTCGCTTGTAGGAAGCAACCACAATTGCTTCTGAAACAGCAGGATCATCAACATTTACCGAAAACTGAACGAAGGTATTCTCCAGATCATTGGAATCAAATACTGCAGGATTCACATTGGAGATGGATGGTATAACACCTTCTCCCCTCAGGCCTGCCGGGTCTTCTACTTCTGTTTCGCATGATGCAAAAGTTAAAACCACCATGGCTATCATGCCAAATATTTTAAATCTTTTCATGTTTTAATTTTTATAATTAAACTAACCCTATTAACGTGTGCCGCCGGCCCACCAAACTTTTTCTGTATATACATAATTCCCGTCACCGTAGGCATCACGAACGTTTTTATTTGTGGTTACGTCGCTTGAACCATAGGTAAAACGTTGTGGGAACTGATTAGCGGCATTTTTAGGATTCGCAAGTTCAATGACATTGTTGCCCATGGCCATTAAGCGTCTGATGTCGTTATAGGCTTCAACGGCTTCTTCTTCAAAAAAGGCAATATACTTCTGGTTCATTACCTCAGAAAGCGGATTTTCATTGAACTTAGGCATTATACTGTTTTCGAAATATGCATCAGCATCTTCGGCAGATAATCCTATATTAACCTTTTGAAATGCTGCTGTAACTGCTTTTTTAAGAGCAGCCGAGGCATTATCCAGATCATTCTGCCGTACATATGCTTCGGCTTTCAAGAATTCAATTTCATGATAGCTTTGAAGGTAAGTAGGGGCAGTGTTGGTTGATAATGCTGAAACGGCATATTTACCTTGTGCCTGATCGGGAGTTCCGTTGGGAGCAAATAAGAATTCGCTGCCATTCGGATGTACTTGCCAGAAAACTTCATCCCTTGGATCTTCTCTTTCAACCAGTTTCTCGTGAAGACTTTCACTTGCACCAAAATAGTCACGGTCGGTAAAGAAGCGGTAAAACGGACTCATGGTGGTAGATCCGTTGTAGTTAAACTGAGCCTGGTCTGCACTTGAAGTGAATGATTGATTTGCAAAGGTAATTACATCTGCATACCGTGGATTCTTCAGTGACAAACGCATTGCATAACGGGCTTTCAAACCATACGCAAATTTTTTCCATTTATCTTTATTGCCGCCATAAATAAAATCCTGGGTTCCCAATGAGGGAAAAGCAGAAGTTTTATCCAGATTTTCAATCGCAGCATCGAGAAGGTTAAAAACTTCAGCATAAATCGACTCCTGGCTGTCCAATACAGGTGTAAAGATGAACCCGGGCTGAAGAGCCTCCGTCCATGGCACATCACCAAAAAGATCTGTCAATGTAGCCAGGTTATGTGCTGTTAATATCTGTGCAACGCCCAGTGTGGTAAAATTTCCTTCCTCTGAACCACCTTCGGAAGTTTTATTTATTACGAGTTTCAGATCACTCAGATTCTGGTAAAGGGCATTCCAGCTGTTATTGTATGTGGTTGCGCTGATAGGTTCTCCTGAACGTATTTCAGCATTGTAGCTCTGGTTCCAGACACCGGTATTGTGTTCAACATACACAGAGGCGTAAAAGGCAAGGTCACTGCCCGTAATACTGAAAGCAGAACGTACCATTGTATTGGTTATAATAAGGCTCGAACTGACATCCGTAGGATCGTTCACATTTTTATTGATGTCATCCATGATATCTTCTGAACATGACCAGGTGGCAGACACCAGCAGAACAGAAAGCAGGATATTTAATATCTTTCTCATAATTCAAAATTTTTAGAATGTTATATCAAAACCAAAACCGTAGCTGGTGGTCTGCGGAAGTGAGAATCTTTCAAAAGAACCACCCATGTTGTTATTTCCCTGTGAAGTTTCAGGATCCATATTTCTGAGAGCAGTCCACAACAGGATATTCCTGGAATACAATGAAACACCAACATTCAGAGTTTTATAAATAGGTTTAGCAAACTTGTATCTCAAAGAGACCTCACGAAGTTTTACAAAAGAGTTTTCATGAATGTAGTATTCATCAACATTAGAAAGTACATTAGAGTATAAATCCTGTATGGCATCTTTATCATTTGGGCCTCCCCTGACAATGTCATTCGGTGAACCATCGGGTTTTACTCCTTTAAAAATGAATGTTGATTCCCGGTCTTCAGTAACTTTTGACATACCATATAAATCAAGCAGACCATTTGATCCTGAATACATTTCACCACCGTTTTTCCATTCTGCAACGACGCTTAATGAAACTCCTTTATATGAGAGGGTGTTTGTGGCGCCCAGTATAAAATCAGGAGAAACTTCTCCAATGATTCCCGGCTCACCTGATTGTGGCATACCATGGTTCCATGCACCCGGATTATCAACCACTACAATATTCCCCTGGTCATCTCTCACAAAAGTACTACCATAGATTACCGGGTAAGTATTGCCGATGCCTGCGCGAACCTGGGGTGTAACAAAACCACCAAGGAAGATGCTTTCTACACCTTCTGCCAGTTCAAGAACCTGGTTATTAACCATTGCAAAATTCAGGTTCATATCCCATTGGAAATCTCTTGTACGTACAGGTGTAATATAAACCATCACTTCATGTGCTGCTGTTTCTACCTTGCCACCATTCATTACAAGTTGCGTAGCACCTGTTGAACCAGCTAATGGAACAGGAAAGATCTGATCTGTTACAATTTGTTTTGAGTAAGTATAATCCACTCCAAACCTGTTGTTGAAGAATTTGAGGTCGACACCCAATTCATAAGTTCGGGTATTCTGAGGTTTCAGGTTCGGGTCATATTGAGTGGTGTTGGGGATATAAGAGTTGATCCCTCCAATAGGATACTGGATTGGGGCAGCAAGCCAGAATCCCCCACCGTATGCAGGTTGTAAAAAATAATTTTCATAATAAGTTCCTGCCTGACCTACTTCAGCAATTGAAGCACGCAGTTTTCCAAATGAAAATGCTGATGAAGGCTCCATTAGCTCAGAAAATACAAAACCCAGCGAAGCTGAAGGATAGAAGAAAGAACGATTGTCTCTTGGCATAGATGATACAATGTCATTTCTTCCTGTTGCATTCAGAAACAGCATGGATTTCCAGGCAAGTGACAAGCTTCCGAATACACCTACATCCCTGTATGCACTTTGTGATTCGTTTGCTGTCTGAATATTGGCATTACCAATGTGGTTCCAGCCACCAAAGTTAAAATCGGTACCTGATTCTGTATATGCTTTTGTATCAGAATGATTTAATTCAGTACCTACCATGACGTTTACATCTAAATCGTTTCCTGTAATCCAATCGTAATTGGCTGTAAACACAGAGTTAAAAGCAGTACGTGTAGTTCCGTAATTGTCAATAACACCTTTTGAATTACCACGGCTTCCAAATCCAAATATATCCTGCAAATGGGTAGTATAGGTATCGGCACCAGCCTGGTAACGCAGGCGCAGATCCATTCCATCGCTTAAATTTGAAGTGAATTCAACAAAACCATTTCCGAAAAAGCGGTCAGTTTTTTCATTGAATTTATTATTATCAGGAATCCAGTAGGAGTTATCGAATGAACCACCACGAAAATAAATCTGACGATAAGGGTTCCCTGGATAATGGTTTGGTGTACCTTTTAGATTATAGCTGGATGGAGCGGCCAGAACACCTGTGAGTGAACCATCATTTGCGCCAGACAACTTATCGATGTTGTTTTTGGAATAATTTGCACTGTAACCTACTTTGAAGTTCTTATTGAGGTTTCTTTCGCCATTGGCTTTTGCATTATACCTGGTCATTCCTGTTGCCAGTGCAATACCACTTTGGTCGGTGTAGCTGAATCCAATAGCAAAATTTCCTTCGCTGGTTGCCTGGGAAACATTAATATTGTTGGAAGTTGTATATCCAGTCTGGTAATAATCTGTCCAGTTGTTATAAACTGCAGGAGTTGCCCAGGGGTTCAGACCGGCTTGCTCAAGCTGGGGAACGTAAAATTTTCCCTGTTGTAAACCATCACGGGTTGTAAACTGGTTCGTGGTATTACCACCTCTTGCAGGATCATTTGGCAAATCTGAAATCTTTGGTCCCCATGACGTAGAAGCAGTTGGGTTATATACCCCATAACTTCCCTGTGCATAGGTTGTCTGATATTCAGGATTACGTGAAACTACGTCAAAACTGCTGTTGTGGTTCAATGTCACGACAGGTCTGCCAAGTGCATTACCCCGTCCGCTTTTAGTTGTAATAATAACCACACCGTTTGATGCACGAATACCATAAAGGGCTGAAGCAGCCTGCCCCTTCAAAATATCGATACTTTCAATGTCGGCAGGGTTAATATCTATAGCACGGTTAGAAACGTCAGAACCGGTGACACTATTACCTGTTGAATAAGGAGAGGTAGATGCGATTGGCATCCCATCAACAACATATAATGGAGTATTGTTACCAGTAAAGGAACGTGCACCTCTGATCACAATTTGTGATGAAGCACCAGGCATACCACTTGAAGGCTTTATATCCACACCAGCAATTTTCCCCTGCATAGCACTCAGCAGGTTGGGATTACCTGTCCTGACAAGGTCTTCCTCACCAACAGCCTGTACCGAGTATCCAAGGGCTTTTTTATCCTTCCTGATACCAAGTGCAGTAACTACTACTTCATCCACCCCTATCGTTTCAGGCTCAAGTACTACATCAACTGATGATCTGCCTGAAATTGCCACTTCCTGAGTGGCCATCCCCACAAAAGAAAAAACAAGAGTTTGAACATCCTGCGGAACCTGTAAAGAATAATTACCATTTACATCAGTTACAGTTCCCAGGGTAGTTCCCCGAACAGTTATCGATACTCCCGGAACAGGTATACCATCCTCCGCTGAAGTAACCCTACCGGTTACGACACGCGTTTGAGAATATGCCATTGTTCCCATGAAAAGAAGGATCGAGAAAAAAAACGCAATCTTTTTCATAGAAATAGTTTTAAAATATTAATTAATCAGCTATAAAAAAAGTTAAAAAAAAAAGCAAGTTAACGCCAGAACTCCTTCATTTATTCGCAATTTTTAAGAATTTCTATAAATTATAAAAATTGTTAAAATCATTTATTCGTACAAATCTATAAAAAGTTTCACAGTACCAAAAAAAACCGTAAGTAAATGTGTGTTCAAAATATTAATTTATCATATTGGGTTCTGATAGCAATTCTTTATATGATCCGTTATATCCCGACAAAACCAAGGTCTTCTGAATTGATTTTTAAGACATATACACTGGTAAAAAAAAATGATCCCCCCATCGAAATGACGGAAGGGATCAGTTTTTGAAATTTTAAAAATTAAAGAAGTTGCTTTATTCGTGAAAACAACTTCTTTTAAAAAGTGTTTTTAATAACCAGGATTCTGTTGTTCTCTCAAAGTAGGATTGGCATTTAATTCTACCTGAGGAATAGGCCAGACAAACTTAAAGTTATCATAAGGAATCGGCAATACACCATAAGGACCACTGTATTCTGTTCCTAAAGTATAGGCTCCTGCTGCCACAGGGTCAGCAACTGCAACTTTTCCAGGAATGCCACTCATCGGTACAACTGGATCCTGCTGCAGCCTTGAAATATCCGCCCACCGGCGCCCTTCCATAACGAGTTCTATGCGTCGTTCTGCAAGTATCGCCTTTAGCAATTCAACATTATCTGCAAAACTTGCTGCAGTGTATGTTTGGGCATCTTTATCAGCCAGCGCCCTGTCACGTACCATGTTCAGATATTTTAACCCTTCTGCGACGTTGTTATTCCGGGCATAAGCCTCAGCAATATTCAGTAACACCTCAGCATAACGCATCATTGGTGAAGCATCGGTATAATTAACATCATCCTTATACTTTTCGGTGAAAAGACCTGTAACAACGCCCGCTGCATCTTTTCTTGTAAATACCATCTGTCCTTCTGTGCGGCGTTTATCGTCTTCCAGCCAATAGGAATTACGCCAGATGATCGGACTGATGGCTACCAACTGCCGGCGTTTGTATTGTGAAGCCAAAGCCGCATTCACACCCGGGTTATTAGTTGCGGCATTTTCCATACCATATATATATTCATTATTGGTATAATTTGCCGCAAAAGCTGTCCAGGGTTCTGCACCCAGAGCATATTCATTGAGATTTACAAGTTTCAAACCTTCCTCAATGACTTTATTCATATCCCACATATGCTGATAAATGCGAACTTTATATGCCAGTGCAGCTCCTTTTGTTCCTCTTGTGATTTTAGCCTTGCCGACTCTGTCAGCTTTTAAGGGCAGATTGGATTCTGCAAAAGTCAAATCCTCAATAATTTTTCCGTAAACAAACCCAACTGTTTCCCGTCCTTTTGTAAAGCCTTCTTCAACTGCAGCCTGCGTTGTAAAAGGTTTATCATAATAGGGAACACCTGGATGGGATCCATTGTCTGTATGTTTATAAGGACGTGCAAACAAAACTAAAAGCTCATGATAGGCAGCTGCACGCAGAAGCTTTGCTTCACCTTCATACTCAGCGGCCTTTTCAGCAGAGATAACACCATTGGTAGCTGCTGTATTTACTCCGTCAATAACTATATTACACCTGTTGATCAGACGGTAAGTATCCTGCCAATAAAAAACGTTGTTGGCAGTTGTGGCATCGTATGTACCTTCATAAGTAAACCTGTAGAATGCCTGAAGGTTGATGGCATCTTCACCACGGTTATCACCCTGTTGTACAAATGCAGCTCCAAAGGGATATCCTCTGAAATCCGATCCATTGAAAAATCCTCTTTGACCGGCATTATACATCCCAACAACCGACAGTTCAACAAGAGCTGGAGTAGAAAATGCAGTTGTCTCAGAAACCTGGTTGTAAGGATCTAACTCAATGATATCCTCACACGAGACCGTTAAAAGCGTGAGCACCAGAAATGGCAGCAATATCAGCTTATTTATCTTCCTGGATAAAATTTTTATATTTTTCATTTCACTAATTTTTAAGTTTATCGTTGAACTATAAAGTCAGGTTTAATCCCATTGTTATAACTCTTTGCCTTGGAGTACCATTCCAATCGACACCGTTCAATTCCATTTCAGGATCGATTCCGGTATAGTTGGTTCCCATCCAAAGATCCTGTCCTTGTGCAAAGACTCTCAGGTTCACCACTCCAATACGTTGTAAAACAGATTTAGGCAAGGTGTATCCAACAATAAGATTTTGCAGTTTCAGGAAATCACCTTTTTCAACAAAGCGGCCATTGGTCTGGTTGGAAATATTTACAAAGTTTCCTCCCTGGTACCATAACTTCGGAGTCCATCCGTCACCAGGCTCATCAGCGCTTTTCCATCGGCCCAGGATTTCACGGCTGTTGTTGGTGAATGAATGCTGATTAAGGTCATCGCGGGTACGGTTCATGATATAATTACCGCCACTAAAGCGGAACATCACATTGACATCAAAGCCACCAAAGAAAACTTTGGAACCAAATGCACCAAAATAAGTTGGTAATGAGGGTCCAAAAATCTTCTTGTCAGTTGCAGAACTTAAGCTGGAAGCCTGAGAAATATCTGACGGATTGCTGGGATCATAGATTTTATAATTGGAAGTAGGAATATTTCCCTGGATAAGCGTTCCGTCTCCTTTTCTGTAAATCGGATTTCCGTTGGCAGCATTGACACCTACATAATCATATCCGTAAACAGACCGGATAGATTCACCAACCCTGATTGTAGTATAATCCTGAAGGATCTCAGTTTGTCCTTCAATAAGTGAAAGAATTTCATTTTTTGCAAGGGTAAGGTTTGCATTTACAGACCATGTAACCTTATTGGTACGGACTATAGTTGCTTCACCGGACACCTCATACCCCCAGTTTTTTAATGTACCTACGTTCTTGTTGACTGAGTTTCCTGGCACACCAAACGATGGAGGTGTTGGAGCAGCCAGAATCAATCCATCCTGGTCATTCTGATAATAGTCAAAAGAGAATTGGTATCTGCCTTCAAGCAACATCAAATCTAATCCAATATCCATTTTCTTGCTTGTTTCCCATTTTAACTGATCGTTACCCATTTGTACAAAGCCGATACCGTTATTATCGCCATATTTGGCAGCTCCGTATAAACCTGCATAAGGATAATTTCCTATGGAAGTATTACCAACTTCAGCATAAGATGCTCTTAATTTAAAATCTGTAACAACTGAATTAATACCACTCATAAATGATTCACGGGCAATGTTCCAGCCAATTGACCCTCCCGGGAAAATACCATATTTATTGGCAGTCGGCAGGGCAGATAAACCGTCATACCTGATGGATGCCTGGAGGAAGTATTTATCATTAAAATTGTAGTTGATACGTCCGGCATACGAAATAAAACCATTTTCAGAAAGGCTGCCAAAGGAATTCGCCGTTCCGTATGATCCTGAAATCAGGTTATGCTGGAAGAATTCATTTGAAAGATCAGTTCCAGTTCCTTCAAAATAATTGTATCTCTGTTTGGAAAATTCATTTACCAACACTGCAGACACATTGTGTAAAGTTCCAAATGTTTCATTATAGGATAAAACATTCTGTAACATCCATCTTGAATAATTGGAATAGTTGTTATGGACACGGCCATTTACGCTTTGTCCGTCACCATGAAATGGATTATAATAAAGCAAGCCTTCTGAACCATTCATATCAATACCTACAGTAGCGCGATAGTTCAGGCTGGGAAGTATGTCTGCTGACACAAAAGCATTCCCGATAGTACGCAGATTTTTAGTCTTGAATACATTATTATTCAACGTATATACAATATTGGGCAGGTTATCCCCAATTGTAGTTGTATTTTTCCAACGGCCTACCAGACCCTGAGAAATAAAGTCAATATTATAACCTGTGGGATGTTCCGGATTATAAACAGGAGTGTTTGGCAATTGCCTGATGGCAGAAAAGATATTCCCTGAAAGAGAATTTTCACCAACATTCATTCCGAAATACTGGGATTGAGTTACGCCCATATTACCTCCAATGGTAAGCCAGCGTGTCACTTTCTGATCAACATTAGCCCTTGCTGAATACCGGGTCATTTCATTGGGGCGGCTGACTCCTTCCTGGTCAGTATATCCCAGAGAAAAATAATAACTGCTGAGCTCAGATGCGCCCGACATTGACAGGTTATGGTCCTGCTGGAAAGCATTCTTTCTTAATACGGCCATTTGCCAGTCGGTATCCACTCCACCGTCAACAGCCTGGGGAGCCATTGCTCTGTTGGCAAGTTTTTCATTGGCAATTTCTATAAATTCATCGGCGTTCAACAAATCGAACAAATTAACCGGCTGAGCATACCCCATGTAATTGTTATATGTTACCCTGAATTTTCCTTTTGCACCCCGTTTAGTTGTAATAAGCATTACACCATTTGCAGCCCTTGATCCATAAATAGCAGTTGCCGATCCGTCCTTAAGGATTTCAATAGATTCAATGTCAGCTGGGTTAATGTCTGAAAGTGCATTGTTTGCAGCATTACCACCCAGGTCACCTGTTAAAATCGGAATGCCATCAACAACAATCAACGGATAGGTTCCTGAAGTAATCGAGCCTACTCCACGAATACGGATACGAGGCGATTGTCCCAAGATACCGGAAGTCGAAGTAATCTGAACCCCCGGTGCACGGCCAGCAAGCTGTGATTCAAAACTTGGCGTGGCCAGTGTTGCAATTTCATCACCTTTTACCTGTGATATTGCACCTGTGACTTCCCTTTTTCTTTGAACACCATATCCTACTACCACTACTTCGTCAACGGCAAAAACATCAACCTCCAGAACCACATCAATTTGTGTACGCCCTTCAATGGGGACTTCCTGGGTACGGAAGCCAACAAAGCTAAACATCAAAGCACGTGTGTCCTGCGGAACCTGAAGTGAATAATTACCATCCATATCAGTAACTGTTCCCAGTGTAGTGCCCTGCACTACAACAGAAACTCCCGGAACGGGGCCGCCATCCTCTGCAGTTGTTACCCGTCCGGATAACATCCGCGTTTGACTAAACACTGAAAGTGTTCCCATCAATAAAAAATTCAGGAAAAAAAACGCAATCTTTTTCATAGAATAGTTTTAACATGTTAATTAATCAGCAATCAAAAAAGAGAATAAATTGTTACAAATCCTTTACATATCTAGGTTTTTTAAAATTGTTCATACTTAAATGTTAATTTATCTTAACAATAGCAAATATAAAAAAAGATTCGAATTATAAATACAAATTGAAATTTATTGGTTGGATGATATAAAAAATTGAAAGCAAGGATGATTTTTAAAAAAGCCAGGAGGATTTATTGATCTACAAAAGGAGTATCTGAATAAGAAGAGTGAGCTCCTCCTGGCAAAATTTTCAACGGCCTTAAAGTTAGCATTTTAAAATTATCCGGACAGGAAATTTACAAAAAAATGAGTGTGTCGGGCAAAAGTAACATCATAATGAACTTAAGATTACACATGGGGTATAACAAACCTATTCCTGCAACACTTTTTAAAGAATACTGTTAATTTCTATTAATGAATGGATTTCACCCAGATAATGTTTTTCAGGAATAATCATTGTCCCTGTTGTCAGTTTTCGAGGATTGAAATACAGAGCGTCTATACCATAATTGATAGCCCCGGTAATATCTGCGTCATAGTCATCGCCTATCATTACACACCTTATCTTCCTGGCATTTGCAGATTTTACCGCATATTGAAAGATTTCCTTCGATGGTTTTGTCGCTTTGATGTCCTCTGATATAAATACTTTTCTGAAAAATTTGTGTATACCGGAAACTTCGAGTTTTTTGTACTGGACCTCGGTAAATCCATTTGTGATGATATATAATGTATAACCTCTCTTTTTAAGATACAATAACATTTCCTCTGCACCGGGTATCAGACGGCCATGCAGGGGCATCTCTTCAAGATAAAAAGTGTTCATGGATTCTGCATCTGTACCCGTGATTTTCATTTCATCAAACGTCATCTGAAACCTTTGTTGTACCAGCTCCCTCTTTAAAAGCTTTCCTTTTTTGTATTCATCCCATAAATAAATGTTGATTCTGGAATAAGTATCAAAAAAAAGAGAAAAGGAGTCACACTGCCTGTCGATTTTATAATGCATAAAGGTTTTATGCATGGCAACCCTTGAACTGGTGTCGAAATCCCACAAGGTATTGTCAAGGTCAAAAAACAGGTGGGTATACTTTTTTGAAACCACTTTAGGATTTAATCTTCTTTATTGCCTGGCCCTTTTTTGGGTAAGCCTTCCACCACAATAACTATTTCTCCCTTGGGCGGATGCTGACTATAATATTCTGACAATTCTTTTACAGAACCTCTTTTTATTTCTTCAAATAGTTTGGAAAGTTCCCGGCATACACAAGCACTCCTTGTTTCACCAAACACTTCGCACAGTTGATCAAGTGTTTTTGCCAGGCGGAATGGAGATTCATAAAAAATAATGGTACGGGGTTCTGTAGAAAGTTCAAGCAGACGCTTCTGCCTGCCTTTTTTCTGCGGAAGGAATCCTTCAAAAACAAACCGGTCGCTGGGTAACCCCGACACTGCAAGTGCAGGTACCAGTGCGGTGGCTCCCGGCAGGCACTCCACGTCATATCCTTTTTCCACACAAGCCCTTACCATCAGAAACCCCGGATCGGAAATCCCCGGTGTACCAGCATCCGATATCAGGGCCACCTTATTCCCTTCTTCCAATTTAGATAATATAAATCCTATTGATTTGTGCTCATTAAACTTATGGTGAGGAGTAAGCCTTTTGCTAATAGCCAAATGATTCATAAGCTTCGATGAAACACGCGTATCTTCTGCCAGAATCATATCGGCATTTTTTAATACGTCTATAGCCCTTAGCGTTATATCATCGAGATTGCCGATTGGAGTGGGCACTAAAACTAATTTTCCTTTATCATTCATTTGATTTAAAACTTTAGTATCAAGACTAATAGTATCAAGACACAAGACAAGAAGTATCAGGCCACAAGTCCGGAATATCTGTAAGTTCCTGCTTATTCTTCAACCGTTCATCGCAGCGGTCCTGCCCCTCTCCTTTGGAGAGGATGGGAGAGGTCGTTTTAGATGTATGGGATTCTGCCCTTTTTCGCAGATCATCTGTAATTTAGGAACCCAACTTGAATACGCTACAGCACCATTTGTGTGTACAAGAGGAATGCAATTACTGTGTCTAAACGTCTTGCGTCTATAAGTCTTGATACTTGTGTCTTTTCTCATTTATCCATTCACCGGATTCTGAAACCTTCTTTTTACAAGATTGACAAACTTCAGGCTGGTTTCATTCTTCTTCCATTTAAAATTGCTGCGCAGATATTCAACAGCCTCTTTCACGTTATGCATCGAATCGAGTGCTTTGACTGATTCTGTATACTTTTTATTGTCGCCATCAAATAATTCACGTATGTATTGAAATCTGTCGTTTATTCCGATTGATGACTGAATGCTGCTTACAGGCCGGTTGGAGAGTTTGTATTCCAGTTTCACCTGATCTGTAATCATATCATTCACTGATTTGCTTTTCAAAAAGCTTTCGCCCAAAGTTGAACCGGGTTCTACATGGTGGTTATTCTCAAGCAGCCCTTCATCACTTTCCGCAGGATCCTTCAGTTCAGACTGAACCTGAACAGTATTTTCATGAGTCGCAACTACAGGCTCCGGATGAACTGTCACAACAGGTTCTTCTGCCGGTTCTTCCTCCAAATGAATTTCCTGAACGTAAGTTTCCCTTGGCACTTCGGTCGTGACAACAACAGCCTGCACGACTTCCTCCACCTTCTCCTTAAGTTTCTCTACCACGGCTGCCGGCTCTTCTACTTTTTTGAAAACAGGTTCCTCCCTCTGCTCCAGCATTTGCAATAACTGCATTACTCCCTTTGCCCGGGTATGAATAAACTCCATCTCAAGAATATCAAAACGGTGGCTTGATTTCATTTCGGCAATCAACTCTTCGAGTTCTGCCATGTCTTTAATTAAAATTTTTACAAGCTTTTTATTTTCCATTCTTTTATCCGGCTATTGCATTTAAATTTAATTTTGTAAAAATACTAATTTTAATTTCTTTATACATCCGGAGCGTACATGTTTATTGAAAGGGATATCAACGGGCATAAAAAACAAGGGAGCATTGAAGCAATTGCAGGTTCAATGTTTTCAGGTAAAACAGAGGAACTTATAAGAAGGCTTAAACGGGCAAATTTTGCCCGGCAAAAAGTTGAAATATTCAAACCTGCAATGGATGTCCGCTATTCGAAGACAGATGTGGTATCACATGACGAAAATACGATCCGCTCCTCCCCGGTTGACAACTCTTCCAACATCCTGCTCCTTTCAGGAAATGTGGATGTCATAGGTATTGATGAAGCACAGTTTTTCGATCTTGGACTGGTCAATGTTGTTTCAAAGCTTGCTAACCTCGGCATAAGAGTCATTGTCGCGGGCCTGGATATGGATTTCAAGGGTGAACCCTTCGGACCCATGCCCGGAATAATGGCTATTGCCGATCATGTGACAAAAGTGCATGCCATTTGTGTGCGCTGCGGCAGTATTGCCCAATTCTCACACCGGATTTCCGACAAGGAACAGGTGGTGCTTCTTGGAGAAAAAGATATATATGAACCTCTGTGCCGAAGCTGTTATCTGATTGCCACTGAAACCAGCTCCGGAAAAAACGTCCAGCAAGATAAACCAGTTAGAAAATGAATACTTTCTTCATTTCGGAAATATCGGAAATAACAGACGGAGAGCTTTATTTACCCAATGAACTTCAGCATATCAGAATAAATCATGTTTTAACTGACAGCCGATCCTTTTTTAATAAAGAACATTCCATGTTTATTGCCCTCATAGGGCCACGAAATGATGGGCATCAATATATTCCTTCCCTGCTCAGCAAAGGGGTAAAAGCTTTTATTGTATCCGATTATAAATACATCACGTCTGAAGCGGCTTTTATTCTTGTCAAAGACACAACTGCTGCACTTCAAAAACTGGCAGCATATATACGCCGGAATTTCAAGGGTTCTGTAGTGGGCATTACCGGCAGTAATGGTAAAACCATTGTAAAAGAGTGGTTGTTTGATCTGCTGTCGGAAGAATTTAACATCGTCCGCAGCCCTAAAAGCTACAACTCCCAGGTGGGAGTTCCATTGTCTGTAATGCTGATTGACACCCATTACGACCTGGCAATCATAGAAGCCGGCATATCTGAACCTGGCGAAATGAAAAAACTAACCCCTATAGTGCAGCCTGATTTTGGGATTCTTACAAATATCGGCGATGCGCACCAGGAAAATTTCATCTCCAAAAAAGAAAAGACACTTGAGAAGCTACAACTTTTTATAAATTCCAAAAAATTGATTTACTGCTCCGACGATAATCAAACAGCTTCTACAGTTACAGAATATTGTCAGGATCACCATATCGAATCTATAAACTGGACCATGCAGGACAATGAATCCCTCATCCGGTTCGAAAGAAAATCTATGGAAGGAACAACTTTCCTGACAGCTTATTACAACAATAAGATATGGAATTTCACTATTCCTTTCGCCGATGATTCCTCTGTTGAAAACGCCTGCCACTGCTTTTCAGCAGCATTGGTACTTCTGCACGATCCTCAAAAAATACTTTCCCGCTTCAGTTCACTGGTTCCTGTAGCCATGCGTCTTGAAATCAGGCAGGGTATTAACAACTGCCTGCTCATAAACGACTACTACAATTCTGACTTGTCTTCCCTTACGATTGCCCTTTCAGTCCTGCACCAGCAGGCTCAGAAAGGACACTATAAAAAGCATGTCATCCTGTCTGACATCATGCAAACCGGACTTCCTCCAAAGGAACTATATAAAGAAGTGAACCGGCTGCTCGTACAATGGGGTATTGACGAACTTACCGGTATCGGTCCAGAGATCTCAGCACATGCAGGCATGTTTTTAAACGGAAAAACATTCTTTTCTTCCATTGAAGATTTCGAAAAACAGGCACAGCGAAGCGATTTTGCCAACTCTATCATCCTGATAAAAGGAGCAAGATCATTTACCTTCGAAAGGATTTCTTCATTACTTCAGCAAAAAGCACATCAGACTGTGCTCGAAATCAATTTAAACGCCCTTATAAATAACCTGAATGTCTTCCGCAGCATCCTCAGGCCTGAAACCAAAATCATGGTGATGGTAAAGGCTTTTTCATATGGCAGCGGTGATGTGGAAATTGCCAAAGCACTTCAGTTCCACCAGGCCGACTACCTGGCAGTAGCCGTCGCCGATGAGGGGATTGAACTGAGGCAGGCTGGCATCATGCTTCCTATTATCGTCATGAACCCTGAAGAACAAAGCTTCAGGAATATCATCGAATACCGGCTAGAGCCTAATATTTATAGCCTCAGCCTGCTAAAAAAGTTTACCAAGGCGGTATCGCTCAGTTTAGAAAAGCAGTTTCCAGTCCACCTGAAACTCGATACCGGCATGAACAGGCTGGGGTTCAAATCGGATGAAGAAGTGGAGGAAGCTTTAGCTTTTCTTTCACAGAACAACCTTCTAAAGGTTGTATCCGTTTTTTCACATCTTGCTGCAAGCGACGATCCTTCATTTGATGAATATACTCTTCAGCAGATAGAACGCTTTCAGGCTTTGCTTTCAATAATAGAAAGCATTCTTCCTTACTCTTTCACCAGGCATATACTAAATTCCGCCGGTATCGAACGCTTCCCTGAACACCAAATGGATATGGCAAGGCTGGGTATTGGGTTATACGGGGTTTCCGTCACAGGCCTTCCGTTACAGGGCATAGGCACCTTCCGGAGCGTGGTATCTCAGGTTAAAAAGACAGTTCCAGGTGAAACCATCGGATACAGCCGCAAGGGAACCATCTCCCGGACTACCGATATTGCAGTGGTGCCTGTAGGCTATGCCGACGGTCTCGACAGAAAATTAGGGAACCTCAATGGTGAGGCTTTTATCAGGGGGAAGAAAGTTCCTGTAGTTGGAAATATCTGCATGGACATGCTTATGCTCGATGTGACAGGTCTCGATGTGCAACCAGGTGATGAAGTAGAGTTTTTTGGACCACACATCACTGTGGGTGAAGTGGCAGATAAAGCAGGCACCATTCCCTATGAAGTGCTTACCGGTATTTCACAGCGTGTCAAAAGAATTTATCTTTATGAATAACAGGAAATTTAACCAAGCTTACTAACCCTGTCGAGCCGGTGTGCATCCAGAATTTTAATTTTTCTGCCGTCAATGGCAATGACTTTCTCATTGGCAAACGTAGAGAGGGTGCGTATGGCATTGGAAGTGGTCATGTTGGAAAGATTGGCAATATCCTCGCGCGACATATATACCTTCAGAGTGACACCGTCATGCTCAAATCCGTACTTGTCCTTGAGCAGCAGGAGCGATTCAGCCAGCCTTCCCCGAATGTGCTTCTGGGTGAGGGTTACAGTCCGCAAATTGGCAAAGCCAAGTTCCCTGGCAAGCTTAACAATGATATACTGACTGAAGTGCTGGTTCCTGAGGGCATGTTCCATAATAAACTCGGTACTGACGGTACATACCATTGATTCTTCAATTGTAACAGCAGAAGCAATATGAGCTTCTGCCGCAAAAAGGGCACGATACCCTATCATTCCTAATGGTTTAGCCATGCGAAGAATCTGCTCACGGCCACCAACTCCCTCTTTATAGATTTTCACCTTGCCATTTACAAGCATCATGAATCCTGAAGGCTTTTCTCCTTCCTTAAAAACGAACTCATTTTTCCGGTAATGAGTAAGCGAAATATGACGTTCAAGCTCCTGCTTTTCTTCCCTGGTCAGCAAAGAAAAAACAGAATCCTGATTATCAAGAATATCTTTTATACCCATATCTGAACTTACCATTTATCCATCAACATGTATTACAGCATCAAAGTTAAAAATTTTGGCATATCCCCGGCTATGAATCCTTTTAATTTTGTGATGTTTACCCGGATCACTTCATGCAATCTATATCCGACCTCAAATCTGCCAGCAGGCAAACGAGGTTTTGCAAGGATGCTCCCTGTTATTTTACAAATCTTGCATTCACCCAACCTTCCGTTTGCACACTTACTTTGTACCATTTTCCTTGTTTACCCAGAATTTTCACTTTGGTACCATGCGACAAAGGAGCTGATACAGTTGGTGCATTTCCGTTAGGCAGGGACCGAATGTTAAGAAGATTTGCCGTAACATTACCAAATCCCTGTTCTTGTAATCGCAAATCCTCTTCATCTGTTTCATCTTCATCTTTTCTTCCGAAAAGTATTTTGTCCCTGATTTTATTTAGTGGGAAAGCCGGACCAGGGTCTATTTTTCTCCCTGGTGATATATCATCATGACCTACTATTTCCTTAATATTATATTTTTGAATAAGGGCTGAACATAAACATTCTACAGCTTCGATCTGCTGTGCAGTATATGCCTCCCAGGCTTCCTCCCTGTCCATATTTTTATGTGTAGCCAATACAACCAGTTCATCAGCTACCCGCTTGTTGTACCAGGTTGCATACCCGTTTGCACGTTTTTCCAATAGTCCTGCATTATCTATCTCAATCCCGATGCTGTATTGATTTAAAGATTGGCGATTGTTCCATTTACTGATGCCTGCATGCCAGGTAATGGTATTTACAGGTGCAAGTTGTACGATTCTTCCATCCTTTCCAACTACAAAATGTGCAGATGCTTTTGCATTTTTATTAGTAAGCCAGCCAATCGCTGAATCCATAGAACTACTTCCTGTATAATGCAGGACAATGGTGTCAGGAAGTCCTTCCTTAAAGCAACCCGATATGTTGGGTGTGTCCCTGAAACCGACTTCATAGTCTCCTGCCTCAGGAACCATCTTGTAATCTTCTATTTTCATGATTTGGTCTTATAATTCCTAAAATAAATTCAGTCATGTTTGCCAGAAAATTTTACCTGGCAAACATTTGTTTCACCTATCCAATGTACGAATAAACAGATAAAGTACATAATCTAAATTGATGTAATATTCCTGCGCAAGCTTCAGGTAAAGCAGTTGAAGTTAACTTTTTAATCCTGTATAAATTTCACTAAAAAAACTTCAACTTAATCCCAGGAGGTAAAACTCCGGACCTGACGGAAGCTAATTTAATCTCTCCGGATGCACGATATAATATAAAGATTTCCCATAACCACGTCTATAGGTACCCGGTTTTTTGCTATTAGGGCAACGTAATCCTCCTTGTCCGGTATTCTATTAACCTCGTTAGTATCCTTTAATGTGTTACTGCCTTCAATCCGATTATGGAAGCAATCAGGGTAGTCAGGAAAAAGAGCCTTAAAAAGGTGGCAGGTTCCTTAAACACAACAATTCCAATTAATGCAGTTCCCACAGCTCCAATGCCTGTCCACACTGCATAGGCTGTCCCGATGGGTAACGTCTGAGTTGCCTTAACCAACAATCCCATGCTGATGCTCAGGGAAATAATGAACGCTGTGTACCAAAAGTACATTTCATTTCCGGATGTTAATTTTGCCTTTCCAAGGCAGAATGCAAAGGCTACTTCAAACAGGCCTGCCACTATTAAAATTACCCAGTTCATAAATTTATCGGTAAGATTTAAGATATCAAACGACAACATGAAAAGCAGAAGACCACCGCTTCCATCACTTCCTGCCCTCCTTCATCGCGGTCAGTATCCGTTCAGGGGTCATCGGTAAAGTAACTAAACGTGCACCCACAGCATCATAAATGGCATTTGCAAGCGCTGCACCAATGGTAGTGATGGCCGGCTCACCACAGCCCTGGGGTGGCAAGCCTGGATTATCGACCAGAACGACTTCCATTTCCGGAACATCCGAAAACCTCGTTATCGGGTAGGAACTGAAGTTCCTTGTGTGAATGGTCCCGCCGCTGAACTGAACTTCCTCAGACAAGGCGGCACCAAGCCCCATTAAAATTCCGCTTTCAATCTGCAGTTTTGCACCCTGGGGATTGATGATCTCTCCCATATCCTGGGCGCAGACCACCCGTTGCACTTTAACATTTCCCTCCGTGACTGAAATCTGTGCAATCGTGGCAACATATGTATTGAGGTAATTCGTACAGGAAATACCATAACCTCTTCCTGTGGGACCTTTTTCAAATGGATGGCCGAACTGTTCAGCAGCAGCGGAAAGTACCCGTACCATGCGTTCATCTGTAAGATTCTTCATCCGGAACGACAGGGAATCCATTCCTGCTGCATGTGCCAGAATATCGGCATGCGACTCCATGGCAAAAACATTCGTATTGCTTCCCGGCCCGCGCCAGGCCCCTGTCCCAAATGGATGTACCCTGGACGCACTGTGATTTCTTACAAGAAAATGCGGAATGTTATAAATGGGTTCTGAGCTCCGGGTGCCTGCAAACAGAATGTTGCACTCCCAGAAAGTTATCCGGCCTTCTGCATCCAGTCCGGATTCAAGCTGAACCACTGCCGCCGGACGAAAATTATCGTAAAAAAATTCCTCCTCCCGCGTCCAGGCGAGCTGAACAGGGTGACCGGTGATCTTTGACAACCTGACTGCTTCACTGATCTGGTGGCCTGACTTCTTACCTCCAAACCCCCCTCCTACAAATGGAGTGATCACATGAACCTGCTCTTCAGGAATGCCCAAAGTATCGGCTGCAGTCCGGCGTACCTGGAAAGGAGCCTGGGTCGATGCCCATACCACGGTTTGACTATCTTCAACATGTGCCAGAACTGAATATGGTTCCATAGGCGCATGGGCGACATAATGATTGTAAAACTCCGTTTTGATTGTTTGTACCGATGCTTTATGCCCTTCTGCAAGCTTTCCGCCCTGAACATATACCTGGTCACCGGCTCCTGCTTCCTTCAGATAGGTAAAAAGTGATCGATTATCAACTACAGGTTCCGGCACATCCCATTTTACAGAAACCAGGGCCAGTGCCCTTTCAGCCTGCTCCGGATTTTCATGCAACACAGCAACCAGGTCTTTTTCATGCACCACAACTATTCCCGAAACAGTTCTGGCAGGCGACACATCAACAGAAACCATCCTGGCATCATGAGATGGCGGACGCAATACTTTTGCATACAACATTCCGGGAAGAACAATATCGGAAGTATATTTTGCCTCGCCGGTAACTTTTATTCTGGCATCCATTCGATGAATGGCTTTACCCGAAACTTTATGTTCAGAAACCGGTTTTATGGAGACATCAGAAATATTCCTGACAATCTGCTTCCCCTTAATCAGGCTGGCATAGCTTACTTTTTTCGATGGATTTTGCCTGTCACTGACAATACCATCTTTAACCACCAGACGTTCAGCAGCAGCATCCAGATGCTCTGAAGCCATCTGCAGCAAAACTGCGCGGGCTTCAGCTCCGGCCCGCCTGAGAGGCGGTCCGTAATATTTGGTACTTCGTGAACCTGTAGTACCGCTGTCCCAGGGGCAAAGCATTGTATCACCCATAATCATATCAATGGAATTGAGCGAAACATCCAGTTCTTCAGCCATCATTTGTGCCATGGAAGTAATGATGCCCTGACCCATTTCAATTTTACTGCAAAATACAGCTACCCGTCCGTCGTCACCAATTTTCAGGTAAGCATTCAGGTCATCGGGATATCCACTACTTCGCGGCTGTGCAACAACGGCATCGAATGCACCTGGAATCAGGCAGATAAAAATTCCGCTGCCTGTAATCCTCAGAAAGTTGCGACGTGAAACTTCGGGAACGGAGTTATCCAGGTTATCGGGTAATTGTCCTTCTTTCATATGTGGTTTTTCTTTTTTTTCTTACGAAAGATAGCCAAAAATAAAAAACCAACAATATTCAACAGGCAGGTATTATACCCTTCTTCTTCTGGAAGACAGTCAGTTTTAGCAGAACTAAAATCCTGATAATCTTTTGTTTTCACTTTCAATCAGACAAATTTTGTGGCTTATGACCTTCCCAACCTTTAACCAGCTCGCGGAGAGAAAAAAGAATCTCTGTGCAGTATCCTGCCAGACAAGGCAGTCCCAAAGTCGCCCCTCGGTGGATTTTGGGGGTCGTGTTTCAGCACATGGTATTTCATTTCTAATATTTTTTTCATCGGGTTCTATTATTTATTACAGAGTTACTTGTGTTTCAACATCTTGTGTCTTGTATTCTGCTTCGGGTTATATAACCCGATACTTAGTGCTGTGTCTGATTTTTTATTATTTTCATCAGTTAATATTACATAGTCAAATAATTTAAAAGGAACCTATGAAACCTGCAACAACCACCAGGCGGAAATTTATCCAAACAACAGCTGTAGCTGCCCTTGCAGCACCTTTAATAATAAGCTCATGCTCTGAAAATGAAATCCTGAACCATGCCTGCATCGGAGTGGGTGGAATGATGGGGATGGGCGACCTGAACAACTTCCTGAGTCATCCCCGGGTCAGGATCGTCGCCATTTGTGATGTGGACGAAAACATGCTGGTAAAGGCATCGGAAATAGTGCCTGAAGCCCGCAGATACACCGACTGGCGCGATATGCTGGAAAAAGAAGCTGGCAATATCCAGTCTGTTAATGTAACAGTTCCCGATCACAACCATTATATCATAGCCTCGAATGCCATACAACGTGGAATCCATGTTTACTGTCAGAAACCCATGTGCCATGATGTTGCCGAAGTCAGGGAGCTTACAAAGGCTGCCCATGAGAAGGGTGTCACAACACAGTTGGGGACGCAATATGCCTCATCCGACAACGACAGAAAGGCTGTTCAGCTGATCAGGGAAGGTGCGGTGGGTAAAATACGCCATGCATACCTTTGCTCCAACAGGCCCGGGGCCGAAAGGTACCGCCTGGATGGCCCCCGCCCGGCTTCGGGTGAAGCAGTCCCTGCAGGTCTGAACTGGGATGTATGGCTAGGAACTGCCCCCTTCAGGGAATATGCCCCTGATATTTATCATCCCGTAAACTGGCGATCATGGCTCGATTTCGGCACAGGATGGTCGGGCGACATAGGATGCCACATTTTCAACCCGGTATGGATGGGTCTTGGATTAAAAGCTCCTATTGATGTTAAGGCTGAAGTGCAGGAATCGTGGAAAAATTCACCTGAAAGAAGGGCCGACACTTGGCCCCAGGCAAACCATATCACCTGGACATTTCCCGGCACTGATCTTACCGAATCTGATAAACTTACAGTGGAATGGTTCGATGGCAATATGTTCCCTCCAAAAGAAATAATGAGCATGTTTCCCGGCGACCCATACCCTCCCGAATCGGCTATGCTAGTCGGCACAAAGGGGGCATTGCTATACGGGCATGGAAACGATACGGTTCTTCTGCCGCATAGTGAATTCAGGAATTACAGGATGCCTAAATTGCAACCACGAAACCACTACCATAATTTTGTGGACTGCTGTTTAAGCGGTAAGGAACCTGAATCACCGTTTTCCGTTACCGGACCCATGACCGAAGCCATCCTGCTCGGCACGGTTGCCGCACGTGTACCCGATACACTTCTGCAATGGGATCCGGAAAATATGAAGATCCCAAACAATCCTGAAGTTGAAAAACTGTTGCGCCGGCAGTACAGGGAAGGGTGGGCGTAGCGCAGTGGGCCTTTAGAGCTAAGAGCACAGCGCATAGAGAGAGAAGAACGACTGATATTCGTTCATGTCACATCCGTCTCAAATGATCCACAAGTCCCGAAACTCAGGGAATAAAGAGTCAAACAGCAATCCTCTTGCTTAAGATGCAGTGCAGCGTAATATTTGTAACAATGAATTATGCCACCGAAACCTTACTATCTGCAAGCCAGGTCTTCTGAAGCTTTCATCTTGAAGCATGAAGGTCTTTAAGGCTCAGCAACCTTTCCTGTTCCAGTCCCTTCCTGTGTTTATGAAGAAGATTCGCAATGTATACGAGCTTAGGGTAGTTTTGAAAGTCGATGTTCTTCAGCAAATGAATCTGGCTGTCATACAGGCTTTCCTGACCATACTGCTCAAGAAGCTGTTCTAATTCTGGAGGTATAAAAAAATCACACCTCAATGAAGATAAATTTGATAAATATTCCCTGATATAAATACTCAACCCGGCCGGATCAAAATCACCAAAGTGAAGGTAATTGTTGGAAACCGACTGAAGCCAGCGATTCGGGCTGTTGCTCATATACCGCATTATAATAACCAGCTCTTTTTGCTCAAAAAGATGAACCAGCTTATCAAATTTTACAAAACATTCGGGATTTTCTACACCAACAATTAATGTAGTGTCAGATATATTCAATTTCTCTGGATGATGAATAAACATATCAACACCGGGTGGCAATGGTTTTACGGCTTCCCCTGAAATTACAATTTCAGAATGAAACGCTTTAATAAAAAACCCCTGCAAACTATTTCCCCGAAATGTTTTGGTCGATTTGGAGGCACCCAGAGAACTTTCTCCGTCTGAGCCACCAATTTCGAACTGATGGATATATCCGGTTAAAGACAATATATCCTGTTGTACCCTGAGGTAATTATCCAAAACACCGGAATCAGGACAAAAATAAACAACCCTACGGTTACCATTCGGAAGCTTTTGAATTATACCATCATCACAAAATCGTTTAAGCAGGTTTTTGTTTTTAATATCGCTCTGAGACAAGCGTTCGCCTTTTTGCAAACGGAGAAGGCTGCGGACAAATGACAATGGCAAAGTTTTAGAGCTCATGACTGATTAATCTTACGATCCCCGTTTTATTTGATTTTAAATTCTTCCTGAACATGTAAATATGCCTGTAATCCTGCTCATTATGAGAATTAGGCGAACCATTGATCAGTCTGATGTTACGTTCACCGGCAAAAGATATCAGGCCTGTAACATTGCTGTCATGAAGAATTCCAACCTCATCTATCAGACAATGTAAAATGGCATCCGTCTTCGATTTCAACCCGCTGTTTTTAAATATAGACAACAGATTTATATATATCATTGACTTTACCAGCACATCTGTACCATTTGAACCAACATTTGCGAGCCGGCTTACCCAGTTCGTGTCGTTCTCATTTTCGCGGATCCTGAATTCCAGTTCGAAAGCATCCTCAAGTTTAAGGGTACTGGCTTTTGCTATACCAATATGCAGCAATAAATTTTCGAGAAGCTTTACTGCTTCATCATTCTTACCGCCTGTGCTTCCCTGGTTGAACAAATTGATCTCTCCATAATTCAAATTTGTTTCCGAATGAAAATTCCTGATTTTTCGTAACAGCTGGATGATCTTATTTGTACTGTCCTGAAGCCTCATCTCAATGCTCTTCACCACACCCACGAAATTCGACTTCCTGAAATCTGCATTAATCCTCTGCACGACTTTCAGCACATCATCCTCCTTTTGAAGCAGCTCATTGGTTTCATTCACAATGTTCATCAAAACCATGGCGTACTTCCGTGTAACTTCCGTTTTAAAATCAATGATCTTTTGCTGCCCTACAAACTCTCTTAAGTTTTCGGCAAATGCACGGTACTGCAAATCACCCATAATTCCAGTTTGAAATCCCAGGCAGTTATCCTGACTGAAATATCCAAGAAATTCGGTGACCTTACCAGCGAAAATCTTCATATTATTCAGATAAACGAGAGCCAGATCCTGCAGCCGGCCAATGTTTTCATCACACATCCAGTTATCGGCTTTATCATGGTGCATGATAAAATGCTGAAGCTCATCAAATAATTGGCTTTTACTAAACCTTTCAAAACTTTCTGTTTCATGCAGCAGCAATTCAAGCACATGTTCCAGCTCATTTCTTTTGCCAAGCATTTCTTCCAGTTCGGCCTGCTCCCTGTGAATCCGGTTTTGGTGAAGTTGCCGCAAATGTTCCAGTTCCCCTTCATGATTTTTCCTGTCCCGGCGAAAATCATCCAGCCTGTTTATGTAATCCTCACAATCCTTCCTGTATTCAATTACCAGTGGATAATTATTTGCGATTTCAGTCAACCTGAGGGTAACCATTCTCTGTTCCCCTTCCAGCCGTTGTATTTCGTCCATATTGATTCCTTTAGCCTGTAGAAGTGAATGGCGTTGCTGCTCCAGCTCTTTAATCCCGCTTTTATACTGATCTGTAAAAGACTTTTTCATTTTTTCTGCCTCTTTATCCAGTTCTGTCAGCTGAAGTGATATTTTCCTCCGCTGTGCCTGCCAGGAGGTTTCAAGTTCACGGATGCTTTTGTTGTGCCGCTGCCTGATATTTTCTACATAAGCATCCACCTCCTTCAATTCCTTATTCAACCTGTTTCTTTCTTCCTCCTTCTTCCCCAATTCCTCCTGTTTTATCTGGCTTTCCTTATCCTTTAGCTCCTCCAGGGCCACATGACATTTTTCAATATTGATCTCCATTTTATTTTTTTGAACTGCCAAATTCAAAATCTCCTGATTCAGCTCCGATATCCTCTTGTTAAACTTTTTCTGAAGCTTGTCTTTTTGCACCTGGATATCCTGATGGTGCTGTTCTGTAAGTTTATTTAGTTCTGTCAGCAGTTGCCTGTTCAATTCGAGTTTTCTTGCAGTTTCACCTTTTGAAATCTGAACTGAAGAAAGCGGTGCAAGGTCCAGATAAAGGCCATAAAAATTATCACCTTCCGACAGTGAAGGCTGTAGATCATTATTCAGTAAAATCTCCCTGGATATGACCTTACCTACCGTTTGGCCCCAATCTGGTTTATTTTGCTCCAGGTACTCCAGCAGTGAACCGGACAAGGCATTTAATTCGGAATTTTGAATTTCAATTTCCCCTTCCAGTGCTTTTTTCTTTACCATCAGTACTTCAGTTTCTCTTGATACATTCAATTCAAGAATTTCAAGCTCGTGTACACCCTCTTTTTTTGCACTGTCTCTTTTTTGTTCTGTAATTTTAGCTGCCGAAATCAGATCTGCCTTAATCCGAATCAGTTCCTGCTGCTTTTGATCCAGTTTATCACGTTCTTCCTTTAGAAGAAAAGTAGTCTGAACGTTTTTAACCTGGTAATCAATTTCCATCAGTTTTTTTTCTGTAATGTCCTTCTCCTTTTTTTGTTCTTCAAATTTGTTTTGAAAATCATCATTTAACTTTTCCTTGCTGATGTAGAAAACAGAATCCAGATTACCGGCCTCGTGTTGAAACTTTTCCTTTTTAATTGCTGCTGAGCGATCAATTTCAAGAAGATGCTTCTGATGTTGAATCTCCAGCCGTTCTTTGTTGATCTTGTATTGGTTTTCAGCATCTTTTAGTTCTGAAGTCAGTAATTCCAACTGTGCCCTGATCTGCGACCGTGTAGCTTCATACTCCTTTTTCCTTTCCGATTCATCAATAATTTTTTGAATATCCTTCTGATTATAATCTCTTATTAACTGATTGGCTTTAGAAATATCTCTTCTTACGACGGATAACTTATCTTGTATTCGTCTCTGTCCTGTAGCAAAATCTTCAATAAGCCGGTTGATTTTTTCTTTCTGTACTGATAAATTCTCATTTATAATCAGCAGTTGCTCACTGAATTCGTGCTCCTTTTCTTTGGCGAAATTGTATGAAGCTCCTGTTTTCCATGCCAGCTCCTTTTTTTCTTCCTCCATCTTAAGGATCCGTTCATAAATCGCAACAATGTTCTGTGCCTTTTTCTCATGCACCAGGTATTCCGAAACATCACGGTAATCATTACGGGCAGTCTCAATATGATGCCGGTTGGCTTCAAGATTGATTTCAAATGGATCATCACTGAGCGAATTGATGATTGTAGTTTTGATGAAACCACCGTCAAGCGAAGAATTCAAAAATATATTCGAAATGGTTCTTGGTATATTCTGATATGCCGGATTCTGAAGAAGGTGAAACCGGTTTAGTGCCTTGTTGGCCCCATAAATAATGTCACGGTATTCTGTAAAATTATAAATTGGACGATGTACCTTAAAACCTTTTTGATTGGCTTGTTCTATTACCTGGTGTTCAGCACGGGCACACTGCCCATCGAGAAACATATCACGGATGTAATGCCCATCTAGAAACCGGAAACATAACCGGTTTTGCTTTTTGTAAAGCCAAACACAGAAGTTTCTGACTCCCTGGCTTACTTCATAAACGACGTAGGAATCGGCATATGGAAAATAATAGTCACTGAACGGAGACTTTTCTTTAGAAATCCCAAGTTTCCTTGCATCCGCATTATAAAAAAACAAAATAGCCCTAAGAATGGTGCTTTTACCTGTTCCCTGGGTGCCTACAAAATGGACATTGCCATCAAGATGAAGCTCATAATAATCAACTGTTGCACTGTTGATGAGAATAATCTGGCTTAATGCATTCATATAATTAATTTTCCTCCTGTTGGTTTTTTTGTTCCTGCTCCTGAATATTTACAGCCATCACCAGTTTTTCCATATAATCCCACGAATCAAGGACTTTCCATGTCTGATCCAAATCATTTTCCAAATCAATAAATCCCTCCTTCTGAACTTCCCTCAGTAATTCATTGAGCATCTCCTGGTAATTCTTACCTGAATTTGTTTTTTTCTGTAAATCTTTTAATTGCTCTTTCAATGAGAGGTTGATATCGGCCTGGCTCAGGATGTCTGAAAGCCTGAAGCGCGCGCCCCGGCATAAGTCTTTCCTGAACGTGGAAAAAAATGCCAGGATATCGAGCCACCGTAGTGCCTTTTCAATTTTGTTCTCCACATTTTGGTTGCTTTCATCAGGACGGGAAAAAAAGTAGTAATTGTTTCCATCTTCCAGATAAAAACCGATTTCCATGAACTTTTGAACCAGTTCATCAAAATGCTCTTCAATAAAACGGTACAGATTCCGGCGGTGCGAATCAATGGCATTTGAGCAAATAAATTGTCCCTTGCTCAGGAGTTCAAAAATTTCGGCTGTCCTGGAAATTGAATTCATAATTTTTTGGTATATTTTTAAGCAGATGAATTATCTGACACAGATGCAGGATATATATAAGCATACTCTGTATTACCGGATTGACCCGTTTTGTCCGAAAAATAAAACTCCGGTTCAAAAAGTGTTGCAAGCCGGCAAAAAATCTGTATCCGCTGGCTGACCGGCAACTCCTTGTTAAACTGATGTTGCATGACAAAAGAAAACAGATCCTGGTTTTTCCCTGTAAAAATACGTTTCAGGGCATGCAGATTAATGATGTCCTCAACTTGTTCCTTATTTTCAAATGACTCATCGGAAAGGTGGCCTGCAACGTTCAAAGCCATCGTTTTCTGGTTCCTAAGTTTTGCCCTCACCTTAAATATCAACTGCTGCTTTTCTTCTTCATTTATCAAATCCTGAACTGAAAGCCTGGTTCTGAACGCTTCTGGTTTCCTTAAAGGCAAGCCGCAAGCCAATCCTGCTATCTGATAAAAATTCGTTCGCTCCTTCAAATAGTGTTTATCCCTCAGCAATTTCAGCTGCAGTACTTTTTCCACAACCTGAACCCTCTTTTCAATATGGTTAAGATATTCAATAATCTGCTGCTGAATTTCAATGAGGTTATGTATGCTGTCGTTCAAAGCCATACGCAACCTGTGAACAATTAACTGTAACTCTGCATCAGCAGCCGTTTTAAAAAATAAATCGTCCTTCAACACCCGCTGCACAGCCTTCACAACACCCTCAAGGGCATCACGCTGACTTCTGATATCTGTAAGCTTTTGCTTCTTTATTTCAAAATTTGTTTCTGTTTTATAGGTCTCATCTGTATTGTTGCGTAATGTTTTTACATTCTGAAGGGTAATCTGGTTAATTCTTCGCAAATGTTTCTTAATCCTGACCAGGTACTGATCACGCTTTCCGGCATGATTTTCTTTTAAATAATAGGATTGATTGATTTTTATCTGGTTCAGGTTCTCCTGAATATAAAGAACGTGAACAGTCTCATCCACTTCCAGAAACTCTTCGAAAAACTCGAGAAGCCTTGATTCCAGACTTACCTGCGACTGGTTTCTGAAGAGCAATTCAAAAGCAGCAAGTCGTTCCAGCTTCTCAGAATCATGATCCACAAAAGGTAAAACCATTTCTTCCTGTATCGGAAACATCCGCTTATCAAACAAGGCTGCAAACAATTTTCTGTGCTTATACAGCTCTCCAAGCAGATCTTCTATTTTTTCAAATCTCGCCACTTAAGAATATTTTTCCAGATTAACCATGATATCATTTGACAACGATAAGCCATTACAATATTAATTCATTTAGTTTATTTGACGAAAAGTCTAATATCCGATTACTTATTTCCTTAATCAACTTCCTTCTTTTGCGCCTCAGCTCCTCCTGATAGAATATTACAGCCCCGGAATAAAAGCTGCAAGCTTCCGAACAACATAAACAAATTGAACCACATAAACCTTTCCACTCAAGCCCTCAAACCTGGCTGGCGGCAGGCAGCCATTTATACTTTTCAAATCAGAATCCTGCTTTGTTGATAACTCTGATTTCCTAATTGAAAAATATCTTTCATATTTGTAATACCCACAGAAAAACGAACCCATTATGAAACTACTACATACTTCCGACTGGCATTTGGGCAAAAGGCTCGGTGATTTCTCCCGTATTCATGAACAGCAGGCCGTTATGAAGGAAATATGTGAAATTGCCGACAATGAAAAGGCCGATGCAGTCCTGGTAGCAGGCGACTTATTCGACTCTTTCAATCCACCTGCCGAAGCTGTCGACCTGTTTTATAAAACTTTAAGGAAGCTGTCGAAGAATGGCAGCCGTCCGGTGATTGCGATTGCCGGCAACCACGATTCTCCCGACCGCATAGAGGCCCCCGATTCGCTGGCACGGGCATGCGGGATAATCTTTGCCGGATATCCTCATTCGGTTGTTGCAACCTTTGGCCTCGACTGCGGACTGCAGGTAACCAAAAACTGCAAAGGATTTCTGGAACTGAAGCTGCCGGGAACAGATGTGCCCCTGCGTGTGCTGATCACTCCGTATGCCAGTGAATTCAGGCTGAAGGCATATTTTGGCAGCGAAAACGGCAATGACACCATCAGCAGTGTACTTCAGGAAAAGTGGAAGGAACAGGCTGAAAAATTTTGCGACGGCCAGGGGGTGAACGTGCTGGTTTCGCATCTGTTTATGATAACCAGAGGCGATACACTCCCGGAGGAACCTGATGATGAAAAACCCATTGTACATGTGGGAGGGGCACAGGTTGTCTTTACTGAAAACATCCCGTCGCAGGTCCAGTATACAGCGCTGGGACACTTGCACCGGATGCATCGTGCGGGTGATCGTCCCTGCCCCGCATATTACAGCGGCAGTCCGCTGTCCTACAGTTTTGCTGAAGCCAGTCAGAAAAAATATGTGCTGATGGTTGAAGTTGAACCCGGACAGCAGGCCATTGTTAAACCGGTTGAATTAACAGCCGGAAGACCCCTGTTGAGAAAGCGCGCCAACGGAATGGATGAAGCCTTGCAATGGCTGCATGAAAACCAGGATGCACTGGTGGAACTGACTTTGGTAAGCGATACCTATCTGACCGCCATCGACCGCAAGAAGCTCCATTCGGCCCATAAAGGCATCGTTGCCATCGTTCCTGAAATCACCAATGCGGATAAACTGATTGGTACCTGTCATAAACAAATCGACCTGACCAAAAGCATGGAGGATTTGTTCCGCGAATATTTTAAACATGAAAAGGGGCAGGAACCCAATGCCGACCTCATCAACCTGTTCACCGAAATACTGGCAGAAGAAGAACTATGATACCAATTCAACTTACAATACAGGGGTTATATTCCTACCAGGAAAAACAAACCATCGATTTTACAAGGCTTACTGCCGATGGTTTATTTGGCATATTCGGTCCTGTTGGATGCGGGAAATCATCCATCCTGGAAGCCATCACCTATGCACTGTACGGCAGGACAACCCGGTTAAACCTGAATGGTGACGACCGCTACTACAACATGATGAACCTGAAGTCGGACCTGCTGTATATCGATTTCATTTTTAAAGCAGGAAAAGAACAGGTTCATTACAAATCGGTTGTAAAAGGTAAACGGAACAGTAAAAACTTTGATGATGTAAAGGCTCTTGACCGGAGTGCATACAAAAAAAGCGGCAATGACTGGGAACCTGTTGAGCTCACGGAACTGGAACAGGCCATCGGATTGAGCTACGACAACTTCCGGCGCACCATCATCATCCCACAGGGACAATTTCAGGAATTCCTTCAGTTGTCAAATGCAGAACGGACCCGTATGATGAAGGAACTTTTTAATCTTGAAAAATTTGAATTCTATCAGAAAGCAAATTCCCTCGAATCAAAAAACAATGCCCTGAAGCAAAACATCGAAGGGCAGCTCAACCAGCTGGCTGAAGTGGATGAAGATTCCATTAACCTGAAACAACAACAGCTGAACACCCTGAATGAAGAGCTGGTGCAGCTTAAGGTTAAACTGGCGGCACAGCAGGTTCAGGCTGATGAATTTAAGAAACTTCTAAACCTCATACAGGAACTTCAAAAGACAGAACAGGAAATTAAACTGTTGCAGGTAAAAGAGCCTGAGTTCAGGCAGCTGGAAAAAACAATCCGTGATTATGAACTTTGTGTGGATCAGTTTAAATCCCTCCTCCAGGCTTATGATGATTGTGCGGACAGACAGAATAAAAAGGTACAGCAGATCGAAAAGGATGAAGAAAAACTGAAGGTGCTTGTAGAATCCATTGAAAAGATTCAGGAGCAGCTTGAAGATATTAAGTCTGACTACGAACAGCGCGATCTTTTTAAACAGCAGGCGGAAGAACTTGGAAAACTGATTTCGGTAATGGACCTGCAGGAATCTGTGGTGGCTCTGCAAAACAGACTGATTAAAGGTACCGGCCTTCTTGATGATAATAAAACTTCAATTGAAAAACTGAAGAATGAAAGGGCAGAACTGGAATCGAAGCTAAAGGCATTAAAAGCAAATCTCCCCGACATGGCTGAATTGTCGGATGTGAAAATCTGGCATACCAACAGGACTAACCTGAATAAGAAACTGCAGGATATCAGGTTACAGATCAAAACACACAATTCCTCAATGCAATCCTTAAAAGAAACAGCAAACTCTGTTTTTGTCGGTCACTTATTCAATGCATTGCCTCCCGGATCAGAAATCCCAGCTGCCAAGGATCACCTGGATGCACAAACAAATGAAATAAATGAGAGGATGCATGTACTGGAACAGGAGGGTAATGAACTGAGGGTTAAGAAACAACTGCAGAAATATGCCGTTGAACTGACTGAAGGAAAAGCCTGTCCACTTTGCGGATCAGAAAGTCATCCGCATGTGTACAGCATGGATGACATCAACGAAGCTTATGCGGCTCATCAGGCATCGGTTACTGAACTCAGAAACAGGCTTAAGGAAATAAATGACCTGCATCTGCAGCTTAAGGAACTTCATGTGAAAATGGAGGCCGGGGCTGCACTTATAAAAGACTTTAACGGACAGCTGGAAAAAATAAATGCAGAAATAGATTTACACAACACCAGCTTTATATGGGACAGGTACCATACGGTGGAAGCATTGGATAAAGCCTATACAGCTGCCGGTGAATTAAAAACTGATATTCAGAAGCATGAAGCCACTTTAGAGGAAACAGGCAGGAAACTGGACCAGGAACTCAGGAACCGGGAGAACTGGCAGGCCGAAATCGTTAAAATACAAAACCTGCTGACTACGAATCTAACCAAATCTGACACCCTGCGGGAGCAGATCGTGGTGATCGACGTTAATCAATATAAAAATTCAACTGCTCCTGACCTGAAAGATGAAATAAAAAACCTTCAGGAAAAATGCAGGCAGGCAGAAGATCAGCATAAGCAACTTACAAAAAGCCTTGAGTCCGGTCTGAAGGATCAAAGCACTATCCTGGGAAGCCTGGAGGCATTGCGGAATGAGCATCAACAGGAAATGAGGACACAGGAGCTGAACACTGGAAAAATTACGGAAGCTTTGAAAACATCAGCATATGATTCAATTGAGGAAATCAGGCAGATCCTTGCGCAAACCATTATGCTGGAACAGGAAAAGAAAAGATTGTCCGATTTCAGGCACCAGCAGCGGTTGCTGGAGGAGAAATCCGTGCAGTTAAGCAGCCAGATCAACAACCAGGTTTATGATCCTGTTGCCCACAAGAACCTGATTGCGGAACTGGAACAGAACCGGAAATTATCTGATGAAATAAATCAGGAAGTGGGCAAACTTATTGAAATGGTTAAAAACCTGCGGCATGATTTTGAACAGCGTATTCAGCTGGAAAAGCTCCACAAGACCCTTGAGCTGCGGGCAGAGAACATCAGAACCATGAAGTCGCTGTTTAAGGCAAGCGGATTTGTGAACTACATATCTTCAGTATATCTTCAGAACCTTTGCAGCGCTGCAAACGAGCGGTTCTTCCAGCTGACACGCCAGCGCCTCAGCCTGGAGATCAACCCCGACAACAGCTTCCAGGTACGTGACTTTATGAATGGCGGCAAAATACGTAGCGTAAAAACCCTGTCGGGCGGACAAACATTTCAGGCAGCACTGTCGCTAGCCCTGGCCCTTGCCGACAACATCCAGAAAGTTACGGATTCAGACCAGAACTTTTTCTTTCTCGATGAAGGTTTCGGCTCCCTCGATAAAGAATCGCTTGCCATTGTCTTCGATACTCTTAAAACCCTCCGGAAGGAAAACCGGATTGTCGGGGTCATCTCCCATGTCGAGGAAATGCAACAGGAAATCGATGCTCACCTCCGGATTGAACACCAGGAAGAGCTTGGCAGCATCATCCACGCCGGGTGGCAGGGGTAGACCCCCTCACCCCGCCATCACCAGTGATGTCTGCCCCTCTCCATGTCAAAAAGGAGCCAGGATTCCTGAACAAATATTATCCTGTAGTACATTAGAGCAGACGCTTATGCATCATCCCGAAACAACATGAACAACCTGAACAACATAAACAACATAAACATCTTCCCTCCAACAACTCCCTTAGTGAAATTTAGTGTTATCGTGCCTTTGTGGCCTGAACACTTATCGCCCTCACCCCGCCATCACAAGTGATGTCTGCCCCTCTCCAGGGCAGAGAGGGGCCAGGATTCCTGCACTAATGTATCCGCCAATACATTACGGAAGACTCTAATGCATCAATCCAAAACAACATGAACAACATGAACAACATAAACATCTTCCCCCCAACAACCCCCTTAGTGAAATTTAGTGTTTTTGTGCCTTTGTAGCCTGAACACATATCGCCCTCACCCCGCCATCACAAGTGATGTCTGCCCCTCTCCATGGCAAAAAGAAGCCAGGATTCCTAAACAAATATTATCCTGTAGTACATTAGAGCAGACGCTTATGCATCAACAACATGAACAACATGAACATCTTCCCCCGAACAACTTCTTTGAAATCATAGACCGCTTCTAAAGGATAAACCCTATTTTTGTATGACAGAACTATTTTATGCTGAGCGGACTAAAAAAAATAGTAAGAAATCATAAAAAAGATATCTTAAGGCTTTCCCTGCGATCAGCTGTTGCCGCTGTAGCAACATATGCTGTTATAATTCAGATCCTGCCCGGTGAGGCTTTTCTGGCTATTTTGTCAGCAGTACTGATTCTCGACTTCCATATCGGCAGTACATTAAATGCCGCACAAAACAGGGTAATGGCAACGCTGCTGGGAATCATCCTGGCCATCGTCACGGTCTGGCTTTTGCCTGATGGATGGGGAACGGCTGCTTCCCTGGCATTAACCATGCTGGTGTTGAATGCTATAGCTGCTGTAAAAAGAGAGTGGCGATACGGAGTGGTGGCAGCCATTTCTGTTGCATTGGGAGCTGAATCCAATGTCATTGAAATATCTGCTGACAGGATCATCGCCATCGCCACAGGTGCCGGGATAGGTGTATTGGTTTCTTTTCTGGTGTTGCCCCATAAAGCAGAAGACAGGACCAAAAATTACCTGCGCAAAGCCATCATGGCATTGAACGACAGGTTTACAATCGTGATCCATAATACGAAGTCGGATGAGGGGAAAAGCCCGCATCAAGCCCGGCAAACCTTTCATGCCAATATGGGTGGTGCCAGGGAAGCAGCAAAAAACATTAAATTTTACAATGCAGAAAATATCCGGAATGCCATAGATGCCATTGAAAAGCTTTATACATCAGTGGTAATGGTCGACCGCATTTCGGCAAAAACAAAAACAGAAATCGGCGGTGAACTGTCAGGAATCCGGAATAACATCAATGAATTTATGTCGACAGTAAACCGGATCCTAAATAAAATCAGCAACATGGAATTCGATAATGAACAGGAATTTAAAGATTTAACAGTCGTTGTTTCCAAAATAAAAACCAACATAAAATTTGCCGAAAACAACCCGGACGTATTGAACATGCAGCATACTTTCCTGTTTGCCATTGATGAAATCCGGGATAACCTGAAAATTACAAACGATTTTTTTGAAAAAGCCTAATTTCCGCAGGCTTTCCGATATCCCCTAATTATTCTGTAATACATTCCCCCATACAACTCTTTTAGTGAAATTTAGTGTTTTTGTGCCTTTGTGGCCTGACCATTTTCGCCCTCACCCCGCCATCACAAGTGATGTCTGCCCCTCTCCAGGGCAGAGAGAGGTCAGGATTCCTGCACAAATATTATCCTGTAGTACATTAGAGCAGACGCTTATGCATCAACAACATGAACAACATGAACAACATAAACATCTTCACCCGAACAACTCCCTTAGTGAAGTGTTTTCGTGCCTTTGTGGCCTCATCATTAATCGCCTTCACCCACCATCACAAGTGATGTCTGCCCCTCTCCATGGCAAAAAGGAGCCAGGATTCCTGCACAAATGTTATTCCTGTAGTACATAAGAGCAGACGCTTATGCATCAAGAACATGAACAACATGAACAACATGAACTTCTTCCCCCGAACAACCGCCTTAGTGAAATTTAGTGTTTTCGTGCCTTTGTGGCCTGACCATTTTCGCCATCCCCCCGCCATCACAAGTGATGTCTGCCCCTCTCCAGGGCAGAGAGGTGCCAGGATTCCTGCACAAATGTTATTCCTGTAGTACATTAGAGCAGACGCTTATGCATCATTCCGAAACAACATGAACAACATAAACATCTTCCCCCGAACAACTTCTTTGAAATCATAGACCGCTTCTAAAGGATAAACCCTATTTTTGTATGACAGAACTTTTTTATTCAGAAAATACTGCCTCAAACATTGCCGTTGGCTTCAGCCAACGGATGCAGAACTTACAATGCAACCGGGCTTTAGCCCCATTTCAAATCTGGCTAAAGCCTCCACTATTGCGCTCACTAAAACCGTCATATAATCCAACGGAAATACTCCCTCCATACATCTTACAGCATTGATAGTTTTCTGCCTGCCTTATTGCCTTCAGCCGGCAAAGCACCTGACCTTTTACTGAATACTAAAACTAAAATTTCCTTTTTCGATTTCCCAAAGGTTATTAAAGAAACCCGAAACCAGGATTCCATCAACTCCTTCTTTAATATACCCGGAATCAAATATCAGCAGATCGGGATAACCATTAAACCCTGCAAAATAGTTGTTTGTAAAAGCAGCCTTCATGCCTTTCAAACCGGTTCCTGCAACAATGCCCACACTTGCAGTATCTGAACCCGAACGGGGATATATATAAAATGCACCCATATCATCCCCTTTCAGAATATTGTCGCCGAACAGAATCTCCCCGTTTTTGATGACAACAGGCACTTCATCCAGGACAAGTTTCCAGGCCCGGTTGTTATCGGCATTACCGTATAATACCACATTCCGGTCGGGGTAGTTTTCAGGCTTAAATGCCCGGTCGGCAATGACCTCAATGGAACCATTGGCTTTATACTGGAAGGTTTCAGCATCGAAACGGGCTTTGTTCCGGTACCAGTCATTTTCTTCGGGGCTTCCGCCGGTAGCATATACAAAAACCATCCGGTTACCGAACGCAGTTTTAAATCCGCCATTCCGTTGAGGAGTTTTCTCAGCCGGATTGATGACTGCCGGCTTCCATTGGCCGGAATCTTTTTTCAGCAGAATATTGCTTTTTCCTTCCAAAGTAAGAATTTGTTCATCAATAACAATAACCGGATTTTCTTTTAAATCAAGCTCTGTAAGATGAAATTCAACGGCAGCTGCGTTAACGGTACTCCCTGTAATGGTATCATTTTGCCGATTAAAATCAACGGAGGAAAACTCCAGCGGTTTTTCCTGCTGATGAACCGTGATCCAATAGTTGGTGGCAGAAATTCCGGGTGATGCTGTATGAAACTCAATATGATCCACATCGTTCAATTCAGGAATGGAATGCCATTTGAAATAGCTGAACAGCGGTTCCCAGTCAACACTCTCGTTGCTATACCAGTGTGAACCACCAGGATATTCATAGTAACAAAAGTCGGGATGAAAACTCCCCAGTGTGTCACGCATCATCCGCGCCTGCTCTGTTGGCACTACCCGATCCTCACTTCCATGCAGAATATAGATGCCCGACTGCAGGTAATTACGCTTCAGCTTCAGGGTCCTGCCTCCGTTGGCGCTGCGCTGCAGCATCCGGTAATGCTGGTTGTCTTCAACCATTGAATTCTGCTCACTGCGGCCGTAACCGAGAATATCGGCGTACCCGGCACAGGGGGCTATGGCGGCAAACTTATCGGGATAGGTCACACCAATCTGCCAGGTTCCGTGGCCTCCCATTGAATGGCCTGTCAGGTAAGTTTTCCGGAGGTCGGTACCGAACACCTTTTTTGCTTCTGCAAGGACCTCAAGGGCATCTGTGCGCCCCCAGTCTTCCCAGTTGAATCCATAAGGCCTGCGGTTGGTGGGAGCAACCACATGGCACCAGTCTTTCTGACTGTAGGCGCGTGACTGGTTACGTGCCTCCACCCCTGCCCCATGTACCGAAAGCACCAGCGCCTGGTTGGCTCCGGGTTCAGTGGAAGGGGCAACACTGTAGTACTGAACGCTGCCGTCGATGTTACTTAAAAAAGTACGCTCATGGTGGGTACCGGCTTCATGCTGACTGAGCTCAAAGGAAATACGGTGAAGTTCCTTTCCATTTCCATCTGTCAGCACAAGAGTAGCCTGTATTTTCCCATTTTCCTTTTTTACTGTAGTGGCAGGAATCCTGAATTTCACTTTCCGTACGCTCAGTTCCATCACCCGGTCGGTTTTATAAACAGCCTCCTCTCCTGTTTCGAGGATGCAGCGGATGGTCAATCCGGTAAGCTCCTTTTCCAGTGTATTGATTAACCTGACTGCCGCCCATTGTTCTTCCGTTTCACCAGCGATAAGCGATGGGACCGTCATGTCGCGGATTGTCAGCATAACAGGCTTTGCAGGGGCAACCAGCCTTGCCGTGATGCGGCCAAACCGGCCGGGAGTATATATAATTTCATTCAGCCCTTTTTTCAGCTTAACGGGAACCAGGGTGTATCCAAAATCATAATGGTCGCCGGCGATGGGTTTCCCGTTAAAATAACCCTGTGTATGGCCCCGGGCATCAAGCAGCAGCACTTCCTCACGGGGCGACGGATATGGAGTGTATAAAAAAGACCGCCTGAGCATTCTTCCCTGAAAAGAATTTTCATCATTGGCTTCAACACTTCGCCAGATGAATGTACTGTCGCCTTTATCGTGCGCCGGATGGAGCAGTTGCCCCTCTTCCGGTGCTGTCCATGTTCCATTGGCATAATGCCATGCTATGATGTCGGTTTCCGGCATGAGTCCACGCCCCTGCGTAGCAGCAGGCAGCAAAAGCCCTTTGGTGAAAACATGAACGACTGCCCCTTCATTGATCTCCTCAACAACTTCGCGGCCGAAATATTCCACAATGTTCTGGGCCTTTGATGCCATAAACATGGAAAGGAGAATAAGCGTAACAGACATTCCTCTAGTAAAAAACATACTCATTTTAATCTGCTTTAAATGGTCTTCAATAAACTTACAGGGATTAGCAGCGGGCAAAGTTAAAAAAAGATTACTGGATTTTCAGACACTGGATTTTCAGACACTGGATTTTCAGACTAACTCCAGTGTGAGCCATAGGATTTCACACTTTAACGGGCCTGATTCTAAAAGATTACTGGATTCTCAGATACTGGATTTTCAGACTAACTCCAGTGCAACTGATCCATAGGATCACCCCGCCCCCTTTGGCATATTAGCAGCTTTTTTTTAAACGGCACTGTCTGAAGGGAACGAACCCAATTATTTTTTTACTGTTAATATAAAACTCCTGATATTTTTTTACCACAAAAGCACCAATATGAACACAAAAAAGAACACTAAAAGCCATTCGAGGAATTCGTAGAAGAAATTTTTCTTGTCCTTCTCTGCGCCCTGGCCCTCTGAAGAAACTGCCTCTTCCCTTTGCGCCCTGGCGCCTTTGCGGGTATAACATTGCCGTCGGCTTCAGCCAACGGATGCAGGGCTACCAATGAAGCAGGGCTTTAGCCACATTATAAATCACTGATTATTAATCTGGCAATCAGTGTGGCTAAAGCCCGCCAATACCGGCATCACCGTGCCGTTGGATAAATCCAACGGAAATGATTCCCAGAACATCTTACTGCCAGGTCAGCCTAAAAAATGATGAAACTTTAATCATGGAGTCGGCTTCAGCCAACGGGTGGAACTGACTCTTCCCTTTGCGCCCTGGCGCCTTTGCGTGATAATTCAAACACCAAAGGTGTTTTCTTAATCTGTGAAACAGTGGCAATATCTTAAGCACTTGCTCTGCGCGATAAAAATTTGCGCCTTTCACCTTAGCGGGTATAACATTGCCGTCGGCTTCAGCCAACGGATGCAGGGCTATCAATGAAGCAGGGCTTTAGCCACATTCTAAATCACTGATTATTAATCTGGCAATCAATAAATGTGGCTAAAGCCCGCCAATACCGGCATCACCGTGCCGTTGGATAAATCCAACGGAAATGATTCCCAGAACATCTTACTGCCAGGTCAACCTAAAAAATGATGATGCTTCAAACATTGCCGTCGGCTTCAGCCAATGGGTGGAACTGCCTCTTCCCTTTGCGCCCTGGCGCCTTTGTGTGATAATTCTCAGAACACCGAAGGTGTTTTCTTAATCTGGGTATCTGTGGCATAGGAGCCTTTAGGGCCAGGAGCAGAGTGCTGAGGATATCTTATTTCTTAATACTGTGGCAATATCTTAAGCACTTGCTCTGCGCGATAAAAATCTCCTTTCTTCATATAACTCTTCGAGGTATTCCAACCCTCGAAGGTTGCGAACGAGGCTTCTTCCGATGAACTAAGTCTTTTGCGATTACCTGTTCCCTCACTCCTCCCATGTTCCTTCATTCTGGGAATCTGTGGAAATATCGATAAACACACCCGGCAACTTAAGGAACGGCCTCTTCCCTTTGCGCCCTGGCGCCTTAGCGGGTATAAAATTGTCGTCGGCTTCAGCCAACGGATGCAAAGCTAACAATGAAGCATGGCTTTAGCCACATTATAAATCACTGATTATTAATCTGGCAATCAGTGTGACTAAAGCCCGCCAATACCGGCATCACCGTGCCGATGGATAAATCCAATGGAAATAATCCCACAAGAACATCTTACTGCCAGGTCAGCCTAAAAATGATGAAACTTTAATCATGGCGTCGGCTTCAGCCAACGGGTGGAACTAACTCTTCCCTTTGCGCCCTGGCGCCTTTGCGGTGATAATTCTCAGAACACCGAAGGTGTTTTCTTAATCTTTGAATCTGTGGCAATATCTTAAGCACTTGCTCTGCGCGATAAAAATTTGCGCCTTTCACCTTAGCGGGTATAACATTGCCGTCGGCTTCAGCCAACGGTTACAGGGCTAACAATGAAGCAGGGCTTAAGCCACGTTATATATCACTGATTATTAATCTGGCAATCAAGAAATGTGGCTAAAGCCCGCCTAAACCGGCATCACCTTGCCGTTGGATAAATCCAACGGAAATGATCCCACAAGAACATCTTACTGCCAGGTCAACCTTAAAAAATGATGAAACTTTAATCATGGCGTCGGCTTCAGCCAACGGGTGGAACTAACTCTTCCCTTTGCGCCCTGGCGCCTTTGCGTGATAATTCTCAGAACACCGAAGGTGTTTTCTTCTTAAGCACTTGCTCTGCGCGATAAAAATTTGCGCCTTTCACCTTTGCGGGTATAACATTGCCGTCGGCTTCAGCCAACGGGTGCAGGGCTATCAATGGAGCAGGGCTTTAGCCAACGGGTGGAACTAACTCTTCCCTTTGCGCCCTGGCGCCTTTGCGGTGATAATTCTCAGAACACCGAAGGTGTTATCTTAATCTGTGAAACAGCGGCAAACGAGCATAGAGTATAGAGCAAACCTGCCTGCCGGCAGACAGGGAGCATAGGGCCAGGAGTAGAGTGCTGATGGATATCTTTTTTCAGACTACTCTGAATTTTTATACCTAAACAGGTATATCAAAATTAATTCTATTTAATTTATACCCGATAGGTTATAATATCCTTACTTTATATTAATTTTATACCCTTTAAGGTATACAAATGAAATTAAATGAATTTGTAAAATCAAAACGTGGATCAGTCCGCTTAACACAGCCCGAACTGGCTGAAAAGGCTGGCGTTGGATTACGGTTCATCCGCGATCTGGAACAGGGAAAACAAACCCTGCGACTCGACAAGGTAAACCAGGTGTTAAAGCTGTTTGGCTATGAAGCCGGACCTGTTAAAATACAAGAGATTGACTAATGGCAAAGAGAAAAGCTGAAATAAGAATGCACAGCCATACCGCAGGCTGGCTGGTTCAGGACGAGGAGGGCTACCATTTTCAGTACGACCCGGCTTACCTTCATTCTGAATCCCCTCAGGCTGTAAGCCTGACTTTGCCTTTACAGGAACCCGCATATACTTCCAAAGTCATGTTCCCGTTTTTCGATGGCCTGATTCCTGAAGGTTGGTTGCTCGACATTGCTGAAAGAAACTGGAAGTTGAACCCTCGTGACAGAATGGGCCTTTTGATGGCCTGTTGCAAAGACTGTATCGGGGCAGTGAGTGTAATCCCCGTTAATGAAGATATTGAATAAATCATGAATTGCCTTTACTGTTATAAACCATTGGCTGCAGGAGAACAGGATTTCCACGCCTCGTGCAGTAAAAGAATGTTCGGACAATCAATCCCCCCGGTTTTGCCTTACCACGAAGATGAACTGGAAAAACTGGCTGAAGAAGTTTTAAAAACCCAGACTTCTGTAACCGGTGTGCAGGCGAAACTTTCGCTTCATTTAACCTCCGGCAGACAATCGAATGCACCAAAACGGTTTACAATCGTTGGACTCTGGGGCGGGTACATACTTAAACCTCCGGTCCCAAATTATCCCCAGTTGCCCGAAGTTGAAGATCTGACTATGCACCTGGCAAAACTGACTAAAATAAAGACAGTGCCGCATAGTTTGATCCGCATGCAATCAGGGAACCTTGCCTACATCACCAAACGCATTGACCGATCCAAAAATGAAAAACTGCACATGGAAGACATGTGTCAGCTGACAGAGCGGCTGACTGAGGAAAAATACAATGGAAGTTACGAGCAGGTTGGTAAGGCAATTTTAAAATATTCTACAAATCCGGGGCTTGATGTTGTAAATTTTTGCGAGCTTGTGGTATTTTCCTATTTAACAGGGAATGCAGACATGCACCTGAAAAATTTCTCACTGATCTGCCACCCCCCGCAAGGCATTGTGCTTTCCCCTGCTTACGATTTGGTGGCAACAGCGTTGGTACATCCTGCTGACTATGAGGATCTGGCACTTACCCTTAACGGGAAAAAGAAGAAAATCAAAAGGAACGACTTTAAAGCAGCATTCACCACCCTCCGGCTGGATGAAAAACAGCAGGATAACATCTTTAAAAAGATGGAAAAAAGCTGTACCGGCTGGATGGATTTTATCGATACCAGTTTTCTGACCAGCGATTTTCGGGAAAGCTATAAAAACCTGATCGAAAAAAGGATTAACAGGTTACTTTGAACAACCCCTCGGGCTTCACTACCTTCACCTCCTGCCCGTACGACCTCAATTCCATCACAAAATCATAGGTTACTGCCAGGTGAAGTTTTATGCGCAGCTCCTTGTCATTATCGGCAATGATCTCCTGCGAGTGGTGCAGAGGCAGCGATTTAATGTACTTTCCCTGCCACGGCGTAAACGACAGGATCACTTCCTCCGCCGGCTGCCCTTTATTGACAATGATCCCAAAACTGTTCTTAAAGTAGTCCTTCACTGAAAAATCAGCCGGGTAAATGAACTTTGCTTTGGTGATTGTAAGGTCGCTCAGCCTGTCGAGACCGTAAATCCTGATTTCACCTATGGCTGTGTCCTCTCCCACCAGGTACCACCGGTTGCGGAATTCCTTCAGGGCATACGGATTTACAATTTTCAGTGAAGGCTTGTCGTCCCAAAACTTCTGATGCCGGAATTTTACCTGCAGGCTGTTCCTGATGGCGTGAAGCAGTCCGTTCAGGTTTTCGGTGCCTGCCGTTTTCCGGCTCTCAAAATGGATGTAATCCGACAGCCTGCCGGTGATGTTAAAGGCATTGAAGGTATCGAATGCTTCAAGAATGCGGGTGTTCATCTCCGGCTGGCCCTCCATGTCAAGGAAGTAAACCTTTCGGTTTGCATCCCACTCGATGGAGATATTGAAAAGCTCAAGGATGTCAATCCGGTCGCGGTCGAACGTGCGCTTGCTGATACTAAGTTTACATTCCTGGAGTTCCGACTGGGTTTCAAGATAATCTGCAATCTCCCTGAACGTGCAGGGTTTCCTGCGAATCTTGTTGATGATCAGGTTAAAGCGTGTGAACTTTTCTTTCTGTGACATAACGTTCAGGTTTTGGAATAGCCAATTTTGGTTGATCTTGTCAGTTGATGTTCCTCCCTGCAATAACTTACAATATTATTGAAATTTACCGTTTCGCCGTATATAACGCTGTGCATTTCGCTTTTTCGTAAAATATTGTCGATCTGTGCCCCCGAAAAATCGAAACGTGCTGACAGTTCATCACATTCACTGACACCAAGCTCCGGAAACTTCATCTTCCATATCCTTGCCTTGATGTTGACATCCGGTTTCTCAAACCCGACCTTAAACAGGAAACGCCTGTTGAATGCCGCATCAAAATTACCGGTGCAGTTTGTTGTGGCCATCATGATGCCTTCAAACTGCTCCAGTTCCTCAAGGAGGATATTCTGGATGGTGTTTTCTGTCTGCGACACGCCCGACGAACGCAGCATCCGCCGGGAAGAGAAAATGGCATCCGCTTCGTTGAACAGCAGCACTGGAATCTGATCGCATTCCTTCATCAGGTTTTTGTATCCGGAAAAAATGCGCTTTATAATCTTCTCGCTCTCCCCGTACCACAGCGACTTAGCCTGACTGATATCCACCCTGTACACCTTCCGACCGGTCTCCCGTGCAAGCTGCATCACCAGTTCCGTCTTGCCCGTCCCCGGCTCCCCGTGAAAAAGGATGGTGATTCCCTTCGGCAGATTTTTAGAGGAAAGCCGTTCCCGGGTTGCAGCCAGGTTTTCTTCCGTAAGGACATTCCTGACAAGGCCCAGGCGGCTTTCCATCTCGTCACTGAAAATAAGGGTACGGGGTAACACACCGGAGGGCTCTGTGATGTTGTTGCGGTTGGGAAGGTTCTGCATGACTTTCAGTCCGCAGCTTTCAAGCATTTGGCACGACTGCTCTGTAAGTTTCAGCGAAGCATCGTTGAAAAACCTGGCTTCCACAAGCTCCACAAGGTTGTTTTTCAGCAAGGCATTCTCACCTGAGATGATTTTCTGGCGGTAGCTGATCTTCTCCACCGGGTCATCATAAATAAGATCGGTTGCCTTGTCGATATCCGCCCCCTCCTCTCCTGCCAGCGTTTTCCAGGTGAGATACAGGAACAGATAATTATCGGCAGTATGCAAGCTGTAGTCAGCAACTTTTTTAATCAATGGGAAATGAATGTATTCATGAAAAATCAGCCTTGTTTTCAGGAACAGTTCAGGGGTGGATATATCTTCACCATTCCGCTTCTCTGCAAGGCTGAACAGCCTGCCCAGCACCTCCAGTACATCCTCCATTTTCTTCTCTGCCAGGTCGGGCATGGATTTATTCTGAAGGATCGCCGTGGTTACCTCTTCGCTTACCATAAAATGGTCACTTGCCAGGGCAAGTTGCTGCCGGTGCAGTGATTTCTCCTTCCGGAAGATCCCCTTGTCGCACAGGTTAATAAAATCATCGCTGTAATAAAGGATTTCAATGGGGTTGCACCTGAAGTACTCCCCAAGGTCGTTCAGGGTGACCGGATCACACTTGTAATTCATCGACATCACCACTGCCACAAAAAAAGACTGGGTGGCAGTGACCCCGAAATAATGAGACAACAGCCCCAGGTCACTGCCTGTCTCACTGAAGACCTCCAGCCGCAGCCTGCACTTCCTCGCCTGTTCATACACCCTGCCGATGCTCTCCAGCAGCTTGATTTTCAGATTTGCCTCCTCCATATCCTGTTTTTTTCAGGCAAAAGTATGGAGGAGGTGAGACAAAATGTGACGTAGCAGAAAAATAGGTATAAAGACTAAGATACACATGACACAAGACAAAATCCAACTTCACTCCTGTCCGGTTATCCGGAAATCTGAGTATCTGAAAATCTACATTCTAAGAAGGATCAGGTCTTAAACTTGTATCTTAAAATCCTGTATATGCTCACTAGTAATCAAACAATATGTCAAAGAACAAACAGATCGATCCGGTTATTTCAGATAAGGAATCAAGTAGTGTACCACCAAAATCAGAAGCAAGGCTTTCAGAAAAAGAAATTTTAATACCCTGGTTGTCTATGGGATCAAGAGCATGACAATAATTGTAAAAATGGCAGATGAGGTGGCACAGAGTTTTCCCGTATAACTTATAAATCTGCAGGAATTGCAAATGTCATATGCTGGAGTAACAGGCTGCAATTTCTCGCCTGCTCATGCATTCTGCCAATAATCTACAGCAGTTTGGTTTTAAGATTTGCCTCCTCCATATACTATTGTTTTTAGGCAAAAGTATGGAGGAGGTGAGACAAACGGTAACGAACAGTTTTAATAATCGAAGATCATGCCACTAGTTTAAATAGCTATTCAACTTACTTAGGTTAAGGTCGGTTCTTGCCTCTAAAAATTTTTCAAAATTGTCTTCAATCCAAAGCATTTCATCTGCAGGAATTAAATGAATTTACATAATTGGGGTTATTTATCCACTCTGAAAAAGCTTTTCCATTTTTTTCACCACGGTTGGTGGCATAATCTAATAACTGATAATTTTTTAAACTATTAATTTTTGCCCAATCATATCCTTTTGACTCTAATATATTTTTGGGCATAATATGATCAATATCATTTGTACGTGTAGTTCTTGACCTATCATACATCAAGTAATAAGCAAAAGAACGATCGAGTTGGTCTATATTATCACCTGTATATGAAGTTGAAAACGTAATTGGATGGTTACTATAAATCTGGAACAATTCATTAATTGGGAAAGAGTTATTCTTAAAATTTTTTATTGTTTCCAATATTTTTCTAATACCGGTCTTATAAGGAATCCAACCTGCTCCTTTGCTTCTAAAAACCCCATTTATCAACGAATGAAATAACCAACTCTTTATGGAGTGCTTCAATGAAAGCTTCCAAAAAGGGTGAGGGCGAACCGGGAGCATTGAGCAGTACCCTGCCACCGGGGGCCAGTACGCGGTACATCTCATGAAGTACCTTTACTTTATCGGGCATGAACATCATGCTGGCCTGACACAGAACCACATCAAATCCGTTATCCGGGAGCGGCATATCCTCTGCATTGGCTTCCTGCCATTCAATACCCCGGGGGCAGACTTCACGCGCCACAGCAAGCATTCCCGGATTCATGTCCAGTCCGGTCACAGAACCCGTATCACCCACCTTTTCCGCTGCCAATCGTGTGACAATACCTGTACCACAGGCCACATCCAGTACCCGTTCACCTGGCTGAATCATTGCCCTTTCCACCAGATCAGCCGCCAGCGGAGCACCAATTGCCGGAACAAAAAAACGTTCGTAATTTTCGGAAGCGTTGCTTCCGTATTCCCTTCCAAGATGTTGTAAAGCCATTGCCTTTAAATTTAAAATTTCACAATTATAATGCGCTGGGAATGAACCCTGCGGGAATATTATTCAAGATACCTTCCCACTCATCGTTGACAATGACTTTTTAAAATAAACACCTTCTTTATAAGGATACGAACCTGCCAGTCATTTTGTTACCGGAATTGGCAACATGAACAACAGAAACCACATGAACCATTTCCCTCGTATATCCCATTCAGCTTTTTATATTTCGTTCCTACGGAAACTTTAGCAGGATGGGGTGGTCATTCATTTTTCTACCCATATCATGTTCCAAAAGGAACTACCTCTTTCTTTCCTTTGCGCCCTGGCGTCTTCGCGGTGATAATTCTTCAGGCTGAGCCTGATTTAATTTTCTTCCATGAAGCCGGATACTTCATTTTATGTTCACCTTAATCCGGCCACATGTTTATGCTTTCTGTAATTATTTCTGATCTTTTGATTTATTCAACCTGATTATTTTTTTTCTTTGTGTTTCAAAACCAGTAAATTTTTAAGCCATCATGGATAAACACAGGAAAGATGCAATGAACGTAACCGGGAACAGCCTGGCCTGGTAAAGATCTCATTTTGAAATACATCTAAGGATATTCATATCAATTACTTACATATGAACGTAAAAATCATTTTAACCTTCACACTGGTAGTGATTCTAAAACTTAACTGTTTTGCTCAGCATACTGAAATAAGCGTCATTAATGGTAATGATTCCGGAGATGGTTCACTTCGATGGGCAATTGAACAATGCAGTGATGGCGACACGATTACTTTTGCCCATGATATGACTATTAATTTGTCATCAGAATTGCTTCTCGACTCAACTTCCCTTACAATTGACGGTACCG
>JAEYNZ010000155.1 GCA_023412195.1 Bacteroidota bacterium
CCTCCAGCTTCCTTCAGATTCCACCTCACGATGGACACCCTTGCTCTTGGCTAATGGTTGGCAACTACAAACCCCCATAGTGGACTTTCACCACCAAGTTATTTACCATGCACGGCACACAAAAAAAATCCCACCATATTGGCAGGATTTAAAAATTTAAATGTTTATAATATTGAGACCGGCTATGCCAGTTTAACATTGACTGCATTTAATCCTTTTCTTCCTTCTTCAAGTTCAAAGGTTACTTTATCATCTTCACGAATACTGTCTTTTAATCCGTTTGAATGAACAAAATATTCTTTAGAAGAATTTTCGTCTTTAATAAAACCAAAACCTTTGGCTTCATTAAAAAATTTCACTGTGCCTGTATACATAAATATTAATTTTATTACGGGCACAAGATACGGATTATAAATATAAAAATACCTGTATTTCAATTAATAATGTGTATCTTTACACATCTACCTTTGACCAATTTCCTGACCAGACTTACATTTAATCACTTAAAACCTTAAGCGGCAGTACTTAACCACCGTAATAGAGGGTTAAAAATTTTAATAATGAATTTAAATAAAAATCAGAAAAGAGAATCTCCCGACCTAAAAACAATGCAGGAAGTAGTTATTGACAGAAAAACAAGTATTTATATTGGAATCGATGAAGATCCAATTCAGGCCAGAGCAAGGTACTTACTGCGTGCAGAAGATAGACGGGGCCCAGGCGTTAAAATTCAGTAGCAGTGTAAATCCTTTCTTATAGCCTGGCCAGTTTCATCCATGAACTGCCTTCTTCATATTCTTCAACAACAAGGGTCTGGCTTTTTTCTGAAAAACCTGCCATCAATTTAGATATTTCCTGCTGAAGTATACTTATGCTGTTTTCGATGAGATCGTTTCTATAACCTTTACCTGCCATATCAAGCACCTGGTTCATGGAAATGATTCTACCGGTTATTTTCCCCATTTCGACCAGCTTCCTCTGGGGCATCTGGAAATCGAGGTTAAAGTTGACATGATCTCTGATATAATCAGCGGCCCGGCTTGTTAGATTAAAATTCTTTAAAAAGCTCAAAAGATTATTCTCCTTTGCACGTTTCATCATTTTTACCAGACTTTCAGAGATTTGGGCATACAAGATGTCATTTGAGCCTTCGAAAATCTGGAATGGCCGGCTGTCAACGGTTCCTCTTCCAGCTATGTGGTTCAGCTGATATGCCTTGGCTCCCACAAGCTGAAGTAACGACTGGGCAGCATCATGCATCAGGTCAGTTATTACACTTTTAACTGCATTGGCTTCCATGCCATGAGGGGCAAGATCATTTTCAATACCAGCTTTCTTACTGCTGTTGACACACATGGCTGAACTGATGGTGTATGATGATTGCAGCTTTGCCAGTCTTTGCTGCACCTGGTCATATCCAAACAGGCTTTTCCCTCCTACCTGACGATGCTTGCTATGAGAAATTGCCTCATCAAGCATTCTTTTTATAAAACCCATACCCAGTCCGGGAAACTGCATCCGGCTGCGGTGCAGCAAGTCAAGCATCATTTTTACTCCGGTGCTATGCGGCTGAAGCCGGTGAAGATCCGGAACCCTCACATCGATATGGTTACGTCCGTAGGGGATCATGTACAGACCAAGGTTATTAAAATATTCCTCAACTATAACCTGCTGACCCGGAGCATGAACATCACATATAAAAAAGTCGATATCACGCTGGAGATCACCGTTACCGGTCTTCTGGCGGGCAGTCAGCAACCAAAAGTCGGCTAAACCTGTTAATCCTGCCCAATGTTTTTTCCCCTTAATATGAAACTTTCCACCCTTTTCGGTATAATGGGTTTGCATGTTAAGGGCATCGCTGCCAAAACCAGGTTCTGTTATCATCAGTCCGCCCATATTTTTATCCTCTATAAAACGTTTGAAGACTTTAGCCTTTGCATCATCCAATGCGTATTTAGAAACCGGCTGTAAAAACAAGGCTGAGTTAATGCCCAAAGTCAATGCCAAGGCAAGTGACTCATACGAGGCTGCGGCAAGTAATGCCAGATTTTCATACATCAGGCCACCTCTTCCTCCATATTCCTGAGGAATGCTAACTGCGAGCGGAATATCCGACATAATTTCCTGTAATGCAAAATCAGGTATCTCGCGTTGCAGGCTTAACTGATCATTTGTCTTCCTGTCATTGAAAATACTCTGAATCTTTAATTTAAAAGATTCGAGAAATGAGGAAAATGGAATTACATCCTGTGTTTCCGTATCTTTTGTTATTGTGTCAATATGATTTATCATGAATCGTTCGATCAGAATTTGTATATTTAAACTGTTAATTTAAAACAACAACAATGCTTGAATGTTCGAGAAAGAAATATTACAACAATTCATTAATCTTCAAATCACACAAGCTTTCTTCCAAATGGAGTTAGTGCAAGTGAAACCATCTTAAAGTGCTGTTTTGCCCACGGAATGCCAATTATTGTAATAGCCAGAAGCACTCCGAATATAAGGTGGGTAAGGGCAATCCAAATCCCACCGATGATAAACCAGATCAGATTCATCATTGTTGACAGGCACCCAGGGGCATAATCCATGTATTCTATTTTCTGTCCAAAGGGCCAAAGAGCAAGCATTCCCAGTTTAAACGACTGTATACCGAAAGGTATGCCAACAATGGTGATACACAGTACAACCCCTGCAACAATATATTCAAGAAAAATTGCTATCCCTCCGAATATCAGCCAAATAATATTTCCTAAAAATTTCAATGCCCGTTTTATTTTATTAGTGTAGTAAAAGTAATTTTTATTACGGCTGTACCTAAATAAAATTGCACCTCCTGGAAAGATCTCTTCGATAAATTACCTTTGCTCAAGTACGAAATAGAATCAGACTCTTTATTCCATTTCATAAAGGTATTATACAATAGAATTTTTTATGTTTGTGCATCAAGCTTAAAAAAGAATGAAGAATATTGCCAGAAATATAAAGCCTCTTACTTCAGTATTGATAAAACCAACAGGCCCCGATTGCAACCTCAACTGCACCTACTGCTTTTATCTTGAAAAAGCAGTCCTTTTTCCTGAAACACTCCGGCACCGTATGAGCGATGAAATACAGGAAGAACTGATACGCCAGGTGATGCAGCAGTCGGGCAGTTCCGTTTCTTTTGCCTGGCAGGGAGGGGAACCCACCTTAATGGGTCTTGATTTCTACAAAAGGGCTATAGAACTTGAAAAGAAGTATGGCCGCGGACAAACTGTAGGAAACGGTCTCCAGACAAATGGAACGCTACTTAACCTTGAATGGGCTGAGTTCCTGAAGCAGTACGACTGGCTGGTTGGATTATCGCTTGATGGCCCGGAGCATATTCATAATCATTACAGGAAAGACAATGCCAGAAAAGGAACACATCAGAAAGTTGAAAGTAATGCAAGGATGCTGCTTGAGAATGGTGTGGCAGTAAATGTACTTGCTACCCTCAATGATTATTCCGTGCAGTTTCCGGATGAAATATATAACTACTTTAAATCACTGGGGTTAATTTGGATGCAGTTCATACCTATTGTTGAAACGGATCCCGCAGATCCCTCAAAGGCAGCTTCCTGGTCAGTATCAGCAAAAGCATACGGAGAATTTCTTTGCCGTATTTTTGATCTCTGGACAGCCGACTTTAAAAATGGGCAGCCAACAACCCAGGTACGGCATTATGATTCGGTATTTTATCCGTATGTAGGCCTCCAGGCACCAGAATGTACAATGATGAAAGAGTGCGGGTCATATGTTGTTGTCGAGCACAACGGAAATGTATACAGCTGCGACTTTTTCGTTGAGCCTAAATGGAAACTGGGTAACATCATGCAGAGCAAAATTTCCTCCATGCTCAATTCAAAAAAGCAACATGCATTTGGAGCAGCAAAAGCTGTATTACCCGGAGAATGCCGCCGCTGCCCGTGGCTCACTAAATGTTACGGGGGTTGTACTAAAGATCGCATTAAAGATCCTCTCGATAACCGGAAGCCACGGTTCTGCCTGTCATACAAAATGTTTTTTGCACATGCAGATCCAACCATGAAAGCACTTGCCGCAGGTTGGAAAAAGCAGCAGCACGATATCCAGGAAAGAGAACGCACAGGAGGAACTTATAATGCATTCAAGGACTTTGTAAGGTAAACAGATAAGCATTACATACTACTGTTATTCAGCTGCTTAATGACATCTCATCAGTCACAACCATGCACAAAAAAAGCCCCCCGTTTAAGGAAGGCTTTATATCATTTTTCAATTTGATTTTTTGATCTATTTCGCGTAGCTTACCACACGTGTCTCACGGATTACAGTGATTTTGATCTGACCCGGATAGGTCATTTCATCCTGTATGCGTTTTGAAATGTCGTATGATAGCTGTTCTGCCTCCTGATCACTCATCTTGTCGGAACCTACAATAACTCTCAGCTCACGGCCTGCCTGGATGGCATAGGTTTTTGTAACTCCTGTATATGAAAGTGCAAGATCCTCTAGGTCCTTCAACCTTTTGATATACGACTCTACAACTTCACGTCGTGCACCCGGGCGTGCTCCTGAAATGGCATCACATACCTGTACAATCGGTGCCAGCAGTGTCTCCATCTCCACTTCATCGTGGTGGGCTCCAATGGCATTACAGATATCAGGTTTCTCCTTGTATTTTTCTGCCAGTTTCATACCATAGACAGCATGCGGCAATTCAGGTTCATCATCAGGAACTTTGCCTATATCATGCAACAAACCGGCACGTTTAGCTTTTTTAGGATTCAATCCTAGTTCAGATGCCATGATAGCACATAAATTGGCTACCTCACGTGAATGCTGAAGCAGGTTCTGCCCGTATGATGAACGGTACTTCATCTTTCCTACCAGGCGGACCAGTTCGGGGTGCAGGCCATGTATTCCCAAATCAATGGTGGTACGTTTACCGGTTTCAATCACTTCTTCCTCCACCTGTTTCTTCACCTTTTCCACAACCTCTTCGATGCGCGCAGGATGTATCCTTCCATCGGTTACAAGCTGATGCAGGGCCAGCCTGGCAATCTCACGCCTTATCGGGTCAAAGGCTGAAAGGACAATGGCTTCGGGCGTATCATCAACTACGATTTCAACACCGGTTGCTGCTTCGAGAGCCCTGATATTCCGGCCTTCCCTTCCAATAATACGGCCTTTTATTTCATCGCTTTCAATATGGAAAATAGTGACTGCATTCTCAACTGCAGTTTCAGTGGCAACCCGCTGTATCGATTTCACTACAATCTTTTTAGCCTCCTTATTGGCGGTCTGCCGGGCTTCTTCCATGATTTCATTCACATAGGCAACAGCCTGCGATTGTGCTTCATCTTTCAGCGATTCAATCAGTTGCGCTTTAGCCTCCTCTGCTGACAACCCGGATAGCTGTTCAAGCTTTTCAAGGTTCATCCTGTGAATTTTATCAAGCTCTTCGCTCTTCACCTCTACACGCTGTAACTGAACATTCAGGTTTTCACGAATGGTTTCAACCTCTTTTTTGGCTATTTCATAATCTCTTGTTTTTTTCTGAAGTTCATCCCTTTTCTGGTTCAGGCTGGTTTCACGTGCATTTTGTTTATTCTCAAGCGCATTGATCTTGGAGTTCTTTTCCTGAATATACCGTTCATGTTCAGCTTTCAATTGTAAAAATTTCTCTTTCGCCTGAAGGATCTTATCCTTTTTAATGACCTCCCCTTCATTATTGGCCTCCTCTACAATTTTACGCTTTTTCTTTTTTAATGCTTTGTCCCAGATGTAGTAGGCCAAAGTGCCTCCTATTAAAAAACCGACAGCAATGCCGGTCAGTATTGATATTAAATCCATTGCATATATTTTAGTTTACTAATTAAAAAAAAGTCCGTAATAAATCACTCCATTCATAAAGCAATTTAATACGGGCTTCCGGTAAATTTATAATAACTTCTATTTCTTTATTTTCTCAATAAGAAAATCTGAAATATCGTCTTTTATATCCTTCAGTTCATCCAATAAAAGAGATTTGTCCTCGCGCTGCAGCAATTCAGTGTGGTTTAGTGCAATCTGAAATGCCGCCATAGCCAAAATATCCTGCGAATCCTTATCACGAAACAGTTCCTTGTATCTGGCCACAGTTTCGTTCACCGTTTTTGCAGCTAACCGGTGCCTCTCCTCCTCTTTTCGATCAATATTCAGGGGGTAAACCCTTCCTTCGATCCTGATATGTATTCTAAGTTGTTCTTTATTCACCGTTCGTTACCGTTGAGCAATGCGATACATTTATCGATTTCCCGTACTAACTTGTTTATTCTTTTTTTTGCTTCCCCATCCTTATCATCTCCTGCAAGGATACGGTTGGCAAGTCTTATTTTCTCATTTTCCCGAACCAAATCGTCTTTTTCATGTTCAAGCCCGGATATTTTTCCGGTTAACAGTGCCACATTACCCATAAGCAATTCATTTTCTGCCTTCAGTTTTTCATATTCCTGAAACAGGCGCTGCACACTGGCCTTTAACTCATTCAGAAGCAAACGATCTTCGTCGGTCATATTTGCTGCAATTCACCGACAAAGTTAATATTTTTAGCATATTGTAAAAATGTTTAAGGCATATTGACCCCTTTACCATACAATTATCATCTTTATGTTCCGTTTAAAATCATACTAACCGGGCCGTAAGTAGCTGTAACAGGATATTTATGGCCGGTTTGAATTTGATAATATTTTTTTATTTTTACCTGCACAGTTGAAAATACATGAAATACTTCCTGAAGTTTTTGCTCATCATTTCTGTCCTGCCACTAATGGCACAGGAGAATTATTATACCAGCCCTGTAAAAATTCCGATTTTCCTGAGTGGGAGCTTTGCCGAACTTCGAAGCAATCATTTCCATTCGGGTATTGACATTAAAACACAGCAGGTAACCGGCATCCCTGTTTATGCTGTGGCCGACGGTTTTATATCACGAATAGCTGTTTCTCCTGTTGGATTCGGTAAAGCGCTCTATATCGACCATCCAAACGGAACCACATCAGTTTATGCCCATCTCGACGGGTTCAGCAATGAAATAGAAAAATATATCCGTGATATACAGTATGAAAGAAAAACCTTTCGCATCGATGTTAAAGTGCCTGAGGGAAAGCTGTTGGTGAAAAAAGACCAGCAAATTGGCAAAAGTGGTAACAGCGGCAGTTCTGGTGGGCCTCACCTGCACTTTGAAATCAGGGATACCGAATCGGAAGAACCTTTGAACCCGCTGCGCTTCAACTTTCCTGTGAAAGATAATACACCCCCTAGAATTTATGCCGTGATGGTAGCTCCCCTGAATGAATTCTCTCATGTCGATTTCAGTGCTGAGAAAAAAATATATCAGGCAGTTCAGGCAAATGGAAAGTATTCGTTACAGAATAAAACAGTTATTCCGGCATATGGTGAAGTTGGAATTGCCATACAGGCCTACGATTTTTTCGATGGCTCTCAAAACAGGTGCGGGGTATATTCCGTAAGGGTGATGTTCGACGGGGAAGAATACTATTCAGTGCAGAAGGACAGGTTCTCCTTCGACGAAACCCGCTATATCAACAGCCTTCTCGATTATGCCGAACTGATGAACTCAAACAGAAGGTTTCAGAAAACCTGGGTCGACCCGGGGAACAGGCTCAGCATGTACAAAAATTCGCGCAGGGGAGGAAACCTGAAGGTTACTGATGGAAATATCCACCCGGTGAAAATTGAACTGAAAGATTTGCATGGCAATACATCTTTGCTGGAGTTCAATTTATCAAGCCAGTTTAAGGAAGTTCCCCGTCAGGAAAAAAAACATGAAAAGTATCTTCGCTTTGACAGGCAAAACAATTATGAGGCAGAGGATGTAAAACTGGAATTTCCGGTTAATACCTTGTACACCGATTTGATGTTCAACTACAAAAAGAAACCTGCTGTAAAAGGGGTATATTCTCCCATTCATGTTATTCACAACCCTACAGTTCCTCTGCACTCCAATGTTCTGCTGGCTGTCCGGACCGAGAACCTCGACCCAAAACAGCATGATAAAGCCCTTCTTGTGTTGGCCGATACCCTAACCGGAAAACTTTCAACGGCAGGCGGTGAATATAAAGATGGCTGGGTGACAGGCCATATCCGCAATTTTGGCAATTATGCCGTATCTGTCGATACCATTCCCCCAACCATTTTACCACTGAGCTTTAAAGCCGATGGCACGCTTAATGAATCATCACGGATCAGGTTCAGGATAGCCGATGAATTATCGGGAATTAAAGAATATGAAGGAACACTCGATGGCAAATGGGCCTTGTTTGAGTATGATGCGAAATCTAATACCATCGTACATTATTTCGATCCCTCAAGGTTCGAACTAAAGAAAAGGCATCAGTTGGTTTTAACTGTTACCGACTTTAAAAACAATAGAAGAACCTATGAAACTTCCTTCTGGAAATAAATACCTGGTTGTTGGAACCATGTCGGGTACCTCACTCGACGGACTTGATCTGGCAGCAGTGGAATTCACCTATAATGCTCATCGCTGGGAATTTACAGTCGTTGCAGCTGAGACTATCGCTTATACTACCGAATGGGAAGAAAAACTGAAATCCTCCCCTACCCTGTCAGGTGAACAACTGATTGAACTGCACTATTCCTATGGCAGGTTTACAGGGCAGGAAATCAAAAAGTTTCTTCAAAAGCATGCCCTGGCCCCGGATCTGATTGCCTCTCACGGGCACACTGTTTTCCATCAGCCGGAAAAAGGTTTTACCTTTCAGCTTGGCAATGGTGCCCCTATTGCTGCCGAAACAGGAATCCCCACAGTAGCCGATTTTCGGACAGGCGATGTTGCATTGGGAGGCCAGGGTGCCCCGCTGGTGCCTGTGGGCGACCGTATGCTGTTTGCTGATTATGAATCGTGCCTCAACCTCGGTGGCTTTGCAAACATCTCGTTCGATCAATATGGGAAAAGGATCGCCTTCGACATCTGCCCTGTAAACTTTATCCTGAACGACCTGGCACAAAAGTCGGGCTGGCCATACGATGCCGGAGGAGAACTCGGACGTGCAGGAAAAGTGAACAAGAAACTGCTTGAACAGCTAAATCAACTGGCCTTTTACCGGCAGCCGCCTCCAAAGTCACTTGGCCGCGAGTGGATGGATGATCATTTCATGCCAATAATGGCTGCTTCCGGAATTTCCCTCAATGATCAGCTACGCACAGCTTATGAGCACATCGCCATGCAAATCTCAGATGCTTCACCCGGGACTGGCAAAATGCTGGTTACAGGTGGCGGTGCATTCAACACCTTCCTGATCGAACGGCTGAAATATCACCTGAAGAGCGAAATTGTAATTCCTCATGCAGAAATCATCCAGTTTAAGGAAGCAATTGTATTTGCATTCCTCGGCCTGCTGCGCTTCCTGGGTGATATCAACTGCTATGCTTCGGTGACAGGTGCAAGGAGGGACAGCAGTGTGGGGGTGATATTTTAAATTGAAACTTTATATCAGGTAATTCCGGCTAATCTTTTTGGATTTTAATATCCTGACCATATTTTATAATTTCATTAACAATCGGATTTGTTATCTCGAAATCTTTTTCTCTAAAGGGATGTGGCTCAATCCGGCTGTCAATTTTCCTCCTTATCCGCATCAGATCAACTTGTATGTCAATCAGGTTCTTATAATCTTTTAAAATTACTGCAATATCAATATCACTATCTTCATTAAAATTGCCTTTTGCATAAGAACCAAAAAGGATCATCCTTATATAATCGTATTTTTTATTTACGGCGATCGCATATTCTTCAGCTATTTCTAAAGCATCCCTTTTATCCATGTCCGTATAATTTTTATTTTCTCAATCCATGTTGTTGTGTAATCATGAGTACACAACTTATAAAACTCTTTTTTATAATCATCATACCTGGCATTTAAGTTAAATGAGGTAATCTCGTCCAGCCAGTCAGAATATTCATCTGTAATGTCTAATCCAATAAGTTCACTTAATCTGTACAAATTATGAGTGAAAGGTGCATGTTCTTTATATTGCTTAACATACAGAGCCTTTAATAATTTCTCTATTGAAATATGGCCGAGGAATAAAGACCATCCAAATGATTTTGAATTGTATAAAGTCAACATTGTATTGAAATCGTCATCTGATGTTTCAATCCAATGTTTAACTATTTTATCGATGTTAATATTTGATTTCTTGCTGTTCATCCAAAAAATAAGTTTCTCTATCAATAATCAAATCAAAATTTGCAATTGTGTTTGTATAACTGGCCTGCTGTGCTTCCTGGGTGAAATCATCTGCTATGCTTCAGTGACAGGAGCAAAGAATATGTAATTCTGGCCCTATCTGACCAAATAAACTCCATATTAGAATCCATATTTTTGTCTGGCTTCCTGAATCATTTGATCATGTGAGTAAATATTTCCTTTCTCTATGTCTTTTATTCCCTCCATTATTGACTCCTGAACTTCTTCCGGCAATTCATACCACCAATCTGCAGAATTTTCTTTCTGGAATAATCTTTTTACTTCCAGAAATACGGAAGGCTTATTTGTATTTAATATTTTACAAACCAGTTCCAGTTTTAATGCCTGAATATCCATAATTCTATATTGCCAAGTAAAGATAAGAATAGAAAATTAAAAACCGATGAAGTAATATTACATGCCTGAGGTACTTTCTGCAGATAGCACAAAGCTGAACTGCCTCCTTCAGTCTATCACTTTTCTCTAAATCCATAATGATTATAATTCTACCTTATGTAGCATTACAGCGTTGTAGAAACTTTTTTTTTGCCTTGTAATGACATTATCAAATACCACATCAACTTTTTGGTCTCCAATTTTCATTTTAAGCTCAGAGAGAAAATGAATTTTTGCTTCAACTGTTAAAGCGGCTTCATTTCCATTTCTTATAAACAGGTCGATGTCACCTCCTTTTTTAAGATCGTCCGTTCTGGAACCAAAAAGGAAAACAGAGGCATCCTGACCAAAATGATGTTTGACAAGTGTTTTAATTGCTTTTATTTGAAAATCACTTAAACGCATGATTCAAAGATATAAAAACATTATGGAACTTTTAAAACCGGACAACCAGACAAAGATGCACAGGCTATAACTTCCCTCTTAGAATCCATATTTTTGTCTGGCTTCCTGAATCACCTGATCATGTGAGTAACTATTTCCTTTCTCAATGTCTTTCATGCCTTCCAGTATTGACTCCTGGACTTCATCCGGCAACCCATCCCACCAATCAGCAGAATTTTCTTTTTGAAACAACCAGTCCACTTCTATCAATACTGAAGGTTTATTTGTATTTATTATCTTGGAAACCAGTTCCAGTTTCAATGCCTGAATATCCATAATGCTGGTATTTTTAGTAAAGATAAGGATAGAAAGATAAATATCGAAGAGGTAATTTTAGATGGGAAAGCCTGGTTATTTACTATTTTAGTTTTTATTTTCTGGTCGAAAATCATAGGGCAACATTGCTCCCACACGTTTATTACCGATTTTCGGGCCAAACATGATGGAGTTATCCGGTCGTGAACCATCAG
>JAEYNZ010000051.1 GCA_023412195.1 Bacteroidota bacterium
GGGCAGGTTGGTGGCGAAGCCGCCAACCTGCCCCTCCCAAATACAAAACTAATTGATTGTCATCTCGAACGAAGTGAGAGATCTCAAATTTCATTGTTTTAACATGTTACCAGACAGTATTGATAAAAAATCTTAAAAACTTGGTATCAAGATAAATAGACACAAGACACAAGACAGGATTATCATATAAATAATAACATCGCTCTGGCATGATTTAAAGTCTCTCATGTAATACAGGATCATATATTTTGGTATCAAGATTTATAGTATCAAGACACAAGACAGGATTAACAGTCAGTTCAAACAATTTATATAATAGCAATATTTATATAGGTAGTACAGATTTAAGTCTTGATACTTGTGTCTATACATCTCTTATATAATCATCTATTATTTAAAGTCAAAACGACCCCTCCCCGCCTCCCCGAAGGGGAGGGGTAAGACGCTCTTTAGCAGCATGCTGCCAAACTTGCACTGTCCCAAAGTCCCCCTTCGGGGGATTTAGGGGGTCGTTTATAATATTATTTTTCATCGGGCTGTAAAACTCTTTATTGAGGGACTTGTGTCTTGAAGAAATATCTTGTTCTTTATCAACTTCCACTTCTGCAGCCTGTACTGCACCGAAGTCTTTATAACCCCGATGCCATAAATGGTGCTGTTTTTCAGGTTGATGCTCGATGCATCGTCGAAGTATTTGGTGGGGCAGGTAATCTCCGCAACTTCGTATCCTGCATAGATGATCTGCGCCAGCATCTGGTTGTCGAATACAAAATTATCGGAATTGGCATTGTAGTTTACCTTCTCCAGCACCTCACGCGAGAAGGCCCGGTAGCCTGTGTGGTATTCCGACAGCTTGGCATTCATCATGATGTTCTGGAAAAATGTCAGACCGCGGTTGGCAATATACTTAATCAGCGGCATGCCTCCTGCCAGTGCCCCCTTGCCTAAAATCCGGGAACCCAGGACTACATGATAAAGTCCTGATGCAATGAGGTGGGTCATCGAAGGGATGAGCATGGGTGTGTACTGGTAATCGGGGTGGAGCATCACAACAATGTCGGCACCGATTTGAAGGGCCTTGTTGTAGCACGTTTTCTGGTTGCCACCATACCCGGTATTCTTCTCATGAACGATGATGTGCCTGATGCCTAATTTACGTCCGACTTCCACTGTTGTGTCCCTGCTCATGTCATCAACAAGGATTACATCGTCGACTATGGAAAAATCAATTTCCCTGTAGGTCATCTCCAGGGTTTTCGATGCATTGTAAGCAGGCAGCACCACCACTACTTTCTTGCCGTTAATCATTCGTTCTTTTTTTGTGGCCGTAAAAATATAAAGAATTCATTATATGGCAGGAGTGTTTGAGGGTTGAATGTTGTCCTTTCTATATAAACCCATAAATATCCGCCAGCCACACAAGCCCCAGCGACAGAAAAAACGCAATGAGCGGAGCAATCACCCACATCAGGAAAAACTTCTTCACTTCCGTTTTTTTGAAGATGTTTTTAGGACCCAGCTTGGCAACTCCAATCCCAAGGATTGCAGCCACATTCAGCTGGACAAGCGAAGTAGGTATCCCTTTTGTAATAGATGCAAGCAACAAAAGGCTGCCTGAAACGAATGCTATAATAACAGCCTCAAATTTTCCGAACAATACGATTTCCTTACCTGTGTTTTTAACCATCTTGTGCCCAAAAAGTGAGCTGCCGATCCCAAAGCTGGGCGCTACAATAAGCGTCGATAATATCATTATAATGATAAAATTTCTTTCGAGGGGCAGCCCCAGCTCATTGGCAGTCATCGATGCAATCGGACCGGCTGCATTGGCTACATTGTTGGAACCAATGGAGAAGGCCACATAGAGCGACATAACCATGATAATACCATTCCACATAGGGTTGAGGTTGAATTTTTTAGCCCTCGACATGGTCAGCCCGCGTCTTCTCATAGGCCTGTAAATGTATCTTCCAAGGAAGTAACTGATGAAATATGAAATGACCGGCAGGATGAACCATGCCGGTATAATCTCTACAAAAAGTTTTTGTGAATTAAACTCATGAAAATATAGTGCAGGGGCTACCACTGCCAGCACGGTGGCCTGGCTTGTCGATTGGGGTATTCCCGCAAGGTTTGAGATCAGCAATGCCACTGCAACCGAAAAAAGAATGATGGAAACAACGGTGAATGTCATCATCTCAGGGTCAAGCAGTCCCTGCCCCATGGTTGTTGCTGTTCCTTTTCCTGCAATGATGGCCCCCAGGAAAACCATGATTCCGAACAGTCCCGGAATCAGGCTTTTGCTTATAACATTGGCACCATATGCTGCTGAAAATGCAGGGGCTGTCCCGCTTCCGCCCATGGTTATGGCAAGAAGCATTGCAATGATGAAGGGGATGAGCAGATGGCTGAATAAAGGTGATACCATTGCTTTTTAATAAGGTAGATAATTGAAATTTTACCGCCAAAGGTAGAAATTAAATGATTCGGATAATATGGATTCTTACAAACTAATTACATATAGCTGATCTTACGTGGCAGCTTCCTGGGTTTCCTATAGTGGCGGGAATCTCTTGTACTGTATCAATGAACGAAAACTCATATTGCTTTGTTAGGCTTTTAACCCCGGTTGACGAAACTCCTTCAGGTACTTCCACAGATTATTCCGGTACGGATAAAGTTTGTCTGCCTGGGAAACAGTTTACTATGTGGAAACATTCGGATATAAAATCAGATAAAATGCAAAAGGTTTTGGTGGCAGGAGCTTCGGGGTCACTCGGATTTGAAGTGCTCAGCAAGCTTAAGCAGATGGATGTTCCTTTGCGAGCACTTGTCAGTTCCCCTGAAAGTGCCCGTAAGGTTGAACCCGTCACAGGCGATGTTGTGATTGCAGATGCACGCAACAGTGATGAACTGAAGGAAGCATTCAGGGACGTTGACATCGTATTTTCGGCAGTCGGGCAAAGTGTCAGCCTTTCAGATAACAGCGGGTCATTTGAGGAAATCGATTTCGGAATCAATAAAAACCTTATTGACGGGGCTGTAAGTGCAGGTGTGCGCCGGTTTATTTACGTTTCAATAAAGGGGGTTGATGTTGCTACTACCTACGAAATGGCCACAGTGCATAAAAGGGTGGAGGATTATCTGAAAGAAAGGAAAATCAGCTATACAATTATCCGTCCCGTAGGTTTCTTTTCGGGATTCAACGACTGGATTGCAATGGGGAAGAGGGGAATCATCCCTCTGCCTGGTTCAGGAACACATAAAACAAACCCCATCCACCCGGAGGACCTTGCCGCCGTGGTTGCAGATGTAATTCATGAAGGGCCTGAAGTCATGGAAGCAGGTGGTCCCGAAATATACACCCGCGCCGAAATAGCCCGGATGATCAGTGAGAAAACAAATGGGAAAGTCACAAGCCTCCCCGGTCTGCTGATAGAACCCGGCCTGATTTTTATGAAGATCTTCGACCGCAATACCCAGGCCAAGCTTGATTATTTCAATTTTGTGTCAACACATGACATGGTTGCACCACAATATGGAACAAGGTCATTAAAGGATTATATCATGAACTTCGATTTAAACCAGTTGCAGGATGCCTGGCCCATATGATGCCATCATTACAGGAAGCGGGCCCAATGGAATGGCTGCTGCCATCTTCCTCCAGTTGAAAGGGCTGAAAACAGCTGTAATGGAACAGGCAGCTAAAACGGGCGGTGCAGTCAGGACCGATGAGATAACATTACCCGGCTTCAGGCATGATGTTGCATCAGCCATTCATCCTCTGGGGTTTGGTTCCCCGTTTTTTAAAAACCTCCCCCTTGCAGATTATGGCCTTTCGTGGGTTCATCCTGAGATACCTTACGCACATCCATTCGCTGACGGCGATGCCTATGCCTGTTACAGGGACATTGATGAAACAGCAAGGCAACTGGGTACCGACAGCAAAAAGTACAGGGATCTGTTCTCAAGGCTTGTTGCCGACTGGCAATATATCTCAAAAAATATATTGGGCCCCCTTTCCTTTCCTTCAGATCCATTCAGGATGGCCCGTTTTGGACTTAAAGCCCTGATGCCTGCACGTTATTTTGCAAGTAAATATTTCAAGGAAGAAAAAACAAGGCTGCTGTTTTACGGTGCGGCTGCACATTCAACCCTGCCACTTAACAGTCTTGCAACTGCATCCTTCGGAATGGTACTTAATATACTCGGGCACAGCATTGGCTGGCCTTTCCCTGAAGGAGGGGCGGATAAAATTATTGAAGCCCTTGAGGGGTATTACAGGCACCTGGGAGGTGAGGTATTTGTGGAAAATCATGTTAAACATATAAGCGACCTGCCTGAAGCAAGGGCTTATCTTTTTGATCTGACGCCACGTCAGTTGCTCCGGATCGGTGGAACAAAATTTACTTCTTCATACCGAAGGCGGCTTGGTAATTATAATTATGGGGCGGGAGCATTTAAAATCGACTGGGCTTTGTCGGAACAAATTCCCTTTACAAATGAAAAATGCCGTAAGGCAGGAACCGTCCATCTCGGATTTTCTGAGCGGGAAATAGAAAATTCTGAAGCTGTTATTCATAAAGGGAAAATAGCCACTCCACCCTATGTGCTCGTTTCACAGCATACAGTATTCGATGGCAGCCGTGCACCGGCAGGTAATCACACAGGTTGGGCCTATTGTCATGTTCCTCACGGAAGCACGGCTGATATGACAGATGCCATTGAAAGACAGATTGAAAAGGCAGCACCGGGTTTCAAAGATTGCATTCTTCACCGGACAAAGTTTACAGCACCGCAGCTTGAAATCCTCAATCCCAACCTTGTGGGTGGCGATATCAACGGGGGCCGTCAGGATATCACCCAGCTTTTCACCCGGCCTGTTGCAAGGCTCTCACCTTATACAACCCCCGATCCGCGGGTTTACATCTGTTCTTCATCCACCCCTCCGGGTGGAGGGGTACACGGCATGTGCGGCTATCATGCTGCCAAAAGGGTTTGGAAGGATCATTTTAAATAAGATTGCTTCGGTCGTCATGCCAGCATACCCAAAACGTACTTGTTGATCATGTGGCTGCAGTGTTTTAAAATCATCCTGTATGTTTAAGAACATTCAACCTAAGCTTCACTTGATAATCGCAATGTAAAGAAATGTCCATATCAGGTTGAACAGATCGCCACGGTCGTCGTACCTCCTCCCTCGCGATGACGATTCTGTTGTGGCAGCAGGAGAGGGAAGAGCAGGCGCTTCGCGCTTGCTCTTCCCTCTCCTTACCCACGTGCCCACATGGTCGTCATTGCGACTGCGGGGTACGAGCCAGGGAAGCCTGTTTGCCGGCAGGCAGGCAATCTTTTGTTATTAAGCAACGGCCTGTTTAATTGGCCCCGAAGCTGTCATGGGTGGAGAATGCAGGTGCAGCGAAATGACTGAATCTTGCCTGGCCGGCAGATAGCCAACCTCTGGCTTTTCCACCCTTAATATACTACCGACCGCGGCCTGTTCTTCATCGCTTTGCCGTACTCCATGTTCGGCGTGCTGCCCATCTGGAATACAAGTTCCCCTCCATTCATAATTTCTTTATGCGTAATAAAGGTCTTTTCATATGGTTTGCCATTAAGCGTGGCCGACTGGATGTATAGGTTTTCCTTGCTGTTGTTTTCTGCTACTACCCTGAATGTTTTACCTTCAGGCAGTGCTATTTCTGCCCTGGCAAACAACGGACTTCCGAAAATGTATGCTCCGTTGGCAGGATTGACAGGGTAAAAACCCATGGATGAAAATACATACCATGCCGACATCTGGCCACAGTCTTCATTGCCGCATAACCCGTCGGGCTGGTCGTTGTACATGGTGGTGCAGATTTCACGTACCTTTTCTGCACTTTTCCACTGCTGGCCAGCCCATGCATACATGTAGGAAATGTGGTGGCTTGGCTCATTTCCATGCGCATACTGTCCGATCAATCCTGTAATGTCAGCAGAAGCACCTTCTACCTTGATGGACTCAATGGAGAACAGGCTGTCGAGCTTGGTTACAAATGCATCCTCTGTACCAAAAAGATCGATCAGGCCTTCCACATCATGGGGCGCCAGCCATGTATACTGCCATGCATTTCCTTCACAATAATCGTCTTCCCTGTGCTGCGAAGAAATGGGATTAAAGGGGGTACGCCATGAACCATCTGCCATTTTACCCCTCATAAATCCTGTTGACGGATCAAAATAATTCTGATAATATGTTGCTCTTTTTGCAAACAGTTCTGCATCTTCTGTTTTACCCATTGCCTTTGCCATGGCTGCCAAAGCCCAGTCGTCTATAGCATATTCCATTGCCCTGGCAACTGACTCCACCTGCGAATCGGCAGGTATCCATCCCTGCGATTTCACGTAGTCGCCCCCACGTTCATCAAGTAACGCCGAGGTTTTCATGGCCTCAAATGCCAGTTCGGCATCGAATCCCCTGAACCCTTTCAGGTAGGCATCGGCAATGACGGGCACCGCTGAATAGCCCACCATGGTGTTGGTTTCATTTCCATGCAAATGCCAGATGGGGAGTTTTCCCTGCTGCTGATAAATGGCCAGCATCGAATTGATGAAGTCATTCACCCTATCCTGCTGTACAAGCGTGAACAGCGGGTGCGCCGCCCGGTAGGTGTCCCAGAGCGAAAAGGTGGTATAGGTTTCATGTCCGTTCCCCTTGTGGATGTTTTTGTCGGCTCCGCGGTAATCACCGTTTACATCGTTAAACAGCGATGGGGCTATCATGGTATGATACAGTGCTGTGTAAAAAGTGCGTTTATCGGCAAGATCGGGTGTTTCTATCTTAATTTTTGCGAGTTCCTTATTCCATTTTGCCTCTGCCTGTGCTCTTGCCTCATCAAAGTCAAGGCCTTCTGCCTCGGCTGCCAGGTTACCTTTTGCCCCGTCAATACTTACAGGTGAAATGGCAGTTTTAACAAGAAGTTCGCCATTTCCTTCAAATTCTATGAGGGCAGTGACCTCCCCCAGTCTTTCGTGCGATGAAATGATTTCAAAGCTTTTAATGTCTTTGGAAAACTCTGTATGGAAATATACCTGCTGGTCGTTTGCCCAACCTCTTGAGAACCTGAGTCCGCTCAAGGTTCTGGGCCCTGTCTGCTCCAGTTTCCCCTGTCTGAGCTGGTCCCAACCTGTTCCGTAACGCAGGTCGACGACAACCCTGGAATTTTCCCCTTCATTGTATTGATATTTGTGTATTCCCACCCGTTCAGTGGCTGTAAGGTGGGCATCTATATTGTAACGCTCTATATGGACATAATAGTAGCCCGGGGCAGCCTGTTCCTTTTCATGTGAATAGAGCGACTTCCAGCTGTAGGGTATGTCGTTTGATTCTGATTGAAAATTTCCTGAAACAGGCATAAACACTACATCGCCCAGGTCGCCTATACCCGTTCCACTCAGGTGTGTATGAGCGAAACCTATAAGTATCGAATCTGAGTAATGGTACCCAGAACACCAGTCCCAACCCTGGGTTTCATTATTAGGCCCAAGCTGAACTGCACCAAAAGGCACACTGGCCCCCACAAATACATGGCCGTGATAATCGCTGCCTATAAATGGATCGACATATTGGATGAAATCGGTTTCCTGTGACTGCTGGGGAATGTTCCGGCAACCAAAGGTAACTGCCGCAATGATGAAAAAAAGCAAATGAAATGGTTTCATATTGAATTGTTTTTACAGAAGAAAAGCCCGGTCTTTTATTATAAAAAACCGGACTTCCTGATATCGTTAAATAAAATGGTCAATTATAATTCCCTGATCTTAATATTTCTGAACCAAACTGTATAGCCATGGTCCTGGAGACCAATATATCCTTCTTTTGAGATTCCTTCAGTAAAACCCGGGAAGGTTTTAAACTTGCTGTTCTGAACCAGCTGGTCCCACTCAGGTGTCCAGTGTGTATAGGTTACCACTTCTTTACCGTTCATGCTGATGGAGGCTTTGCCGTCATTAACCTTGATGACACATGTATTCCACTGGCCTGCAGGATTCACTGTTTTTGGGTCAGCAGCAATCATGTCGTAAAGTGAACCGGCCAAATGTGTATCTATTTTATTATCGGTGGCATTCTCATTGTCGAGTACCTGAATTTCAGGGGCAGCATAGTAAATAGGTTTGCCCGGGACTTCCCTTACATAGTAAAAAATGCCTGAATTGGCCATTTCACTGGCTTTCCAGTCGATTGAAAGTTCGAAATTTTTGAATTTTTTGTTTCCAAACAGGATGTCGCCATTGGCGCCCTGCCCCGGTTGTTTTCCTTCACCAAGAAATACTTTCATGGCATTTTCTTCAATTGTCCAGTTGGCTGGCATCGCATTCCCGTTGTTCTGCCTCCAGCCTTCGAAGTTTTTCCCATTGAACAGGAGTTCCCATCCAGCTTTTTTCTCTTTATTTGAAAGCTGGTTTACTTTTTGGGCAAATGCCGTAGTTGATGCAAGGAGAATGACTGATATACATATAGCCGAAAATACTTTTTTCATGGTGTTTCTTTTTTAGTAATATATTAAATTCATTTACTCATTGTTTTTTTGAATACTTTGGGCGAAGATACCAAAATGCAGCAATTACCCCAAAATAAAAATCACCTTTACTTGCCTAATCGCCATCTGTGTGCTGAATCTTTTACAGGAAAGATGCCACGGCTGACGGATTTTACATCTTCAATGGAATAAAATGCCTTTGGATTGGTGGCATTAACAATTTTTTCCACCACCGGGATTTCAGTCCGTTTGATAATACTGTATATGATGCTCACATCTTCACTGCTGCCTTTGGCTTCATGGTAAGTAATTCCATATCCGGCCTCAGTCAGGTTCTTTATTAAATCAACAGCACTTTTACGGGTTATGATCTGAATCTTAACAATGCCCATGGCCAGTCTTTGCTCTAACAAAAGGCCTATGTAGTTTCCCGAAGCAAATCCTGCAGCATATGCTAAATAATTTTCCCAGTTGTCGAGGTTCTGCATTATTCTTGAAATGGCTATCAGCCATATGAGGATTTCAAAAAATCCGAGTATGGGGGCCCACATCTTTTGACCTTTTGATACCATCACAATCCGGATGGTCCCAATGGTAACATCAAGAATACGGGCAACAAAAATGAGCAACGGCAAAATAATATACGCAAAGATGGTATTGTCGTACAAAGTATCCAGGATGAACATGCTATTTTTTTTGCAAATTTAGGAAAAACTCCATTGATTCTTAAGAAGGATGTTTATTTGTCAAAATGATTACAGGAACAGATTTTTTGATTAACTTTATTATAAGGAATTTTATACCAATGAACTAATCTGCAGTTTAAAATGAAATACATCCTGATTTTAATAGGATTATTCTTTATAACGCAACAGGTATTCCCCCAGTCAGTCATCTATAAAAAAAATGGAGAAGCCATTTCTGTTTATAACCTCATTGTTTCGGGGAAAACCCTGTCGTATACCCTGCCCGGTGACCCGGAGGACATGAAACGGCTGATGAGTGTATCAATAGTGGATAGTCTGAGGCATGTAGGTGGTACAACTGATGTTTTTGTTAAATCAAATGTACCTGAAATTATTTACGATGCCGATAAACAAACATTCAACCGGTTCTTCCTGGGTGCTGATGTTGCTGCTATCCTATTTTACGGAAATTTGAAAGTTTCCTTTGAGTATTTACCCGGTAATGGTCATATAGGTCTTTATGCTGCACATTCTATCAATACAAATCCTCAAAACTTAATGTTTTATGATTATAATCATGAGGAATATTTTTATGGCAATCTAACTCAACTGCTTCACTGGAACAGCCGTGCCGGAATTAACGCCTATATATTACCACCCGGATCATTCCGCCTTTCTTCCGGATTGCATTATGTCAGGGGAAAATATACTGAAGAAAGAATAATTCAGTTGAATGAAGAGCCCTGGACAACCACATCAGAATTAAATAATAAATCTTTTAACGGGCTATTTTTATCCCCGGGGTTACATTGGCAGTTCAATAGTAATTTAAGGTTTACCCTGGCAATTGATATAGGAATATACCGAGATCCCAAAGTAAATAGCAAGTCTGTTTTAAGATCAGAAATATCATTAAATTTTTAACCTGCAAATCATGAAAAACCATTGGCGCAACCTTTTTATAGCGCGTATCAGTTTTCCAGGTCTTGTTGCTATACAGAAATTGAAAGCAACCCGCTGGATCGCCTTCCTTTTGATTCTTGCAACGATGAACCTGACCCACAGTTGCTACTATTTTAAAGTAAATACAAAACAAAACCCGGCTCCTGAAACCATTGCAAACCTGGAGGAACAGGGGAAGAATTTTATACTGCACTTTAATGATAAAATATGGAAATTAAACAATGTTGCCCTGACCGATAAGAACCTGTCAGGGGAAGTTTCAGAAACCGGAGACTTTAATTCACGGCCTGTTGTCAATACACAAAAGCCCAACCGCTATTATAAAAAAGCAAACCTGAACCAAAGTTATTTGTTGAAGGAAGTCCATTTGTATGTTGATGAACTTATACAGTATGAGAACAATAAAATTACGATCCCGTCAAGCTCCATATCAAAGATAGAAATTTACGATAAAGATACTGCAACGACTACTGGTTCATGGATTCTTGGAGCTCTTGGTATTTCTGCATCAGTCGTTTTAATTCTGGCAATATTGGTCGCAATTTTCAAGGAATCATGTCCCTTCATTTATACCCATAATGGCGAAGAATATAATTTTGCGGGTGAAATTTTCAGTGGCGCCATACAGCCAGGACTCGAACGGCATGATTATCTTTTGTTGCCCGATTTAAAACCCAATAATGATGAATACCTGTTGAAAGTAACGAATGAGGTTAAAGAAATCCAGCATATCAACCTGATGGAATTAAAAGTGTTTGACCATGCAGAAGGGGTAAACATTTTAATGGATAAATACGGGAAGGTGCATACATTCCTGGAACCTGTCCTTCCAAATAAAGCAGAAACCAGTGAAGAGCAGGAAGTTTTATCACTTTTAGATAAAAAGGACACTTATGCTTACCTGTTCAATGACCTTGCTGATTCGGAATATGCATTCAGTGAAGTTGTGTTGACTTTTAATAAACCTGAAAATGCAAAATCAGGAAAGCTTATATTAAGGGCTAAGAATTCACTCTGGATAGAACATGTATTCTCCGGTTTTCATGATATGTTTGGTGGTAAGTACAAGGCTTTTGATAAGAGGGAAGCTAAAAAACCGGCAGAAGAACTGCGCACCCTGATGTTTGAACAGGGGTTTCCATTAAGGGTTTACATTGATAAAGACGGTGAGTGGGTATTGCAGGATTTTTACGAAATCGCAGGGCCCATGGCTATGAAAAATGACGTGCTGGTTGTGGATTTAAAAGAAACAACCGGGGAAACAGTTAAAATAAAGCTTGAAACCGGATTGATGTTCTGGGAACTGGATTATGTTGCTATGGATTTTACTGAAAATGTTCCTTATCATGAGGTTACCGTGCCCGCCCTTCAGGCCATGGATGAAAACAACCTGAACATTGTTGAAAGTATAAAAAACGATGATCAGAATTATTATTCACAGCCAATCATTGGAAATGAGGCAGTAGTATCATTTCCTGTACCTCAGTTTACAGATGAAAGTCGTACTGTGGTGCTTCACAGCAAAGGCTATTACAAGATCATCAGGGACCAGAAAGGGCGCGCTCAGTGGAAAAAGCTTAAAACTTTCCGCGATCCTGGAAGGATGGCTCAATATTCAAAAGAACTATATGATGAGTTTATTTCATTGTCATTAAACTGATTTGACAATGGAGCTGAAAACTTTAAAAAGCCATTCTCCTTCTATGATCATAAATGGTTTCAGAGCCGGATTAATCAGCCAGAGGTTGTTTCTGAACATATTTCTGCATGCGGTTCGGAATAACAAACATCCTTTGAAGATCATCAGCCAGCTTAAAACATTTTCCCAAAAAAGAACTAAGATCCAGGGGTATTCCAAAATCAACCGTTATTTAAAGCATGAAGGCAAATATCATTTTGCAGACCAGATCCCGGGATTTCCTTCAGGAACATTTAACAGGTTCTTTGAAGCAGAACTAACAAGATTGCAGGGTAATCCGGAAAAAAAGATTCAGATGAACACCCTCATTTTCTCTGTTACAAGCCGCTGCCCGCTGAAATGCACTCATTGTTTTGAATGGGATAACATTGCTTCAAAGGAACATCTGCAGCTGAATGACCTGCTGGAAATCATGGAACGACTGAAGGTGTTAAATCTGACCCATATCCAATTCGGAGGGGGTGAACCGCTTTCTCGGTTCGACGATCTGCTTGTCCTGATCAGGAGAGCCAGGCCTTCTATGGATTGCTGGGTGCTGACCTCCGGTTTCGGGTTAACTGCTGAAAAGGCACGGAAACTGAAAGAAGCAGGCCTCACAGGGGTAAGCATAAGCCTCGACCATTGGGATGAGCAGGCGCACAATGCATTCAGAAATCATCCCAAAGCATTTTATTGGGTTCGTGAAGCCGTTAACAATTGTCACAATGCCGGCATTATTATAAATCTTGCTGTGTGTGCCACAAAAGAATTTGCAACAGAGGAAAACATCCTGAAATATTATGAACTGGCTAAGGAATGGAAGGTTGGGTTCATTAAAATACTTGAAGCCCGGAAAGTGGGGCATTTCAGGGGAAAAGATGTCACACTTACATCCGGGCAGGTTGAAATGCTCCGGAATTTTTACCTGCAATCATACAACGATAAAAGATTTTCCGGGTATCCGATTGTGATGTTCCCCGGCTTTGATCAACGACAGGTTGGATGCCTCGGGGCCGGTAACCGCTACATGTATATCGATTCAAAAGGAGACCTGCACGCATGCCCTTTTTGTCACGGATCGGTAGGGAACGTGCTGGAAATGCCTCTTGTATCCGCTGTTGAAAAGCTCCGTAACAATGGTTGCCAGGTATTCCCGCTTAGTGATTTTTGAAATTCTGCCTTCCTAAAACTCGGAAGTGAAATGGAATTTGATATCCTTAAACTCATCCTGGGCCATTTGCAGGATAAACTGTGAATCGGCCATAAACACATCACGGCCCAGTTTGTCCTTAGCCATTTTCTGGTGCTTGCGCTTTTTAAATTCTTCCAGCATCTTCTTGTTGTCCGACTCAATCCAGCAGGCTTTATACATGTTCAATGGCTCAAAACGGCATTTGGCATTGTATTCATGTTCAAGCCTGAACTGGATCACCTCAAACTGAAGCTGTCCGACTGTACCCATGATCTTCCGTCCGTTGAACTGGCTCGTAAACAACTGGGCAACCCCCTCGTCAGTCAGGTGGTCGATGCCTTTCATCAGCTGTTTCGATTTCATGGGGTCTGCATTTTCAATGTACCTGAAGAGTTCGGGTGAAAAGCTGGGCAGTCCCTTGAAATGGATATCCTCCCCATCGGTAATGG
>JAEYNZ010000055.1 GCA_023412195.1 Bacteroidota bacterium
AAAGCAATCTGCATGGTCAGCAGGCTTACAATCTTCTCATATCCAAATATGGGTTGGTTAAGCCGTATAAATCTCTAGGTGTACGACCAGCGAAAGCTTTATGATGAAAATTAGGAGGAAAGCCGTACGCGGGAAAATCGCACGTACGGTTTGACGAGGGGGCTACAGGGCAAAGAAAATTCTTTGCTCTGTACTCTACTCTACTGGCATAAATATTTATGAATTCTGCCACTAAGAAGAAAAGACACTAAGAATTCACAAAGAAATACCTGATTTAAAAATCTTAGTGAATCTTTGAGTTCTTAGAGTCTTTGTGGCATAAATACTTATGAATTCTGCCACTAAGAAGAAAAGACACTAAGAATTCACAAAGAAGTATCTGTCTAAAAAAATTCGGGGTTTACAAGTCATAGAACAGGAAGGCACAGCTGGCGCCCGACCCTGTAGGGGTCGCATGTTTCTCTGTTCCTGAATTGCTCTCAGAAAGATTGGCTAAATCCGCGCACAGGTTTCGGAGAATGGTTATTCATGGAACTTTGTTTCATCTCCCTTGCCACTTCCAGGTTGTTTTGTGCTTTTTGGGCAAGCTTTGGTTTAAGGGAACCCATCATATCCTGAAGGATAACTATTGCTTGATCAAATTCACCGGATAAAATGAGCGAATTGGTGTCCTTGAAATGTTTGCTGCCATGTAAAATTCTGGGTTCAGTTATGGCTGACGGATAAAACATCCGGTGATATTCTGTTCCGGCTTCATGTGCAAGAAATCTTATTTTGTCCTTTGCATTATCAAGATTGGGAATGATGGTAAACAAGCCTCCCAGGGTAGGCCTCGACCTGTAGAACTCTCCTTTTTCAAGGAGTGTTCTTTCTACGACTTCACCAGTATTGTCGTACAATGATACATAGTAGTTGTTTACAATGTAAAAGTCCTTTGTTTTTGACACCGACCCGTCGTCCGACTCCTCCCTGATCACTTCCCAGTCGAAGTTCAGGCGCAGGCTGTCGAGGGTCAGAAGGTAATCGGCAGCATATGAGTTGCACACTGATATAATTTCACTTTTGTCAATAAGAAAGTCATGATTTTTATTTTTTCCTGATGGCCGGGTTATAGTGTCAAAAGCAACAGTAATAACCGGGTTCTCAGGTACACCATCATTTACAAGGGAAAATCCGAATTCGTCGATTCCTGTCTGATAAGCAGTTTCATGTTTATCCTTTATGCCCGGGTTCTCGCGGTAATTAAACAGATTGCTGTAAACAATCGTGGCGGGTTGTTTTGGGAGGACAAGTTCAGGCGGCAGTTCCCTGGTTATATAAACCGGGGTAGTGCAACTACAAAGAATCACAAGTGGTAATATCAGGAGATAAAAGCTTTTCATGGTGTTTAGATTGTCCCTAGATGTTTATACCTGAAAATGTGTTTATAATAAAATGAAGGAATAAAGTTACTGCAAACATAGATGAAATGAAAGATTACATTTTAAAATTTTATTTCCACAGTAACATCCTTCCAGTTACACTCACACCGTTTCTCTTTTCCCTCTTTCCGACCGGCTCTCCATCCAGTTATAGATAATAGGCAACACCATCAGTGTCAGCAAGGTTGAGGTAATTAATCCGCCAATTACAACAGTGGCAAGCGGGCGCTGCACTTCAGATCCCGGCCCGGTATTGAATGCCATAGGTATAAAGCCAAGGCTTGCAACAAGTGCTGTCATCAGTACAGGGCGGAGGCGGTCGGCCGAACCTTCCAGGATATTTTGCCTGAGGTTTTGCCGGTTATTTTTTCTCAGTTCATTAATGTGGTCAATCAATACTATACCATTAAGCACTGCAACCCCGAATAGTGCCACAAAACCAATACTTGCCGAAACCGAAAGGTACATGCCCCTGATCCATAGCAGAAAAACACCTCCTGAAAGTGCAAACGGAAGGTTAAGTAAAATCAACAGTGCATACTTCATTTTACCGAAGTTGAGGTACAATAACCCTATAATGATGAAAATAGAGAGCGGGACCACCAGCAGCAGGTGCCGCATAGCCCTTCGCTGGTTTTCAAATGTTCCCCCGTATTCAATAAAATAACCCGGAGGTATTTCAGCATTCTGTCTTATTTCCTGCTGAAGGTTGGATGCATAGGTTCCCAGGTCGATATCCCGGATGTTGATTCCTACAATTAGTCTTCTGAATCCGTTTTCCCGCTGAATTTCCCGCGGGCCTTCCTGCAGGTCTATGTTGGAAACACGATTCAACGGGATGAAATCACCATTGGGCAGATGAACAGGTATGTCCTGAATTTTATAAAGCTCGTCCCTGATATCGGCCGGATATCTTACCACAATTCCGAAACTCCGCTGCCCTTCATAAAGCACGCCCACTTCCTGTCCGCCAATTCCTGCTTCAACTACCTTCTGTACTTCATTTACATTTAATCCAAATGAAGCAACTGCTTCCCGGTCAATTTCGATTGTCATGTAGGGCTGTCCCACCGACTGTTCGACATAAAAATTTGCAGTTCCCCTGAGCCGCGGCAGCATTTCAGAGATATGGTCGCCAATCCTGCCAAGCATGTCAAGGTCTTCCCCATAAATTTTTACTGCCAGGTCCGATTTTACTCCGCTTGTAAGTTCATCAACGCGCATGGCAATAGGTTGTGTAAAATTATATGCCATGCCCGGTTCTGACTGCAGGTATGGTTCAATATATGCAATAATATCTTCTTTTGAAACTCCGGGACGCCATTGTTTAGGCGGCTTCAGAACCACCCATACATCGGTCTGGTGCACTCCCATCCAGTCGTTGGCCAGATCGGAACGGCCTGTTTTGGGGACTACAGTTTCAATTTCAGGGATATTTTCTACCAGCCGGGCAGCCAGCCAGTTTGCATTTTCAATTGACTGGTCGAGGGTCACGGAGGGCATCCGCACCTGTTCTACCAGTATGGATCCTTCGTCAAGCTCGGGGAGAAACTCAGTTCCCAGCCTGGTCATGATAAATAATGATATCCCAAAGAGGATACCTGCCACAGATATTACCATCCAGCGGTGATCCATGTATTTGTTGAGTGAATGAACGTAACGTGGTTTCAGCCAGTTTATCAACCTGTTTTTCCTGACTTTAACCCCTTTTCGGAAAATGATTGCCGACATTGCAGGAATAAAGATCAGGGCAAGAAGCAATGACCCAAATACTGCTGCTGCCACAGTTATGGCCATTGGCCTGTAGAGGATGCCTTCCATTCCGCTGAATGTCATAATGGGAACATAAACCATTAGTATAATGAGTACACCAAAAAATATTGGCCTTACAACCTGCCGGGAAGCCTGGATAATAACCTCCTGCTTGTCGGCATTTTTATCTTTTTGTAACCGGTGGATGATATTTTCAACCATAACCACAGAACCATCCACGACCATTCCAAAGTCAATGGCCCCCAGACTCATCAGGTTTGCTGCCAGTCCAAATTCACGCATCCCTATAAATGCAAACAGCATCGATAAAGGAATCACCATTGCAACAATGAGCGCACCTGAGATTTCTCCAAGCAGCAGGAGCAGTACCACGATCACGAGCAAACCCCCTTCGATGAGGTTGGTCGAAATTGTTGAGGTGGTGCGTGAAATCAGGTCCGACTGGTCATAAAATTTTTCAATATGGACACCTTTGGGGAGTCCGGCATTAACAGCCTGAATTTTTTCTTCAATGCCAGAGATTACTTCGCGTCCGTTTCCTCCACGCAGCATCATTACAATTCCTGTTACAACTTCTCCTTTTCCGTCGCGGGTGACACCCCCCTGCCTGATTTGGGTTCCTATCTCCACGGTTGCTACATCGCGGATAAATGCGGGTTTGTTTTCAACATTTTTGATGATAATATTGCGGATGTCATCGGCTTTATTAATTTGTCCGAATCCCCTGATAATGTATTGTTCATGATTGTGTTCCAGAAAGTTTCCTCCTGAGACACTGTTGTTGTTGGCAATGGCATCCATAACATCTGATATGCCAATGCCAAACATCCGTAAACGGCCTGGCACAACAATCACATCATATTGTTTAACGAACCCTCCGAAGGAATTAATCTCAGTGACACCCCTCACGGTTTTCAGCTGCGGAGCTATCAGCCAGTCTTGGATTTCGCGAAGCTCTGTCAGTGAATGATTTTCACCATACACCACGTATTGGTATATTTCACCCAGTGCAGTTGAAATCGGGCCCAGCTGCGGGCTGGAAACCCCCGGGGGCAGTTCATCAGCAATCGACTGCAGCCGCTGGCTCACCATCTGGCGCGCAAAGTAGATATCTGTTCCTTCATCAAATTCCACGGTTACCGCTGACAAGGCAAATTGTGAAATAGAACGAACCTGCGCAACATTAGGCAGACCGTTCATCGCTGTTTCGATTGGGTAACTCACCAGTTTTTCCACATCGAAAGGAGAAAACCGGCCTGCCTTTGTTATGACAAGTACCTGAACGGGAGTTACATCGGGTAGGGAATTTATCGGAAGGCTGATCAGTGAGAAGTAACCTCCCACTGCCATCAGGACCACCAGGGATAGAGCTACAAATTTTTGCCTGACGCTGAATGTGACGATACCTTTAAGCATTGGTGCCTGGTTTAAGTTTATTCTTCTGAAATGATGTCGTAGCGCATTAAAGCCTTTAGGCTGAACACATTTGAAGCTGCAACTTCATCATCAATTTTGAGCCCTGTTTCAACAAAAATTTGTTTTCCCCCGATTTCTGTAATTTTTATCGGCGTGCATTCATATATGCCTTCTCCCTTATGAACAAAAACCACAGCCTGGTTTCCATCATATGTAAGTGATTCTACAGGGACAGCAATCCGTTCTCTTTGGGAGGAGGCTTTTATTTCAAGCCGTACATTCTCTCCGGGCCGCGGCCATCCCTTGCTGGCGTCGGCAAGCACATTCACCACTACGGAGCGGCTGTTTTCATCAAGTCCCGGATTTATGGACGTAACCTTTGCAATAGTCTTCAGATCGCCGTTATACTGACGCTTCATAATTGTTACTGAATCACCGCTGCTGATGAGCCTTGCATCTTCAGGAGAAATATATCCACGTATCAGTACCACATGTGTGTCAAGAATTCTCGACAGATTTTCAAAGGCATTGACAGATTGCCCCAGTTCAATAAAGTTTTGTTCCACTATACCGCTGATGGGTGAATGAATCTGCAGGATCGGGTCGATGTCTTCCGCACTGGTGAATGCCTGTATTTCCTTGTCAGTTACCCCAAGGGCTTTTAACCGTGAATAAGCTGCCCTTACTGATGCAGAAGTACGTTCAAATTCAGAGGTTGTCCTTTCAAGTTCACTTGCAGAACTTATAGTTTCTTCCACCAGTTGCATTACACGCCTGAGCCTGTTTGTCTGAAACTGCTGTTCAGCATGTGCCTGCAGATATTCTGATACCAATGTGCCGAATTCGAGGCTTTGTATATGAAACAGGACCTCGTTTTTCTGAACTGACTGCCCCTCGAATTTTTTAATTTCATGCACCTGGCCGTTGATGGGTGTGCTGATCATACTTGCATGTTCAGGTGCAGGAAAAACCACCCCGGGTGCTTCAATAGTAAAATCAAGCATACTGCTGCTTACCTGATGGAGTTTAACATTGAGATCCTGCTGCTGACTGGCTGTAAGTTTTACAATTTTTAATCCATTTTTTTCCCTTAAAGAAGGGGGCAGTTCTGTTTCGGCAGGCAATAAAACTGAATTTTTTTCTTTTCCATCGGAACAGGCAGTGAATAAATTAATTGAAGCAAGTAATAATATGATACCAATAAGTCCTGAAGCTGTTGGCTTTTTCATTTTTTGCAGTTTTAATATACAAGGTCCTGGTCGAGGTATTTCTCAAGCAAAATAAGCTGGATGTAATAATCACGCAACGCGCCAAGGTATCTTTGTTCACTTGCAAGGTAAACCTGCTGGGCATTTATCAGGTGGAGCAGGTCCACTTCGCCAAGCTGATATGCCCTGAGGGTTAGATTTTTCAGCTGCTCAGCCTTTCCTTTCATGGTTTCATGGTAACGGTTGATGATGGACCAGCTGACAGAGTAGTTGTGCCAGGCACTTTCAATCTGCCGTTTAATGTCAAGGGCAACCTGTTGCTGTTTCCATTCTATCTCTTCCTGCCGGGCAGTTGCTGTATTTATTCTTCCTTTCTGTTCAAGGGGATACCACAAAGGAATCTGCAAACCCACTTCAAATCCCCTGAAGTTGTACCCGTCGCCATAATTTTGTTTATAAAGCGATACCCTTAAATCGGGAAGGATATTGCTTCTGGCCTCTTTCAGATAATATTCCGAAGCCTTCTGTTCATGTTGTGTGGCCAGTACCAGAGGCTGATTTCCTTTTGATGAGAGCGATTGAATCTCTGAGAAATCCAGATCCGAAACCAATAATGTGTCAGTAAAGGAAATAGTGTATAACTGTTCATTTTCAGGTAAGCCCATGAAATAAAACAGGCTGTACCTGGCTTTGTGTAAGAGCCAGGTGCTCTGGTCCATGTCATTTTTTGCTTCTTCCAGACGTAATTCAGCATTTGCTAAATCAATGCCTGTAGCCATTCCTGTTTCATATTTTGTGAAAACAGCATTATACATGTCATGGGCATTGTTTTGTTCTTCCTGGCGCAGCCTGAGCATGTATAAGGCATATAGCACCTCCGCATAGGATATTTTTACATCAGCTTTAATTTCTTTTTCCATGAACCGAACCTCATTTTCCATGGCTTTTATTTCTTCTGAGATTCCTTTTAAACGGTAGGATGTGGTTAATGGGAAATCCATCTCCTGTGAAATTGATACTCTTTTTTCATCAAAAAGTCCATTTCCAATACCTTCCTTCATGTAGCTCACTTCAGGAGCAGAAATGCCGGATTCTGTTTTTCTGAGATTTGTGCGTTGTTTCAGGCGGGCACGGAGCTGTTGTAATTCAGGATTCCTTACAAAAGCCGATTGCACTGCCTGTTCAATAGTAAGGACAGAATCCTGGCTTGACCCCCAGAATGCAAATATGAGAAATAGGGCAGTAACTATTGGTTTTTTCATGATTCAACTCCCAAATGAACCGGAGATCCTTTTAAAGATCAGGTTAAAAGAGCCGGTTGATATATTGACAAATAAACTTAGGTAAAGTTTAATTTCCGGACAAATTTAAAAATTCTGGGACTGAATAATAATGAAAGAATTAATTCATAAGAATGGATGAATGAGTTTTTTTCATTTTTTAAAATGATTAAGTCCGGCTAAAGTATGTTTGTGGCCACATGTTAGTGATCTATCGTTCTTTATTTTCTCCTAAGATTACCTGTTGAATCGCGCACTGCTTTAAACTCATTGCCTTCGTTCCAATTGGGAAAACTTCTGCTGTTGGCCAGTTCCCTTCCGATTGTATAATAAATTTGCAGGTCCTGGCTGATTCCATCATAATTCCACAGTTCATTCACAACATCATCGGGGGTATGGTATCTCATTTTGCTGTCTTCCTGCACCATTTGTGAATATTCCTGATCTTTCCCTTTATAATCGTTCCCCCCTTTTGCATAGATCATGGGAACACCCTTTCTCACAAGATTAAAATGGTCGCTGCGGTAATAGGATCCCCGCTCCGGAAAAGGATCTGGTTTAACTGTTCTGTTCTGTGAAGCAGCATGCTTTTCCAGAAGGTTGTCAAGTTCTGAAAAGCCGTAACCTACAGAAACCACATCATTTGTGGGGCCGTACACATTCATTGCATCTATGTTAATGCCTCCCACTGTGGTGGCAACCGGAAAGGTGGGATGCTCAGCGTAATATTTTGATCCCAGCAAGCCCGATTCCTCAGCCGTGACAGCCATGAAAAGCACTGTACGCTCAGGTGCTGTGTCTTCTGAAAGAAAAGCTTCAGCAATGGCAAAAAGCGCTGCAACACCTGTTGCATTATCCACCGCTCCGCTATAAATGTCATACCCGTTGCTGGTTTTCACTTTCCCAAGATGGTCCCAGTGGGCCATATAAACAACAGTTTCTTCGGGGTACTTACTGCCTTCGATAACCCCCAGCACATTATGGCATTCGGAATGGCTGAAGCGGTTGCTGAACGAAACAGAAGCCTGAGCTTTAAGCGGTATGGCAGAAAACCCCGGGCGGGCAGCCTGTGCAAAAACATTTTCCATATCGATGCCCGCATCCCTGAACAATAAAGCTGCTGCGTCATAATGAATCCATCCTTCCACCGGAAGCCTTCCGGTATTGCCATCAACAACTACGCTGTACTGAGTGCCGGACCACGAGTTTCGGACTACATCCCAGCCGTAACTGGCAGGTTCAGTCTGGTGGACAATCAGTGCCGCAGCGGCACCCTGACGGGCAGCTTCCTCGAATTTGTATGTCCATCTGCCATAATATGTCATTGCACTTCCGTTAAACATAGAACTGTCTCTGGTGACAAACCCCGGATCATTAACCAGAAGGATAACAGTTTTGCCTTTCACATCAATACCTTCATAATCATTCCAGTTGTATTCAGGTGCAACGATACCATATCCTGCAAATATTACTTCAGAATTATCAAGCGTGATTTTGTCTTCCATCCTGTAGCTTCCTACCACCATTTCATCAGGGTGATTTAATGTAAGCGCATAGTTTTTGCCTGTAAATGTAAGGGGAGAAAACCCTGAACTTTCAGTTTCCAGGAGCGGTACTGCCTGAAAATAAGAATCACCGTTACCCGGAGACAAGCCAATTTCCTTAAACCTTTTTTCGATGTAACTTTTGGCTTTTATACCGCCGGGGGAGGCTGGAGCCCGTCCTTCGAATTCATCGGAGGACAAAATTTTTACGTCTTCTTCGAAATTCTTTCCAACAGGAGCGGTAATGGTTCCGGAGTAACCACAAGAAGCCATTACTGCAATTAGAACAGGCAGAA
>JAEYNZ010000094.1 GCA_023412195.1 Bacteroidota bacterium
TGTTTTGTCCCTGAAAATTAATTGTTTTAACTTTGTTTTGCATGAGCTTCCTTTCTTTGTGTTTCGCAAATACAATTTACAAATAACTAAGGAGGCTTATGCTCTTTTACAAACATACAGCCTTTGCGCACAATCCCTGATAAATATTATGCATCTGTATCAAATGGGATTAGGGGGATTGAGGCAGATAGCACCATAGTATTGTCTTACGAACGCACAAATGCCAGTTCGAACTCATCCTCCTTATTGTATTAATCACGATAAATATTATATATCTGTACCAAAGGAAAATAAGCGGATTGATGTATAGAGAAACAGGGAGCGGGTTTTTACCCTTTCATCTTGGTAACTGCCAATATCTGGTCTTACTAAGTTTTATAATGGGCAGGACGCTGGGTTACTGCAATAACAATTTATTTGCAGGCTGAGCTCAAAACAAAAAAAAGATCGTCACATTACAGGGACGATCTTTCCTCAATGAATAGAATTATAGTTTTTTATTCTTTTATAATTCCCAGATCCATTTCTTCAATTAACAATTCGCGCTTGTTCTGGTCGAAGCGGGAAAAACCACGGTCGAATATGCTGTGTGCAGGTTCAGGAATCCGTGCTTTCTTCATGGCAATAACCGGTGTACCTGTACTATGCTCAAGTGCAGCTTGCAACAATGGATCATCTTTACTTCCCAATGGGATTCCATCAAAAAGATCTTCTTCTACGGGTATGTCAGGGTCAAATCCATCCTTGAAATCCGTTACTCCAAGTTTATTTGCATAACGCAGTACAATAGGTTGAACACCCCAGTTTTTGAAGTCGTTGTATTGTTCAGGTTTTTCATAAAAATCTTCAGGCTTAAAGGTGATAGAGGCTGTATATTTTCCATATGTAGTTTCACCAATTGTAACAACATCCATGTATGGCTTCAATCCGGTAATTGTAAGTTCTGAAGCAGATGCAGTTCCTGGTCCGGTTAAAATGTACACCTTGTTGAGGCCCATCTTTACCGGAGTATTTTTTATGAAGGGTATTCCAAGCTGTGACTGGATGTTTTCTTTTTGAAAGTACTGCTGGTATTTATCGTTCCACTGGAATGACACCAGTATTTCTCCGGCATTCACCGCACTCAGGGGAGCAATGGAACTGGTCAGGTGCTGGGCAGCATTGGTGCCTCCACCGGGGTTATACCTCAGGTCGATTACCACGTCACTCACCTGTTGATCCAAAAAGTATTGAAAAGCCTCATCAAGGCTGCGGTTGAAATTACTGATATACTGCGCATAAAACAGGTATCCTATTTTTTTATCGCCATGTTCCACTACTTTTTTGATCATGACAGGGTCCAGTTTCAACTCCTGAGCTACCATTGAAATGGTTTTTGAGTCAACTGAAATACCATCGTCAGTCAATATACCACGGGAGATATTCAGATTGGCAGCATACAGGAGCTGGGTGTAATTGTCTTCAGTAATATCAGCCCCATTCATTAAAACAATGATGTCACCTCTTTTTAATCCGGCTTTATCCGCAGGGGTATCAGGATACACATATTCAATAAGTCCAAAAATATTGCCTGTATTGCTGAAGCGGCCAAACGCCAGTGAATAGCCATAGGAAGTTTCCACACCTTCAAAACTGTTTTCCAGGGCAACTACATCATCCGTAACAAATGACCATTTATCATCTATAAACAACAGTTTTTTGAAATATTGTTTGGAGTCCTTTTCATAACGGGTATCAATATTTGGAACATCTTTTGACCAGAGATATATGTCGGTCATCACGCTTTTTATAAACGAGTTAACCTTTTGAGTCAGTACGGGTGCTTCATTGTTTTGGTTTATTACCGGAGGTTCAGGTTCTGGCAGGGGGCCTTCCTTACAGCCTGTTGCGACTGCAGAAATAAAGAATATCAGAAAAAATATATTTTTCAGTGTTTTCATTTTTCAATCTTTAAAATAGTGTGCTACAAAATTATATAATCTTTCATTATTTAAGTACAGGCTCTTTTTCTTTTGGATACTCGATCCTGACATGATATAAGTTTGTGAGTTTGTTCAATAACGTTTCTTTTATGGTTTTAATATCACGGAATGTAAGATCGCACTGCTCCAGTTGCTTGTCTTTTATTTTTTGATCGATCATGTTATTGACGAGATCTTTGAGATTATCCAGTGTTTTCTCCTTCAAAGCCCGTGAAGCGGCTTCAATTCCATCAATAATCATGACGACCGCAGCTTCTTTTGTTCTAGGCAGTGGGCCGGGATATATAAACATTTCTTCATTCACTTTTTGATTTGGGTTTTCTTCCTGATGTTTCACATAAAAATATTGTGCCTTGGAGGTTCCATGATGTGTTGCAATAAATTCAGTCAGCGCCTCCGGCAGCTTATGTCGTCTGGCAAGTTTCACACCATTTTTGACATGTTCAATAATCACCTCGGCACTTTTAAGATAATTTAACTGGTCATGGGGATTGATTCCTACTGCCTGGTTTTCAATGAAGAATTCAGGTTGTGATATTTTCCCTATGTCATGATACAATGCACCAGCCCTTACAAGGAAAGGATTGCCTCCAATTTTAAGGATGATCTCCTCGCTCAGGTTTGCAATCTGAAGCGAGTGCTGGAAAGTTCCTGGTGCTTCTTCTGCCATTTTGCGCAACAGGGGCTGGTTGGTATCCGATAATTCGATGAGGGTGACATCGGAAACAAAACCAAAGATTTTTTCGAAAATGAATACCAGCGGATAAACCAGTAAAATCAGCAAGCTGCTTAGGCCAAACCATTGAAGCATACGGTAGTTTACAAGTTGCAGCGTTCCTTCAAAAATGAGTTCCAGCGACAGGTAAACAAAGACATAGGTAAGAAGTACCAGGATTACAGCCATAATAAGGTGCCCACGCCTGTGCATTTTGTTCAGGCTGAAAACCGCCACAACGCCTGCAATAACCTGCAGCAATACAAATTCATAATTATTGGGTGCATAGAAGCCTGTAAGCAGGCTGGCAATGATTAATGTGAAGATGGCAGTACGGGAATCAAAGAATGTATGAATTACAATGGGAAAGATGGCAAAAGGCACAAGGTAGATATGCAATTGGGGAAATGACTGTATGAATATGGTTAAAAAGATCATACTTACAAGGAAGGACAACAGGAACGAGAGTTTGCTGAACTGGTTCAGGATATCGTACCGGTATATAAACAGGAAAGCAAAGAGAAGGATCATGAAAACAATGATTAGTCCGGCTTTCCCGAATGATACCATATATCGGTTAATGCCTTCGCCGCGTTCGAGTTCATAATTGGCTTTCAGTGATTCAAGTACCTGGTATCTTTCATCACTTACTATTTCACCCTGAAGTATGATTCTTTCGCCTGTTTGAACCATTCCTCGTGTAGTTGAAATATTTCTGAGTACCTCATCCCGTTCCTTTTGAGTAGTTTCGCTGTCGTAGGCAAGGTTAGAGGCAATAAATCTTTCTGGTTGGAGCCGCTGAAGGATTGTTGATGACTCAGGGTACTTTTCCAGCAACATATCCAGTAAAATACTTAATTCATTGTAAGCCGATTTTTCAGAATAAATTCTCTCCTTATTAATCCGGGTGACGCGGGTGCCTATCCTTTTTTTCAGTTCAGTGTTGGCATTCAGTTCTTCATAAGTTTCTGGGGAGCGGGGTAAAATACCAGCCTGATAAATCCTTGCCAGGAGGTCTCTGATTTCCCGAAGTCCGGGATAAACCTGATCTTCTTCTGATTCGGCCAACAATTGCCAGTCTGATTCAAGCTGTTTGATTTTTAGTTCCACCAGGGCAGTGTCGAAGGTAAAGTAGGGTACGATGGCCCTCAGCTGTTCCTGACGGTCACGTTCAATTTCTTCCTGTGGCTTCAGTATAGCAAAATCGAAAGGTGCCACGAGGTTTTCGTGGCTCCACGGTGCCCCTTTCTGGTACTCATATTTAAAGCGGGGTTCGCCCGGCAGTATGATAAACAGCAACCCTCCTGTTACCAGGAACATCAGTATCCAGTAGAAAGTACGGGTGAAGCTTTTAAGATTTTTAAAAAAATTATCCATTTTGTCTCCTTTTCTTGCCTGCTAAAACGAAAATATTATAAATAACATTTCTCACAGATTTATGCCCACCTTTTTTTATAGTTTTGTGTAATACAAGCTAAAAGTGTACATTATCCTTTTACGTAATAAATTTAAGAAAAATATTGGATGAACTATGGTATTTCAGGCTTGAGCGTGATTCCTGTAAGAAAAGAACCATCGGAAAAGAGTGAAATGGTTACACAGGTGCTTTTTGGAGAGCATTTTAAAATTGTGCAGGAAATGGTTGGCTGGAGTCATGTTAAACTTGCCTGGGATGGTTATGAAGGCTGGATCGACAGTAAAATGATAACTCCGGTCAATGTAAATCAATATAACAGGTATGAAAATAAGCCATTCGCGGTTACAGGCGACATTTTAAGCCTGATACCCGTAAATGCGGAGCAGAACCTGATGCTGGTTGCCGGCAGTACATTGCCCGTTTGGAGACCCTACCTGAAGCAGTTCAGCATCAACAGCGATACCTATAAGGCGGCAGGAGAAATTTATACAGGTAAGCCGGCAAATATCAGGGAGGTTATCATCAGGCAGGCCCTCAAATATTTTAATGCACCTTACCTGTGGGGAGGAAGGTCGCCCTTTGGAATCGACTGCAGCGGGTTTACCCAAATAATTTATAAAACAGTCGGAGTCCGTATTCCCAGGGATGCCAGTCAGCAGGTCAGGACAGGGGTTGCACTGAGCTTTGTTGATGAAGCCAGACCCGGCGATCTTGCCTTTTTTGATGATGAAGAAGGAAACATTGTGCACGTGGGAATTATCTGGAAAAGGAATAAAATCATACATGCTTCGGGGAAAGTACGCATCGATAATGTTGACCAGTTTGGAATTTTTAATGTAGATTTGAAACGTTATACACACAAAATGCGTGTAATGAAGAAAATACTCATTGCCGATGAAACAAATTGAACTACTCATCTATATAGTGTTTTTTATACTGATGGTGCTCCTGGTTCTCAAATACTGGAAAACCGGAAGGCATGAATGAATGTTATAATGTGCGGCATATGAGTTTTTGCTGATGGCTGGATCTTAGGTATTTTGCCGGGGAACTGCAGGGACTGCAGATGAAATTTTCTTTCTGTTGGGAAGTCTGGCTTCCGGAAATAATAAATGAAATAAATGTATATCTATAAATATCCACGACCCGCACTCACAGTAGATGCGCTGGTTTACACAAAAATACAAGATGTTTACAATGTGTTGCTTGTTCTGCGGGGCATCGAACCATTTAATGGTAAATGGGCGCTGCCGGGAGGTTTTGTAAATATTGACGAGTTGCTGGAAACGGCATGCCGGCGCGAATTAATGGAAGAAACCGGCCTGGAGGTAGAAGGTATGATGCAGTTTAAAACCTATGATGCGATTGACCGTGACCCCAGACACCGGACAATATCTGTTGTATATTCAGCTGAACTGCCTGAAAAATATGCGGTTCAGGGTGATGATGATGCTGCCGGTGCAGAGTGGTTTCCTGTTGATAACCTTCCGGAACTGGGATTTGACCACAGGGAAATACTTTCGGATTTTTTCCGCGAAAAAACCTAAATATGTCCAGTCTCCTGTTTAATGTTATGAAATAATTGAATTTTCAAGCACATTCAGTGCATTTGGCCCTTCATTAAAAAGCAGGTCCAGTATACTGAGGTTGGATAAAAAGCCCGTTTTTTCAGAGAAAACCTGGGTATATGGATAAGGTTTAAAATGCGGATCTGGGGCTGTTTTATGATTCTTTGGAGAAATAGCTTCCCTCAGGTTCAATGTATCAGCAGGAACATTTTCAAAGTCATCAGTCAGAACGATATCTGTTTCTATATCAAGTAAGTTGCAAATGGCATCAAGGATTTCACGGTTATAGTCGAAGAGGAATTTCCAGGACCTTTCAAAAAAAGGCTGTATGTCGTCCTTATAATATTCAAAAAAAGGTGAGGAATTATAGGCTGAGAACAGGGTGCGCCAGTGGTTGCGCTGCCAGCCGGTATCATACGAGATGAGCAGGTCCCTGATTTTTATTTTTTTATCCCGCCCTCTTACAACAGGAACTACCAATGAAACATTTCCGTTGGCACCATAAATTTCATACCTGTTGCGGAAGGTTTGTTTGGTGAAGTTTTCGTATTGCTCAAGGTATATACCCTTATAAAGTATCAGCTTGGTTAAATACTGTACCGGTGGAAAACAAGCTGTGCTGAGAAGAACTGAATTTATCCCGGCCATTTCTACTCTTTGAAAAAGCTGTCATCTTCATCTTCGTTATCGTCAATTTCCAGTTCAATACCTTCCGGATTTGTTTCCTTTTGCAGTTGTTTGACCTGAGTTTCCAGTTGTTTTTCAGCCTGCAGGGAATGTTTGTATTTTCTTTCCAGTTTCCAAACTCGCGGATAGAAATAAATGGCAGACATGATATAGCCCAATAATACGCACACCAGTAAAACCAATACAAGCGGTGCATTGGGTATTTCCCAGAAAAAGACACTGATGGATACCTCAAATGAATTTTGGAGAGTAAAGATTACCAGCAGGATCGCCAGTACGAGCATAATGATGATGGTTACATGCATATGTGCTTAATTTTGAACCGAAGATAAAAAAAGGATAACAGAATCCTGCTATCCTCCCACAAAAAAATATTGTTCTGTCTAATTAATAAACTGAAACATTCTTCTTAACCGTATACTTTGAGGAAACGACCTGTCCTTGTTGATCGACAACCATATAAAGCTGGCTTTGCCCACCACGTGATCTTCAGGAACAAAACCCCACATTCGTGAGTCGGCTGAATTGTGCCGGTTGTCGCCCATCATCCAGAAATAATCCATTTCGAAGGTGTAGCTGTCGGCAGGCTGTCCGTTGATGATGATCCTGTTGTTTTGAACTTCCAGTTCATTACCTTCGTACACCTGTATGATACGCCGGTACAGTGGAAGGTTTTCGGTTGTCAGCTGTACTGTCTGGCCTTTTGCAGGCACCGTCAGTGGGCCAAAGTTGTCGACGTTCCAGGAATATCTTTTATCATGCGGAAAAACCATGGGGTCCCATTCACCAGGCTCTTCTTCCAGTTTTTCAACCTCTATAACATTGGCAAAACCTTTCAATGCATCAACATTATCAGCAGTGAGAGGGAATATGTAGCGTTCACTTGAGAATACGTTACGGTCGTCAAGAGCTATGTTCAGGCGATCAAGAGCCTTCGGGTTGATGGAAGTTCCGTTTGTCCGGATCAGATAATTATACTGGATTCCCTCAAATTTTTCCTGCGGCTGACCATTTACCTGCACGTTGCCATTGTCGATCTGAATTACATCACCTGGCAGCCCGATACACCGCTTGATGTAGTTTTCCCTTTTATCAACCGGGTGCGTGATGATCTCACCAAAGCTCCGGGGTTCATTCCATACCCTTTGGCGACCATAAGAGCGAACCAGCTGGTAATAGCTCTGGTTTTGCATAAATTGTGCAACGGTATCACCTTCAGGGAAGTGGAATACAACCACATCATTATTTTTTATGTCGCCAAAGCCTTTAAGGCGCTTATATGGCCTCTGCACCCATTCTGCATACGATTTTTTAGTCCTTGATAAAGGCATGGTATTGTGCACGAAAGGAAAAGAAATGGGCGTATTGGGCGTTTTAGGTCCGTATGCCACTTTGCTTACAAACAGGTAATCGCCCACGAGCAATGATTTCTCCATGGAAGAAGTAGGTATCGTGTAGGCTTCGATGAAGAACATGCGTATAAATGAGGCCGCAATGACTGCAAAAATGATGGCATCGATCCATTCAACAACCTTTGTTTGTTTGCCCCCCGGGGGGTTCTTTTTTTTCCAGAAGGCCCAATGTACTTTTTCGGTGACATAAATATCAAAAATTACGGCAAGCCCGATCAGCCACCAGTAATTCCCCAGCCAGATAACCCAAAGGGTGTAAAGTGCACCAACAACTATAAATTTGAACCACTTGTTGGTAAGAATTTCATTTGTCATATCCAAAAATTAAAATTTCAACATATCTTTCATAGAAAGGATACCAGTTTTCCCAAGGCTGAATTCAGCAGCCAGTACAACACCCAGGGCAAAACCCTTTCTGCTTTTTGCGCTGTGGGTAATTTCAATAAAATCGGCTTCAGAATCATAGCGTATTGTGTGAATGCCGGGCACTTCCCCTAATCTTTCTGATTTGATTGCAAGTTCATTTTCTTCAGCAGGTGTGCCTTCGGTCCATTTGCTGACATGGGGTAGTAGGGAAATCATATCTTCAGCCAGGCTGAGGGCGGTGCCACTGGGTGCATCCAGTTTTTTTGTGTGATGAACTTCGGTCATTTCAGGTTTATATTCAGGGTGGCCTGACATGAGGCGGGCCAGGGTTTTATTCAACTCAAAAAACAGGTTAACGCCAATGGAGAAGTTGCTGCCATAAAAAAAGGTGGCTTTCTTTTCATTGCATTTATGAACCACTTCATCGCGGCGGTTCAACCACCCGGTTGTTCCACTGATAACAGGAATGCCGGCATCGAAGCATTTATAATAATTTTCAACTGCAGAGGAAGGAATGGTAAATTCAATGGCTGCGTCGCATTTTCGAAGATTCTCTGCGGTTAAATCTTTTTGGTTGTCAATATCAATAATCAGTGTGACTACATGTCCGCGGGAAACAGCAATTTTTTCGATTTCCTTTCCCATCTTGCCGTATCCTATCAACGCTAATTTCATTTTTCGTTGTCTTTCGGTTTTTTAAATTCAGCGACAAAGATAATAGATTAAGCAAATGTACAGGGCGTGTCGGATAACTTAAAATAAAATCGATGAACTGGTTTAGCTGCATGGTAAAGAGGGGGTTCATGAGGCTTATCCCACTGATCTTACAAACTACCCTTTGCAGAGCCTGAAACTTATTATCCTCTAAAAATGTTAAATTTGCATCCAATGGAATTGAAGAATATAAAGCTCGTTGCCACCGATCTGGATGGAACGTTCCTGAAGAACGACAGAAGTATAAGTGTTGCAAACCTGGAGGCACTGCACCTGCTGGGTGAAAAAGGAATTATACGCGTTGCAGCCACCGGAAGAAATATGCGGAAGGTGATGGAAGTGCTTGGTCCGGAGGTTCCGTTCGATTATATCATATTTTCATCAGGTGCCGGCATCTATGACTGGAAAGAGCAGCAGCATATATTCAAAAGGAATATTGAACTTGAAGCTGCAGATCTGCTTTCAAGGTATTTCAGAAAAATGGACTATAACTTTTCTGCCTTTGCACCTGCTCCCGAAAACCACAGGCTATGGTTTCACAGAGGAGGGCAGGAGTGCGAGGAGTTCAACCGGTTTTTCTCATTCCATAATTCACATTCAGATATATTTCCGCTGAATGGAAGCATTGAAAGCGGACTGTGCCAGTTTTTGCTGATTATACCCGAGAACGATCATGAGTATGAGCGCCTGAAGTCGGAAATAGAGTTTCAAAGCAGTGATGTGAGGGTGATCCGGGCTACTTCTCCTGTATCGAAGGGATACATCTGGGTGGAGGTTTTTCACCGTGATGTTTCAAAGGGGCATGGTGTTGAGCATCTGTGCAATCTGTTGTCTGTTGATCCGGAGAATACCCTAGGCATCGGGAATGATTATAACGACCTGGACCTTTTAAATTATACAGCCCATTCCTATATAGCTGGAAACGCCCCTGATGCTGTCAGGCAATTGTTTAATGAGGTGCCAGATAATGATTCCGATGCATTTGCTCATGCAGTACAACCCTTGCTGGCATAGTTTGTTGTAATTTCCTGGTGTAAATGATTACAAATGTGATAAAATTAAACATAAGAAGAATGAGAAATATATTTCTGTTTGTTTGCCTGTTGATATCCTCTATAGGTTTATCACAGCAAACCATTGATCTTCAAAGTAAAATCCCTGTTGATCCCAAGGTTTCAAAAGGTGTCCTTGAAAACGGCATGACCTATTATGTTCGTGCAAACAATGAGCCACAGAACCGCGCTGAACTGATGCTTGTGGTGAAGGCAGGTTCTATCGATGAAGATGCCGATCAGTCCGGACTGGCACATTTTGCAGAACATATGGCTTTTAACGGTACCAAAAACTTTCCAAAGAATGAACTGGTAAATTACTTTGAGTCGATAGGTATGCAGTTTGGCCCTGAAATAAACGCATATACAAGTTTCGATGAAACGGTCTATATGCTGAAAGTGCCGCTTGATTCTGCACTCTATCTTGAAAAAGGGTTACAGGTGCTTTACGACTGGGCTTCACAGATAACAGATTCTGATGAAGAAATTGAAAAGGAAAGAGGCGTTATCCGGGAGGAGTGGAGAAGAGGACGGAATGCCAATTTCAGGATGCAGCAGCAGTGGCTTCCTGTTTTTTTACATGAATCGAAATATGCGGAAAGGCTTCCCATTGGTGAGATAGATATTATTGATAATGCCCCGCCTGAGGCATTGCGTCGTTACAGGAATGACTGGTACCGGCCCGACTTGCAGGCCGTAATTGTTGTTGGTGATTTCGATCAGGAGGCAATGGTGCAGATGGTAAGGGAAAAGTTTTCACAAATCCCTCCTGCAGAAAATCCAAGAAAAAAGGAGTATTTCGGTATTCCTCCGCACAAGGAAACACTTGTCAGTATTGCTACAGATGCCGAAGCACAATATCCTGTGGCATTTGTTTTTCATAAACATCCACTCGAAATTTCAAAGACTGTGGAGGATTACAGGAAAACCATCATCCACAGCCTTTATAATACCATGATAAACAGCCGCCTGGCGGAGCTTACACAGCAGGCAGAGCCCCCTTTTATCGCGGGACAATCATCTTTTAGTGAAATGTTTGGCCCAATCAGTGTGTTTCAGTCAGCAGCAATCAGCCACCCGGGAAAAATTGAAGAAGGGCTTACAGCAGTACTGTTGGAGAATGAACGTGTAAGGAAATACGGTTTTACTGAAACTGAACTGGAGCGTAATAAGAAGTCGTTGTTAAACTACATAGAGAAAGCTTACAAGGAAAGGGAAAAGCAAAAATCAATTGAGTATGCTGAAGAATACAAGCGGAATTTTCTAATGACACAGGAACCTATTCCGGGAATAGAGAAGGAATATGAGTATTTTCAGGCTTTTTTACCAAACATCACTCTGGAGGAGCTTAACAGGCTTGCTGATGAGTGGGTGACAAAAGAAAATCGCGTTGTGGTTGTTACAGCTCCCGAAGTAGAAGGCATGAAGGTCCCAACCGAAGAAGAGATAATCTCACTACTCGAAAAGGTGGAACAAATGGAAGTTGAACCCTACGATGATACTGTTGCTGATATTCCACTTATTTCAGAGGAGCCATGGAGTAGTCCGGTTGTAGAGGAGAAAAATATTGAAATGGTGGATGCTGTGGAATGGACCCTGCAAAACGGTGCAAAAGTTGTGGTTAAACCTACTACCTTTAAGGAGGATGAAATCATTTTCAGTGCATGGAGCCCGGGAGGTACATCGCTTTATGATAATAAAGATGCATTATCAGCTGATCTATCAGCTACCATTATGTCGATGAGCGGAATATCGCAGTTTGATAACATCACCCTTGACAAGATGCTTTCCGATAAAGTATTCAGCCTTTCGCCTTATGTTTCAGAATTGCGCGAAGGATTCAGCGGTAATTCATCGGTCAAAGATGTGGAGACCATGCTTCAAATGATTTATCTATATTTTACGGAACCTCGTTTTGATGAAACCAGCTTTCAGTCGTACATGATGCGCATGGCTGGTATGCTGCAGAACAGATCGGCTTCTCCTGATGCTGCCTTGCAGGATACACTTTCTGTAGTTCTGGCAGATTATAATCCGAGGGTGAGGCCTATGACAGTAGAATTGCTTAAGGAAGCTGAATTTGATAAAGTGGAAGCCATTGCCAGGGAAAGGTTCAAAAATGCCGCCGATTTCACCTTCTTTTTTGTAGGAACTATTGATACTACCCAATTAAAGCCGCTTGTGGAAAAATATATTGGTGGCATCCCATACTCCGATGATAATGAATCATGGAGGAATCTTGGAATTAATCCTCCTAAGGGAGTAGTTGCCAAAAGGGTTAAAAAAGGGCAGGAGCCCCGAAGCACCCAGTACATTGTTTTTCATGGCGATTTTGAATATACAAATGAAAATGCCATTGTAATTGATGCTATGGGGCGGATTCTTTCCACACGTTTGCTCGAAGAAATAAGAGAAGAGCGTAGCGGAGTCTATTCTATTGGTGCTAGGCCATCGTCTTCAAAGTTTCCTGATGAAGAGTACAGTGTCACCATCTCATACGGGACCGACCCGGATAAACTGGAAGAGCTGAAACAGGCAGTCTTCGATGAAATTCAGGATTTCATTCAAAACGGGCCATCAGAGGAGGAACTTGCCAAAGCAAAAGAACAAATGCTGCGTGAACGTGAACTGGCCCTTCGTGAAAACAGGTTCTGGTTAAATGTACTCAGTAATACCTATTATCTTAAAGATGGCGACTTCTCTGAATTTGGCAGGTTCAACAAGCTGGTTTCTGACCTTACAACAGAATCAGTAAAAAATGCTTTTACAAAGTACTTCGATTTTAAGAACTATGTAAGTGTGGCCCTTGAACCTGCAGAATAACAGATGCAGCAGTAATTTTAAAAAGGCTTCTTTTCTTATATTGAAAAGTGTATTTTCGTGTTTCTGAAACTTGGAATATGAAAATTTACGCACCGATTACTGTCGCATTAAGAATCATCATTTATTCACTTTTGATGTTTGGTGTGGCTGAAATAGTAAGGCTCGATGCCCTTTTTCCCATGGAAGATGGCTATTTCGGTGAAATCAGCTTTACCGAAATATCGCAGGAAGTTATTCTTTTCACCCTTTTTATAATGTATATGGTCATGGGCAGGAGGTATACCTTAGTCCGGCCTGTAACCAATATACTTTCACTTTTTTTTCTTGCTTCTTTTATCAGGGAGTTTAATTTTCTGATTGACTGGTGGGCATACCTGGTTGTACCGGTCATATTGGTGGCAGTATGGCTCATTATGCGTGATTATAAGAAACTGAAAGAAGCCACTATACGTTTTTTTGCCAACCCTGCCTCAACATGGTTGCTTTCAGGATTGCTGCTCACATACGTGTTTAGCCGTTTGATAGGCCGTTCCTCTTTCTGGCGGATACTTTACGATGAAAACAGTTACCGGCTGGCCAAGGCTGCAACCGAAGAAGGGCTGGAACTTGCCGGCGATGTGCTGATGCTGATTTCGGCACTGGAATTTTTCCTGTATTTTCATTATGCCGGTAAAACAAGTAAAAAAGCATGAAAGTCTGTGGGTTTACCTTTATCCGGAATGCAATAAAGTACGATTTCCCTATTGTGGAAGCCATTACTTCCATACTGCCCCTGTGCGATATGTTTATCGTGGCGGCAGGAAATTCAGATGACGGGACAAGGACCATATTAGAGAATATCGATCCGGCTAAAATAAGAATTACAGATACAGTTTGGGATGAAAGCCTCAAGAAGGGTGGGGCGGTTTATGCTGCAGAAACAGATAAGGCTTTTGATGCTATTCCCCCTGAATTCGACTGGTGCTTTTATATTCAGGGAGACGAGGTGCTGCACGAGAAATATCTTCCGGCCGTTAAAACAGCCATGCTGGAGAACCTTCACCGCTCTGAAGTGGAAGGACTGCTGTTCGGATACAGGCACTTCTATGGCACTTATGACTATACCGCCAATTCACGAAAGTGGTACCGAAATGAAATCAGGATCATCCGGAATGATAAGTCCATACACTCTTATCGCGACGCACAGGGTTTCAGGAAAAATGGCCGGAAACTGAAAGTAGTACCTGCCCATTCAGAAATATACCACTATGGGTGGGTGCGTTCTCCGAAATATATGATGGACAAAATCACAGCAGTCAGTAAATATTACAATGGCTCAGAAGACACCGTTTCCCGGCAGGCAATAGATCAGGAATTTAATTACAGCGGAAATTATGATTCGCTTGCACGGTTTGAAGGAACTCACCCCCAGGTTATGCAGGAGCGGATTAACAGGCTGAACTGGAAAGTGGATGCCGACCTGAAGAGGGTGAGGATGAAACCCAGGTACCGCCTGCTGCACTTCATTGAAGAGATGACTGGTATCAGGCTGTTCGAGTACAGGAACTATTCCCTGCTTAGAAAATAAATGCATCCATCAACAAAAAGGGGAGCAAACCTTTTATTTTAAAAGATTGCCCCCCTGGTTATCAACTAAATTATTAAAATACCAGTTCTTATTGCTTTATAATTTTCCGGGTAACCGGAGTGCCTTTTCCTTCTGCCCTGATTAAATAAACTCCGGGTTGCAGTTCCGAAACATCAATGCTTGTATCAGAATCTTTCACGCTCTTTTCCAGCAATGCCTTTCCCTGCAGATTAAAAACGGATACTTTATCAACTCCACCAGCATTTTTGATGAACAGCCTTTCCTTTACCGGATTCGGGTAAATATCAATGGTTCCTGCCTGTGGAATTGAAATATTTGTTGGCGGTTCAAACACAATTTCCTCAATTAAAATATCCGTAACAGAAAAATTGGCAGCTGAAATTCCCAGGTCGAACACCATGCGGGCTGTATTGTCGGTGGCTCCCATATCAAACACGTAAGTGTATACGGCAAAGGTGTCGGCAAGTGAAAGGCCATTGTATCCGCTGTATGCCGACCATGGATCTTTCGACATGCCAATGTAAACAGTTGCACTGCGTGCTTCTTCTGCTTTTGCCCTGAACGAGAACCTGTATTTTTTGCCCTGCTCGAGCGAGATGTTTCCTTTAACGAGCTGCACGTGCCACCCTTGTGTTCCCCCGCTGTCAATATTGGCTGTAATGATGTTATTCGATCTGGTAAGCTGTGCTGCGCCTCCTTGCTGATTGTTCATACTCCAGCCGTCAGTGTTTGCCTGGAAATTGGAGGAATAGACCGGAGTACCAACATATCGTCCAGGCTCAGGCATTTCGTTGTGAAGCAGAGCATCAACGAGTGGCTGCAGCAATGCTTTGGTGGAAGGATTATAAATTCCAAAGCCTGCACTGAACTCCCAGTATGCCCAGCTCCAGCCCAGCTCTTCAAGGTACCTGGAAAGGAAGGTAGTCCATTTTACGCGCGACTGCAGGTCTGCTTGGCTGTATGCTCCAAATTCCCCGATATGAACCGGGATGTTGTTTTGCAGTTCAAATGCCTTCAGCGGAGCAAAATCCTGTCGCATAACATCCCGCTCCGTTTCGGTATCCAGCCATTTGGTCCCTAACCACCCTTGAGCTTCCTCTCCTGACCATTCTGCCCCCTGGTGGGTAAACTGGAATGGGTTATAGTAATGCACGGTGAGGATTATGTTTTCATCTTCCGGTAATTCCAGTGATGGAAGTCCTGCCAGTCCGCCCCATTCAGCCGTACCAATTACAACAATACGATCAGGATTGTCTTCCCTGATGGTAGTCAGTGCATCATTCAGAAATACATTCCATTTTTCTGCAGTCAGGTCTCCATGTGGTTCATTCAGGATTTCAAACAGCAGGCTGTCGGGATAGTCGCTGAAGAACTCAGATATCTGCTTCCACTGTGCAAGGAATCTTTCCTTTTGTGCATCAGGGTCTTCAAACAACAGATCGTGGTGATGCATGTTGATGATGGCATACAACCCGTTGTTCAGGGCTGAATCTACAACCTGCTTGATTCTGTTCATAAAAGTACTGCTGACGGTAAATGGGGCAGCTGCCATGCTACGGTCGGCAGGTTCCCACCTGATGGGAATGCGAACATGATTAAACCCCAGGTCTGCTATAATGCCTGCATATTCAGGCTTCCACTGGTTCCCCCATTCTGTTTCAGTTGGTGCTTCAAACATATTTCCATAGTTGATGCCACGGCCTAGTTTTTCATTAATCTGAAATGCCTTTTCACGGGTTTGGGCACTTACCAGCAGCACAGCTGCCACAAATAAAGAAGTAAATAATGATTTCATACGCATTATTATAAGATTATTATTTTTCAGTTGCATTATTTGGCGGGTTCCGGCATTTTATTGTGCAGCAGTGCGTCTGCCAGTTCCTTTTTATAGGTGCGTGATTCCGGATCATATATGCCGAAACCTGCACTGTACTCCCAGTAGGCCCAACTCCAGCCCTGCTCTTCAAAGTAACGTGTAAGGTAGGTTGTCCACCTGGCCCGGGAGGCCATGTCTGCCTTTTCGTAAGCCCCGAACTCACCTATATGCACTGGTATGTTCTTTTCTTTAGAAAGTGCAGCCAGTGGTGCAAAATCTTTTTGTACTGCATCCCGCTCAGATTGGGTGTCGTTCCATTTCGTACCCAGCCATTCTTTCGACTGTTCACCTGACCAGCTGGCTCCCTGGTGCGTAAACTGGAAAGGATTGTAGTAGTGGATCGTGAGTACAAGGTTGGGATCATCTGGTATCTTCAGGTCCTTTAACCCGCCAAGTCCGCCCCAGTTGGCAGTCCCAATTACAACCACCCTTTCCGGGTTATTATTCCTGATTACCTTTAAAGCCTCAGGTATCATTTCGTTCCATTTCTCTGAGGTGAGTTTGTCATGGGGCTCGTTCAGGATTTCAAACAGCAGGTCATCGGGGTAGTCTTTAAAATGCTCTGATATCTGTTTCCACTGTTCCAGGAAACGTTTCCTCTGGCCTTCAGGATCTTTGTAAAGTTCATCGTGGTGATGCATGTTCAGCATTACAAGCAGTCCGTTGTTCATAGCAGAATCAACAACCTGCCTGATCCGCCTGAAAAACGATTCCTTAACGGTATACGGTGGCTTGTTCATGCTCCTGGCTTCAGGTTCCCATCTCACAGGAATCCTCACATGCGTGAATCCCATGTCTGCAATATTTTTCGCATATTCCGGTTGCCAGCGGTTGCCCCAACCCCCTTCTTCAGGCGATTCAAACATATTACCATAGTTGATCCCCCGGCCAAGCTTCCGGTTTATTTCAAATGCTTTTTCACGGTTCTGTGCATTTGTCCCCAGCAATATCAATAAAAACATCAAGGTAAACAGGTTCTTCATCTTAATTGGCATTAGATAAAAATGGATATTTAGTAATTAAAGTACAAGTAAACCAATTTTTATAAAACATGAAAATCTTTCTGTTGGGGTGTTTGCAACAGACAGCCTCCTGATTAACTGATTCCAGATTAAACTCCCATATAATCCATCAATACCTGCCGGTACTCCTCAATTTCAGCATTGGGGGAATCATAGATGATAATAATCAGGCTGCAGGCGAGGTCCGACAGCTTCCAGTCGCGCCTGATCCCCGATGAATCTGACCTGTATATGCACTGAAAGTGGTTCTGAACCGGAACACCTGTCAACTTCAGAATGGCAATGGCCTTCCTGATGGATTCCTCAGCATTGAAATCGGCAGAATGTAAAAGTTTTCGAAGCAATTCACTTGCATAGTACCTGTACTTTAATTCATTCATGCCTGAAACAAATGTCTCAATAATGGGGTCCATGTGGTTGTATTCGTAATATCTTGCTATCATAACTGATTGTGTATAAGGTTTCATTTATTGTCGTGCATTTCTTTAAGACGCTGGAAAAGCGAGAGTTCTTCGTTGCTGAGGTTCTTCGGCACTGTAATGTTTAGTCGTATGTACAGGTCACCAAACTTGCCCGCCTTGTTATATACAGGCATCCCCTTTCCCTTCAGCCTTAGCTTGCTGCCATTTTGGGAACCTTTAGGGATTGGAATATTCAACTTGCCAGACAAGGTATCCAGTTCAATGTTACCTCCCAAAACCGCGGTATAGATATCAATGTCAGCCTGCCGGATGAGGTCATTGCCTTCAACCTGGTACTGGTTGTCTGGGATGATTTTAATTTTGATGTAAATATCTCCCTTTGATCCTCCGTTCATGCCTGGACTTCCCTTGCCTTTCAGCCTGAGCTCCTGACCGTTGTATGCACCTGGTTTAATTGTAATCCGCAGCTTCTCATCTCCGGTATCCACAATACGTGTGGTGCCATGCCATGCTTCTGAAAGGGAAAGCTCCAGGCCGGCATGCAGGTCGCTGCCTTTGAAGGCCTGGCTCTGCCTCCGGTAGTCACCTTGCTGCCTGCCACCTCCGCCAAAGAATGTATTGAAAAAGTCGGAGAAGCCGCTGTCACCACCTGTGTCTCCAAAAATATCGCCCAGATCACCTTCAAAATAATAGGATCCCCCTCCGGGAGACCTGCCCTGCTGACCTGAATACTGGTAATTGCCTGCACCGGCATTTTCATACTGCTTCCAGTTGGCACCCAGTTTATCGTATTTCTTTCTTTTCCCGGGGTCACTCAAAACTTCATTGGCTTCGCTTATCTCCTTAAAACGCTCTTCAGCCTGCTTATCACCCTGGTTCTTGTCGGGGTGATATTTTACTGCCAGCTTCCTGTAAGCTTTTTTAATTTCATCCTGGGTGGCAGTCTTTGATACTCCTAAAATCTGATAATAATCCCTGTAGTTCATATTACCTTATGTTGCTCCTGTTATCAGGTTATACAATCTCTGAAGCATTCATTCAGAGGTTTTGTTCATGAAAAAACCTCCTGTTTTAAAAAAACTATAAAAGTGTCCGTATAATACAGGTATGAATTACCTGTTCCGGTGGTTTGTATTTATGCTATCCGGAGTTATATGTTATTCTCCGGCTGAAACACCTTAAAAACAGCAGATGTATGAATTTTCTTTCCATATGATCCTGAATTTTTAATTGCTCCGGTTTACCTGCATCAAAAAATGAACCAACAGCCTGTGTCTGTAAAATTGTTTTAATTAACCTGTAATTGTCTTCATATTAATGTTCAAAATCTCATCAACCGGCTGTACTTAATCAGGGAAAAAACCTATTTTTAGCCTTCATGTGAAACATCAATAAATTTCTGCTGTTTCCCTTTTTAACGGAAATGGCAGTACAAACTGAAGCCTGTATGAAGCTTTTTTCTTTGTTATCCATACTTCTTCTGATTTTTACTTCCTGCCGGGAAACAGACGACAGGCCTGAATATATATTTCGACTGGGGCACCAGGCCAATGAAAGGGATATCTGGCATCTGTCGGCATTGCACTTTGCCAAAGCCCTCGATTCTCTTTCCAGTGGCCGCATTGAAGTAAGAGTCCATCCGGCAGAACAGCTGGGACCTGAACTGGATATGATCAGAAGCATAAGAGCAGGAATAGTTGAAATGACCATTACTGGTGAAAGTATGCAGAACTGGGCAGGTATTACTGCACTGCTTGCTGTGCCATACCTGATCCGCGATTCGGAGCACCTCAAACAGGTGGTGGAAGGGGAAATCGGCGATGAAATTGCAGATGAAATGATCAGAAAAATCGGTCTGAGGCCAATAGGATACTTTGAACGGGGGCCTCGTCACCTGACTTCAAACCGCCCCATTACGGCTCCGGCTGATCTTGGAGGTATGATTCTCAGGGTTCCTAATGTGCCCCTGTTTGTAAAGGTATGGCAGGCTCTGGGAGCAAAACCTACTCCCATGACTTTTTCCGAAGTTTTCACAGCATTGCAGCAAGGGACTGTTGAAGCACAGGAAAATCCATATGCGCTTGTTTACAGTGCCGGACTTTTTGAGGTACAGAAATACCTGAATCTTACAAAACATGTTACAAGCTGGATATATGTAGTGATAGGGGAGAAGCAATTCAGGAACCTTCCGCACGATTTGCAGGAAAAGGTGCTTGAAGCCGGAAAACTGATGCAGCAGTATCATGAACTTGAATTTGTAAAGCAGGAGATGTTTTTGCGGCAGCAGCTCGAAAACCGGGGGATGATATTTAATGAACCTGACCTGGAAGCCTTTCGCCAAAAAGCAGAGGCAGCAGTAATGGATGCATTGCCTGAAGAATACAGGTCGCTATACAGGAAGATTACAGAACTGGGTAAAGCAACTGAAACCGATGAAACTGATTGACAAACTTTTTAAAACCGGGGCTCTGATCAGCCTTACAGCCATGATCACTGCCGTAACCATCCAGGTGTTCACAAGGCTTTTTATGGACACTACACCGCACTGGACCGAAGAAGCAGCCCGGATATTTTTTATTTATTCTGTTGCATTCGGCACAGGCACCGGTTTGAGAAACGGCGACTTCGTAAGGTTAGATCTGATAGACAGCTCAATGTCGAGGAAAACTGGACGGATACTTGATGCAGTGACTGATATTATTGTTACCATATTTGCTATTGTATTATTTGTACATAGCCTGAGATTTGTAAGGTTGGGAATGGACGAACTTTCGCCTGCTCTTGAAATAACCATGGGCTTGGTCTTCATAAGCATGGCCATCATCGGACTGGCAATTGCCATTTTCACTGTGGCAGATCTTCAGCAAATCTTTAAAGAAAAACTTTAGCTTATGGTCTGGTTGATGTTTCTGGTATTCTTTATATTACTGATCCTGCGGTTCCCCATAGCTTTTGCTCTGGGCATATCCACCTTTATCTATATCCTGCTGGAGGGAATACCACTGATTGTGATTCCCCTGAAGATGTATACGGGAATTGATGTGTTCGTGCTCCTATCGATCCCGGGCTTTATATTGGCAGGTAACCTGATGAACAGCTGTGGCATGACCGACCGCATTATCCGGTTCAGCAATAACCTGCTCGGCCATATCAGGGGCGGACTTTCCCTTGCAAATATCGGTGCATCCATGATTTTCTCCGGAATATCAGGAACTGCCATTTCAGATACAGCTTCAATAGGTTCGGTTATGATTCCTGCCATGAAAAAAGAGGGTTATGATCCCGCATTTTCCTGTGCTGTAACAGCTGCATCCTCTACCATCGGGCCAATCATACCGCCCAGTTTGCCTATGATCATAGCAGGTTCGCTGACAGGAATCTCTATTGGAAAATTATTTCTTGCAGGTGCAATCCCCGGCTTACTGCTGGCCATCGGACTTGGAGTTGTTTCTTATTCCATATCAATCAGGAAGAACCACCCAAGGCAACCCAAATCAACATGGATGCAACGGGGCAAAGGCTTTTATGATGCTTTTTATGCACTGCTTATGACGTTCCTGATTCTGTATGGAATTATTGGTGGCTTTTTTACACCCACGGAAGCTTCAGTAGTGGCAGTACTTTATGCACTGCTGGTAGGGTCACTGATCTACCGCACCCTTACATGGAAAGGTGTCGCAGCTGTAATGACAGGTTCGGCTGGTACGACTGCATCGCTGATGATCCTGGTTGGATTTGCAAATCTTTTCGGTTGGATTCTGATCAGTGAACAGGTGCCTCAAAACCTTGCTGAACTGTTGCTTTCCATCACAAAAAATAAATTTCTTTTGCTGTTGCTTATCAATATCCTGCTCATCGTGATTGGAACCTTCATGGAAACCATTGCAGCACTTCTGATAGTTTATCCCATTCTGCTGAATGTTGCAGTTTCTGTTGGAATCGATCCTGTACACTTTTCTGTAATAGCTGTGCTGAACCTGATTATCGGTTTGAATACACCTCCTGTAGGGGTTTGTTTATTTGTTGCTTCAGGCATTGGTAAAGTTTCAGTGGAAAAGGTTGCCAAAGCCGGACTCCCATTCCTTCTTGTCAGCCTTCTTGTGTTGCTGCTGGTGACCTATATACCTGCGCTGTCACTATTTCTTCCCGGATTATTTGATTAGGAGAAAACGAAGTCATGGATCGCCGGCAGTTTTTGATTAGCTTATAAAAAGGCTTTTTCCTGCGAATTCCGGATCGCATGTAAGGTTTACCTTCAGCTTTCTTAAACCTGCTTCATCGCCGGGGGTAGGAATATGGGTAAGATGCACCTCGCAATCTTTAAGATATTTCAGTTTCTCAAGAGCCATCTGGCCTGCTGGGTTCGAAAGGGCACTTATGGCAAGAACAATCAGGGTTTCATCAACATCCAGACTGATCATCCTGCCATTCAGAATGTCTTTTTTCAGATGGGTAACCGAGTCGATGATGCTTTGGGGAAGCAGGTACATGCTGTCGGGCAGGCCTGCAAGATATTTGGTGGCATTTAGGATGAGGCTGGAGGAAGCATGCATCAGTGGTGAGTTCTTGCCTGTAATGATTTTCCCGTCGGGAAGTTCAATGGACGCGCCGCAAAAAATTCCTGCATTGCCTTTCATCCTGACTTCTGCATCACGGGCTGCCTGGCGCGCAGGCAAAACCACCTTACGGTCTTCAGGCTTTGCACCAATTTTCTCCACGATCGATTTGATCCGCTCAAAGGAATCTTTATCACTGAGTCCCATGGCATATTCCATGGCGCTTCTGAAATAGCGCCTGATGATCTCCTGCCGTGAAGCCTCTGTAATGATGCTGTCGTTTATGATACCTGCGCTGGCGCGGTTAACACCCATATCGGTAGGCGACTGGTACATCGATTCACCTCCTGTTATCTTTTCAATGATCCGCTTTAACAGGTGAAATGCTTCAATATCACGGTTGTAATTGACAACTTTTTCATTGTATGCCTTCAGGTGGTGGTTATCAATCAGTACTTTATCATCTAAATCGACAGTTGCTGCTTCATAGGCTACATTAACCATGTGGTCGACCGGTAAATCCCAGATGGGGAAGGTTTCAAATTTTGCATAACCTGCCTTCAATCCCGTTTTGTATTCATGATAGAGGTTGCTGAGACAGGTTGCAAGTTTGCCGCTGCCCGGACCCGGGCCGGTGACTACCACTATAGGTTTGGTTGTCTCGATATAAGGATTGGCGCCATACCCATGATCGCTGACAATCAGGTCAACATCGGTGGGGTAGCCCTTGGTTGGCTGGTGTAGGTACACTTTAATCCCCCTCATCTCGAGCTTGTTCTTGAAAGCCTTCGCCGGCGGCTGGTTCTGGTATCGGGTAATAACCACTGCGGTTATTTCAATACCCCACTCCCTGAAATCATCTATCGTTTTAAGAGCATCCACATCGTAGGTGATGCCAAAATCTGCCCTTATTTTTTTTCGTTCAATATCACCGGCATGAATACAAAGAATGACATCAGTTTCATCTTTCAGCTGCTGAAGGAGCCGCATCTTTACATTGGGATCAAAACCCGGAAGTACCCGTGCAGCATGATGATCGTACATGAGTTTACCTCCAAATTCAAGGTAAAGCCTGTGATTAAAGCGCTTTACCCGTTCAAGTATAGCCACAGTCTGCTCCCTGAGGTAGACTTCGTTGTCGAACCCTGTTTGTTTATTTACCAATGTCATGTTATATTCCACCTAAATTCAAGATAATCCTCCGAGGGCGCTAAATTGGTAAAAATTTTACGTTCCCTTGGTCTAAGGCTTAAAAAGAAATCAAAAAATAAATAACAACCGCATTATTTTGGTTAACCTGAAATTCAGGTGCTGATAACATAAATACCGGCAGCAAAACTCCGGCAATCCCGGTGCAGCCTACCGTAGTCTTTGCAGAAAATGGGTCAGATGTAACCCCTTTTAAGGTGCAGGCTGCCTGCTGGAACAGGCAAGCACACCGTAATATGAATTTCCTTGCATTCAGCAACCCTGGTATAGTATACCGCAATCTTTGTAGAATATGTTTTATACGTAACCCCTCCTAAGGTTCAGCGCACCGTAAAACGAATATTCCGGGTACCCCGGATAAAATATGGCAGTTGTATATAATTTGCTTATACCAAATTCAACCTAAATTCTATGTAAATTCAATATAAACTCAATTATTATTGAATTTACATAGAATTAATATTGACTTTAAATTGAATTTACATTGAGTTTAATATAGGGATGGTAAATTATTTTATACTCCCATTATGGATGGATGTAGGAAATGAACCTAAAATATCGGCTACCAGGTCTAAATCATTCAAATAATAATAAATATATTTCATATTATTATTCCGTCCACAGTTGTATAGGTGTGTCACGAGAGACTGAATCTTTTTCCCATATCACATTTCTGTGGTATGTTTTGGGAAGAGGTGTAATAACCGCACCAGATACAGATCAGCATGACGGATCATAAAGCCGGATGGCTGATTCATGACTTGTCTTGTCTGCTAAAGAACAGGCTGTAAATCATGGTCTGCCACCCGAAAGTAGGTGTTGGAGGTGAAGAAGGCTTTTGCTATATAATTTCCTACGGTGTTTCCCTTTCGTCATAGGGTGATACCATTTCACGGAGGCAGCAGCATATTGAATAGTTCATGTCATGTATTCCCGCCTCGTTCAGGGTGATGTTTACCATATTGTCATCCCGGAGATGGAGATTTCTCCTGTAAAATGCCCCCTCTTCCAGGCGACAGAAAAAACGGACTTTCCATCCTTTTTTTTCAGCTTTTGAAAGTTTATTGTTAACGTCTTTAGCTGAAAAGTGCGTTGATGCATTTTCCATTCCATCTGTAAAAATAGAAAAAAATACCTGGTCTGCAGGGCCGGCATTCTTTTCAATTTTTTTGAATGTGGCACCTATGGCATCATATAAGGCAGTGTATGAACCAGGCTGGTAATCTTCCGGTTTTATTTTTTTCAGATGGTCTGCATCTACCGAGATGAAACGGAATTCAACTTCATCATTGAATACACACCAGGTGCATTTAATCTCCGAATCCGGATTTTCCTTTTTTAACTTCCTGATTGTGCGCACCTGCTCGTTGAAGCTGTCAACAACCACCTTTTTTAACATCGACATGGAACCACTTTGATCAAGGATGAAAGCGTAGTGAATTGTATTTTTCATAATCAAAAATTATATTGGTTTATATGTAAATGATTATTCAGGGAATATGTCACCCTCTTTTGGAGACTTTTTTAATATTTTTGGCCAACGATCAGTTAAACATCAGATGACTAAAGAACCAGGCGGATGGATATTGGCAGAAGAAGATTTTCACCAGTGGATAGAAGATGCAGGGAGCTATGCTGTTAATGATTATACAGCAATCAGAAAGTCGATCCATATTTATTTCAGCCGGCAATACCACAGGTTGCTAAACGATCAGCTGAGCCGCTTGTATAATTATTGGCCGCCCGAGCTGTTGGTTGCAGGGGATCAGAAAATGGCTGCAGAACCATTGTTCCTTCATGAGACGATGGTCTGCTATTCCAGATCAGAAAGTTATTTTAAGGAACCATCAGGACAGGAAGATCATCTGCGGATACTGGAGCAGTTCTACAATGGTGATCATGATGCAGTTTTGCAATTTTACGAGCAGGAATTTCCAAAGATAGCACGATTGATAATAAACAACCAGGGCACCACCGATGATGCAAAAGATGTATTTCATGACGCACTGGTGATTATATTGGATAAATTCAGGTGGGGTTGCCTGAGGCTTGAATGCAGTGCTGGTGCATATCTTTATTCTATTAGCAGGAACCTTTGGCATGAACGTTTACGGCACCGGAAAAAGGTACATGAATTTAAGGAAATCCATTTCAACAGGCATCCGGATGTAACTGTAGATTATTACGAAGAGCAACCGGAGCATCTTGATTCTGTTATCAAAGCAATTGATGAGCTTGGGGATCTGTGCAAACAACTGCTGGAACTTTATTATTTCAAGAATCTTTCGTGGGAAGAAATAGCTGCGGAACTGGGATACATTAGTGCAGCGAGCGCAAGAAACCAGAAATACAAATGCCTTCAGAAGATAAGAAAGCAGGTTGCAATTTTTTGATTCAGGATGATCAAAAGGTTTGTACCCATATTTCCTGAAAATATCGGCCGATATTTCCCATTACCGAGAGACCTGTATCTTGCGGCTTTGCCCAATGGGTCTGTGCATCTTGCAACTTGCGTCCACTATCCCTGAACCGTAAATCATACTATCCAAATATCACTAAATAGGGCAGGAGAGGCTTAACTCTTCCTGTAGAACAGTTTGCCTGTCAGCAGAAGTTTACAGGATAAGCCGTCCCTTATGGAGCAAGATGGCTCATCGTTCAACTTCATTTTGGCTGCCAGTAACAAACCTTTGGCGATTCAATCCTGCCTTCGGTTTTTAACTGCTTCATAGCCTTATCCACCTCTTTTTTATCCAGACCGGAGGCATCTGCAATTTCTGCTGCCTTCATGGGTTTACCGGCACTTTTCATTGTGTCGAATACGATTTCTGCACTCATAGTTAAAAAGTTTTTATACAAATCTAGCATAAATAATTTTTAAGCCAAGTATATCATGAAACTTGACAGTGTCAGTTTTGAAATGCCATCTGGTTTTCTTAATCTTCTATAGCACTGATACCAAGTTCTTTTAATTTTTTAAGTCCTTCCTGCATTGCTTTAAGTTGTTCAGGAGAATGGCCTTTCCAGTCATTGACTTCACCTGTAACAAGGAGTGGACTTGTTGTACGGTATGATTTTGTGGGGTTACCCGGATACTTTTTATCTGTGAGGTTTGGGTCATCTTCTATATGCCCGGTGGGTTCAACGATATAGATCCTCCCTTTTCCTTCACCCAGGGCAAGTTCAGCGCCCCAGATTGCTGCGTCCAGAGTGGCAGTCAGGTAAACATACTTTGCCTTATTTCGGTGTCCGAAATTAGATTTGAAGCCAGGTTCAATCAGGTCGCCCTGTTTCAAACTTGCCTTTGTGCCGTGATAAAAAGTTTCCATCAGATTTTTATTTACTTTGTTATTATTTCCAATTTATACATTTCTGGTTGATATCTGTTTAAACAACGGCAGCCATAGTTTTGCTGTAAATTAAAAATCCTTCAATTAAATTACCCTCTTCCTGAGGGGATGATAATCCATCTCTTTTTTACATCAGTATGAAGTTCTGGCCGCCCCGGTTAAAGGTGGTTCAGGTGTTTTTGAATTCATAATGAACTGCCCGAATGAAATTTGAAGGTGTTATATTTAAAAGTTTCATGAATTAAGAAGACATTAAAGTTCATGATTTATTCGTATGTTTACGGTGAATATTGTTTATTAAAATTTTATATAAATATGAAATCGACCTTCATTATTATCATATTCTCAGTTCTGTTTACAATTGTTTCCTGTAACCCGGCAAAGCAAGATTCCGGACAAAACAGGCAGGTGCCTGTATTGCCGTCAGTTCAGGAACAACCCGCGCCTGTAAGTACACAAGCTGAACAGCCTGCTGAAGAAGGAACAACACAGCAGTCTGCAGCACAGCAAAACAATGAAGAAGTTATGCTGAACCCGCCGCACGGACAACCATTTCACCGGTGCGATATACCGGTTGGTGCACCCCTTAATTCACAGCCACGTCCAACAACAGGCAGCCAGGTTCAGGTTAATTCGCCTCAGGTTTCAACTCCGGCTGCACGAACAACCACCAGTTCCGGCGCTCCTACCATTGAAAATGCAAGGCGCATGAATTCCGGGCAGGCACAAAGCACTGCACCTGTTAATAGTGGGAGCAAGCCAGCCCTCAATCCACCCCACGGGCAACCCTATCACCGCTGTGACATTGCAGTGGGTAGTCCGCTTCCATAGGGTTTTGTTTGATATCTTGGCTGTTCCTGTACTATTTGATGAACTATAAATAATTGCTTCTGCAGGAAGACAATTGATCTGGAAATTCACCTGGGGATTTTAACCTTGTAAATTGAATCGGGACCAGGGATATGGAGCAGCAGGTTCAGTCATTCTGATCATGCCATGGGCTTCCTGGTTCTCCATGATCGTTTTTATGATGCTGAATTTACACACACTTATGCAGCTTTTTTCTCAGGCAGGATAGCTCCAACCGATATTACAACGACTGATATTTCACCTGAATCTGTTTCTTTATAATTCAAACTATTGAATAAAGGATAATGGATTTTCTGAATAACGTAATGAATTATGTTCCAAGGGGAGAAACTAAGATAGTAAACTTGTTTTTTAGGCTCATGCCAGCTTTATTTCTGTGCTTTGTGAATGAACTGAATAAATTTTTTTCTAAAAACAATAATTAATTATTAAATCTCATTCAGAATTCAAATGTAATTCCTCGATATTCCAATCACACAGAAACCAGATTTCACCCAATGCTCCAATGATATACAGTCAGATTTACTAAATTGATCAATTATTTTGAACTTTTTTTATTTATGATAAAAAATGCTACTTTTGAAGACAGTAACCTCCATTATTAATTTATAGATAAAAAATAATGTATGGTTACAAGAAAGGAATTAACTGGTTTTACCCAAACTTTGACAGCCGCACTTCAAAAAGCAGGCTACACTGCTTTTGGGCGTATTTCTTCTTCAGAAGATACATATAATACGTACGCTCATCTTCCTGTACCTGAAATGGTGACTGCATATGTTGAAGACAATAATCTGGATGAAATCAACAGGGTTTACAGGGTGGTAAAACATATCGATGACAACAGTGGAAAATATTACAGTCTGATGGCCCTCTGTAAAGAAAATGGCATCGATTATAAAGTATTCAACCATGCAGTAGAAAATATGCCTTATATTGATAAGACGGGTGACAGGCGGAAAACTCAATACCACTGGATTCATGACGAGCAGCCGTCTTTCAAAACTGCAAAAGAAATTGTTGAGCATATGCGAAAGCTTAAGTCAACGAACCTGAATAAGGCATTAAAAAAGAAAATTAGTCAGGCAGTGGCCAAAGGCATCAGCAAGGATGAATTCTTTAAGACAAATAAGATAAAAAAGGAAGCCACTTATAGTGCTGATGCTTTTTATAATTATCAGAAAGTCCGTCAGCAAATCAAGGAGGAACATGTAGATGAACCTATTCCTGATGTTATGGCTCAACAGGAAACTACACCCATAATACCGGAGCAGGAGCACGAAGACATGAATATTCCAAGTAGTGTCAGCGAAGAGGCTGTACTGAAAGAGGAAGATGTTCTGTCACAGTCCGGGGTCGTTGATGAAGCTGGCCTGGAAATGGAGAATTACATTCTGAGACAGGAAATCAAGTACCTAAAGAGAATCAATAAAGCAAAGGACAAACTCATTAAAGCATTGCGAAAGAAAGGGTAGAAAAAAATAGGATTTAATTTTAATCTTATCTTTTCTAAAGCATACGAGTTAGTACATATTTTCAGACAGAATCCTGATCCTTTAAGTTAGTCGGTCAGAAATGATTTTAACGTTGGGGGCAATTATTACACGTTGTATTTTGGTTGCCTATTTCACCATAGGCTCAACTATTTTCCAATAAGAATCCTTTCGGGTAATTTTGTTTTCATGAATCTCCCAATGGTCACAACCTCTCACTTTGACACGAACCCCTGAAGTTGTTGTTCCGGTAAGTGTCCATTCTGATACTCCCAAATCTCCATTTGAAGAAATCCAATGACGGTCTTCTCCATAGTGACATCAGGAATTCCTTTGAAGCGGCTTGCAAGTGCCTCCTGAACCTTTACCTTTCCGATGAACCGTTGTCCCCAGGGTTCAGGTCCCTTTGGAAAATCTAATGAACATTCCTCGGAGAAGAATTTCATTATCGCATTAAGGTCATGCTGGTTGAATGCATCAAGGATTTGCTTTAAAGTTTCTTTTGTAATTTTCATTTCATGATTCATATTTTGTGTTCGCTATGAACTAGTATATTGGTGCATCTCAAATCTCCTGATAATCCAGTTAAGAGACCATTAATTTAAAGTTGTTATATTCCTAATGAATTAATTTGTAAATACTTGTAGAGTTTAAAATAACTATAAGTACAATTTATGTCCTTGAGACATATAAACCAAATACGATTAAAAAATAATCTTTCCATTTGATTTTCTATCAGGTATCGTTTAGCAATTTTTCATTTCTTTTCTAATGTTATGGTACAATCATTCATTTATTTTATAATATAGTTTATATACCATAAAATTGAGATTTTTCATTAAGACAACTTCAAAAAATAGCAGTTCGACGGTTAACGAAGAGACTGGATGTCAAATTTAAACGTGGCACTCTTCTAATGATTAGAAATCATTTGCATCATCTTATTTTTTTTACGCATGATATCATAGATTATCCCGTAATTTAAAAATGGATGGTTTTTTGTTCCCTGCCCCTCTGAGCTAACT
>JAEYNZ010000100.1 GCA_023412195.1 Bacteroidota bacterium
GATTATGATCCTGACAGGGATAAGATCCGCATCGTGCCATGGCCGATGATGGATGTACAGCATGGTACGCTGACCATCCAGGCTGATGGTGCGTTTATTTACATGCCCGATGAAGGATTTGTGGGCCTGGATACTTTTGTTTACCGCATCTATGATGACGGCTTCCAGGAACTGTGGGATGAAGCAACCGTGAGGATCAACGTACTGCCGGGTGTCGACTGCGACGGACTGCCTGATGATCCGGATGTTCCAAAAGAATGCGCACTGCTCATACCTGATGGCTTCTCGCCCAACGGTGACGGTGTTCATGATTTCTTCCAGGTTTACTGTATAGAAAAATACCCGGAGGCTGTAATGCGCATCTTCGACCGTGCAGGCAACAAGCTCTTCCAGAAACATAACTACGGTAACCTCAACTACTGGAGCACCGATGAAAATGCCTGGTGGTGGGGCACCTCCGAACACCGACTGACCCTTGGCCGCGGCACCGTGCCTGCAGGCACCTACCTGTACGTGCTCGAACTGGGCAACGGAGAGGTACGAACAGGTACGGTGATGATAGCTTATTAAACGAATTTCACGAATCAGAACGAATTTACACGAAGAACACTGGCAGAAACTTCCTTCATTGCCACATGTAACCGGGCAGAATGGAGTACCCGAGGAAAGAGCCAGCTGCCTTTAGGCAGGGGAGAGAAGGTGGATTTTATCAATTTAAAGGGCAGGATATCCTTATTTTAGGCTTTTGTAGTTTATCTTCTTCTTTTTCAAAAAATCATTTCCACGAAATCATCATTTTTTGTATGACTGTGGGTATAATATCTCTTATTTTAGGTATAGTATAAGTATAGTATAAGTATAGTATAAGTATAGTATTGGGATAGTCTAAGTATAGTCATCATATAACCGGATGCTAAAGAAGTACAGAAGGGATAGTGAAGAAATGGGAGAAGGAGAGACGTAGGTTTTTAACCTAGCATTCAGGCTGGGGTACCGGCCAGAGTGGTCGGACTCATCAGCTGAACCCCCAGCCTGAAGGCCGGGGTCTGGGAGAGGGCGGTGGCAGTTTGAGTGTCCATCGGCGAAGGCTGGAGATCGTACGAATATGGGCATCATATCTGCCATGGCAAGGAAGATATCAGATGCTGATGCACTTCATCCGAAGGGGGTCTTTAACTCCAGCCTTCAGGCTGGGGTAACGGGAAGCCAGTTTTGACCCGGGCTTTAGCCCCATAAGGTTACAATCCCGCTGGTTAACGGGCTAAAGCCCCGCCAGAGTGGTCGGACTCATCAGCTGAACCCCCAGCCTGAAGGCCGGGGTTAGGAAGAGGGCGGTGGCAGTTTGAGTGTCCATCGGCGAAGGCTGGAGATCGTACGAATATGGGTATATCTGCCATGGCAAGGAAGATATCAGATGCTGATGCACTTCATCCGGAGGGAGTCTTTAACTCCAGCCTTCAGGCTGGGGTACCGGGAGGCCAGTATTAACCCGGGCTTTAGCCCCATAAGGTTACAATCCCGCTGGATAACGGGCTAAAGCCCCGCCAGAGTGGTCGGACTCATCAGCTGAACCCCCAGCCTGAAGGCCGGGGTCAGGGAGAGGGCCGTGGCAGTTTGAGTGTCCATCGGCGAAGGCTGGAGATCGTGCGTATATGGGCATATCTGCCATGGCAAGGAAGATATCAGATGATGATGCACTTCATCCGGAGGGAGTCTTTAACCCTTGCCTTCAGGCTGGGGTACCGGGAAGACAGTATTAACCCGGGCTTTAGCCCCATAAGGTTACAATCCCGCTGGATAACGGGCTAAAGCCCCGCCAGTGTGGTCGGACTCATCAGCTGAACCCCCAGCCTGAAGGCCGGGGTTAGGAAGAGGGCGGTGGCAGTTTGAGTGTCCATGGGCGAAGGCTGGAGATCGTGCGAATATAGGCATATCTGCCATGGCAAGGAAGATATCAGATGCTGATGCACTTCATCCGCAAGGGGTCTTTAACCCTAGCCTTCAGGCTGGGGTACCGGGAAGCCAGTTTTGACCCGGGCTTTAGCCCCATAAGGTTACAATCCCGCTGGATAACGGGCTAAAGCCCCGCCAGAGTGGTCGGATTCATCAGTCATTCGCAAATACAATCTTCCACAGCCCCCGGAAATCATTCAACTTATACCCCATGGCCAGATCTGACGGATAGAGCTCCTGTATTTTACTGTAGGTTGCCGGATCCATTTCCTGTGGGGAACCATGGCACTGGAGGCAGGCAGGCATCCCTGTCACAATGGGCCTGTAATATATGGGCTGCCCTTCCACAGCAATTATTGTGTCGCGTTGCACACCATCCCGGTGGAGGGTAAAGAAGTACTCCCACATATCCTTATCGGTACCGGTGGACAAAGCATTTTCAGAGTTCCGGTTCTTTTCGGAAATACGGGCAATTTCACAGTTCCATTTTTGGCTCAGGCTATCGGTGATGTCTGCAGCATGAATGTTGCAGAATTCAACGGCATAAAGGCTCCCACCCTGCTGCATGGCCTGTGAAACATTGGCAAGAAGGGCTGCCTGTGTGGCAGTGGAAACCTCATTCCCGGCAGTAAGGTAGCGGGCATAGGTTTCAGCATCCATGCTGTTTTGGGAAGGTTTCTGTTGGCAGGAGAAGATCAGGAAAAAGGAGATCAGCATAAGGTTATTTCGCAGTTTCATAGGATGTTATTTGATTGATTCTTCAGGATGTAATAACAATCATAACTCAGAGAAGTTGAGAAGTTGTTGGGTGCTTGTTACTGGTTGCTGGTTACTTAATTCTTGGTGTTGGTTGCTTGTTACGTGTTGCAAATTTTGGAATATAATCTGGAATATCAGCAGGAAAAGAAGTGGAGAGTAAAGAGAAGAGTTAACCACCAAAACACCATAGAGAGTTTCAACTCTGCCCTCGAAACTCGAAAATCGTAGCTCGCAGCTCTTCTTACAGCTGCGTGTTATCCACAGCCACAGGCTGGATGAACGGAGTGAATGCCAACAACTACAGGTATATCCGTTATTCACATGTACTGTTATGGAGGGCTGAGATTGCAGCATGGGAGGGCGATCTTGAAACTGCCCGCAGGCTGGTGAATATGATCCGTGAACAGGCAGGTAATGAAGTGGTAATGGCCACTGATTCCAGAATGGAAAACCACCTTAGGTGGTTCTGAGATTCAAATCGCAGAGGCCTTTGCCGCAGTGGGTCACATCCGGATTTTGGTGTTCTTATTGGTGCCTTAGTGGTAAGGTCAGTAAGGCAACCAGAAACCAGTAACAATTAACCTGCTTGTTTGCTGCATCAATCCCCCTGCCCCCTTCGGTAAAATTGCAGCAGCCAGATTTAGGGCAACAGCAAAATCCTGCCTGCCGGCAGGCAAGGGATACGGGCTCTGATATGAAGTGTGTGCTATTTATCCGGCCCCCCTTGCAGCTTGCAGCCAGTAGCAAGAAGCTTCTATTTGCAACTCCTCACTTGCAGCTAGAAGCTAGAAGCTAAAAGCTGGTCTCCAGGCTCCACTCATCTATCCATTCCAGGTAAGGCAGTCCTTCATCATCGAATTGAAGGGGCAGCCAGATGTAGCGGCCGTCGATGGCATTATCGGGGTTCCAGCGGTCGGCCATAAAAATGAAGGCATCCTTTTTACCCTGTACGGGTAGAATAAAAGTGCTCTGGGAATCGAATGTAATCTCAGCACGCTCGCCGCGGCATGGATTTTTAATATATTGCCAGTCGCCCATAACAGCATCGGCAACCAGCAAACGGGCAGCATTTGGAGCCCAGCCGGTGCAGCCGGAGGTAATCATGTAATACTTTCCTTTGTGTTTAAAGATTGCAGGAGCCTCATTATGTCCGGTAGGCAGCACCCGGATATATTTCCCTGTAAAGCCGGTATATTCATCATCCAGCTCCGATATATGAAGTGTCAGGTTATCTTCGGCGGCATGAATGTGATATGCTGTACCATCTTCATCCACATAAAGGGTCATGTCTCGTGACATCTGTCCCCGCTCCATATGCCGGTGAACAAACAGCCCGTCGTGCACTGCCTGTTTCCATTCATCGGTCCATGCTTTCAACTCTTCCTTAAATTGCATCTGCTGCAGGGAAACGCTGTAATTTAAAGGCCAGTTCCCGGCATCCGGGTTCAATGCCTCCAGGAAAGTGAACGGACCAGCAGGGTGATCAGCAACAGCAACTCCTGTCTGTGCCGCATTATAACCCTGACCTTTCAGTTCAAGATGAAACCACATGACAAACTTCCCGGTGCGCGCATTGTAAATAACCTTAGGCCTTTCAATCACACATCCTTCCACGATGGGGCTCCCCGGATCCTTGCTTACCGGCATGGCAATTCCTTCATCAACCCAATTGTAAAGGTCATTTGATGAGTAGCAGTGAACTCCCACCCAGGCTTGGTTCCCACGGCGCCCTTCGGTTTTATGCTCACCAAACCAATAGTATTTTCCTTCATGAAACAGCATGCCACCTCCATGAGCATTGATGTGCACACCGTTGTTATCGGGCCACAGCTCCCCCGGACGAAAAGTCCCTGCTGGCTGGCAATGGCTCCATAATGGCATGGCCAGAAGAATTCCCAAAAAAAAGTTTAGTGATTTCATAGTTGTCAATTTTAGTTTTCAGCAGCAGTTGCAAGGGCTTATTTCCATGGCCATTGCACACAATCTTTTTCATCGGGAAAAAGAACGTAATCAGCCTTTCCTTTCATGGCAAGGGTTTTTACATTGAGGCCTTTTAATTGTTCAAGCGCGGCCTGCATGGTTTTACCGGAAACCGATACATCGTCGACAAGCAGGATTTTCTTTCCTTCCAGGTTGCCGGCAGGTTTCTGCAGAACCATTGGTTCATCATACTTGGGTGTGTTCTTTTCATCCCGGTAATTGAGCACCATCACCTGCAACTCTGCATCCAGATGAAAAGCCACAATTCCTGCCGGTACAATTCCACCCGAACCAATCCCTATCACAACATCCGTTTCCGGCAGATCCATACTCCGGAGCCTTGCAGCAATTTCCCTGAATGAAAGAGGAACCATATCACTTGACATTTATTATTTTGATATACAAGAATAAGAAAATTATTGGGAAGCTACAAGCTGAAAGCTGTAAGCTGCAAGCTGCAAGCTGCAAGAAGAGTTGCCTGCCTGACAGGCAGGCGAGTTGCGATAAAGAGAGTTGTACGAAACGATCTGCACATAACTGGCTGGCGAGTTGTAAGTGAAATAGGACCATGGATAGCCGCAAACGCTGTTTTCATTGGGATTTCCATGAGCATAACTCCCAAACAAAATTATCTTGACAGGATTAAGTGGCATTAACCTGGATACTGCAAAATTATCCATCATCTGTATTGCATATTTTATATCAAAGATAAGAATTAAGTTGCTAAGTGAGCTGCAAGAAGAGCTGCTAGTTTGCAAGTTCCCTGTCTGCTAAAGGCAGGCAGGCGAGTTGCGAGTGAATAGTGGTGTTGGTGGATAAATGTGCGCCTGCTCCTCCTTGCCCACCACTCATAACAGCGCTCGTCATCGCGAAAATACATCCCAAAAGGAAAATTGGGGCATAATGCTGATATGACAGAGGGATTTCAATACTTACTTTTGTGATAAGGACTGAAATGAGGTTGCTTCGGTCATTCCGCTTCACGGAATTTCCCTCGCAATGACGGCTTTAAGGTGAGGTGAGGAGAGAAGAGACGGCTTCGCCGTCTTCTCTCCTCCTTTTGATTCTCAGCGAGCTCGTCATTGCGAAGGAGGAGGTACGACGACTGAAGCAACCTCACCTTAATTATTGATCGCAGGATATCATTGCGAGGGGCCGACGACTGAAGCAACCTCACCTTAATTATTGATCGCGGGGATATCATTGCGAGGGGCACGACGACTGAAGCTCGCTTGCCGGCAGGCAGGCAACCTCTTTATGCAGTTACCTCATTTGGTTAGTTCATTGTAAAAGGTGCACCTAACTTATTTGGTGCATTTACAACGACTGAAGCCTATCTGCCGGCCGGAAGGCAACTTTTATGAGCAGCAACCTCTTTAAGTCCAGTTTAAATTGTTCCAAAGCAAATTTGCTGGGTTAGTTTTCTTTTAACTAGGGAAGTAAATCATCCCATTCAGGATTTCTTTTGTTGATCAATTCTATTTTCTTTTTTTCGGGAGCCGGCTTTTATCTGCTTTTCTCTGGCTATAGCATCTTCAATGGAAAAAAATTGTTCATAAAAAACAAGTTTGGTTACATGATACTGGCTGGTGAAAGAATTTTTAAAATATCCTGTACGATGTTGCCATATACGTTGTTCCAGATTACTTGTGACCCCAGTATATAAAACAGTATTGGTTTTATTTGTCAGGATGTATACGAATCCCTTTGGTTCCATTTGGTGTTTTTAGTTGATTGATTTATTTATACGTGGGATTTTAGAAGGAGTTACTTCAACTTCCAAAAAAAACTGGATTTATAATATGATTCATTTGGGGTTGCCCGCCTGCCGGCCGGCAGGCTTCGGTCATTCCGCTTCGCGGAAATTCCCTCGCAATGACGGCTTTTTAGGTGTTAAGGTGAGGAGAGAAAAGAGACGGCTTCGCCGTCTCGTTTCTCTCCTCACTCCACTCATTATCAGCGTCTCGTCATTGCGAAGGAGGAGGTACGACGACTGAAGCAACCTCACCTTATTTATTGATCGCAGGATATCATTGCGATGGGTACGACGACTGAAGCAACCTCACCTTAATTATTGATTGCGGGTATATCATTGCGAGGGGCACGACGCCTGAAGTCCGCTTGCCGGCAGGCAGGCGAGTTGCGAGTGACTAATAATGATGTACGTGTTAAGGCTTCGCGTAATCCGCTTTAATCCGCCAAATCTTAATCTTCCCACACCGGTATTTCAATGAAGAAGGTTGACCCTTTGCCTGGTTCTGTTTCGAACCAAACATGGCCCGCAAAGTTTTCAACAATATTTTTTACGATTGCCAGACCAAGTCCCATGCCGCTTGATTTGGTTGTAAAGCTCGGACTGAAAAGCTTATCGCGCAATTCTTCAGAAATTCCTTCACCCGTATCTGAAACAGCGATCACAGCCATGTGATCGCGACGGCTCAGGCTGATGGTGATTGTTCCTTCGCTGTTGTCAGGAATTGACTGAAGCCCGTTCTTTACCAGGTTTATGATCGCCCGTGAAAGCTGGTCGCGGTCGGCATTCACCTTTATATACTCCATGCCATTGGGCTGAAACTCCAGCCTCACCTTCTGATGGGTATCAAAAAGATCGATCACTTTACCTACCTGCTCTGCAAGGTGAAACACCTGGTTGCGGGCAGTAGGTATTTTGGCAAAGTTGGAGAATTCAGTAGCAATATTCGACAGGTTGTCGATTTGTTCGATGAGGATATCTGTTACCCTGTCGATAAATTTCTCATACTCCTCCCCTTTCCCCCGAGTACGCTGAAGGTGCTGTATATTCAGCTTCATAGGGGTTAAAGGATTTTTAATTTCATGTGCCACCTGCCTTGCCATTTCCCTCCAGGCTGATTCACGTTCAGAACGGGCGAGCAGTTCAGCACTTACCGACAGTTCATCCACTTTCTTATTATACTCTTTCACAAGACTGCCGATTTCATCATCCCGGCTATAGGAAATAGGTTCATTCCGTTTCCCGAGCTCCATTTTACGAAGGTTCTCCTGAATGAGTACCAGTGGCCTGGTAATCTGGTTGGCTATAAATACAGCGACAATGATACTGGCCAGCAGGAGCAGCACATAGAGATTGATAAATGCCACAACAATGGTTGAAAGTTCCTGGCTGTACCGGTCCTGACGAATAAAATAGGGAAGGTTGATCACACCCAGGTACTCGCCGGTTTTGTTTATCACCGGCTTGTAGGCAGACAGATAAAACATATCGCCGATTTCCTCTGGCTGAAAATAGTTTATATTGTAATTGTTGAATATTTCATTGAAAGCTTTTGAATTCATCCGTTCTGAAACCAGTCCGCGCTGAAAGATTTCAGGACGGGAAGATGCCAGCATATTTCCCTGGTTGCCGTATATGTTTATGTCAGTCCTGAAAATATTTGACATACGTGCCAGCTCCCGGTTCAGCCATTCAACCAGATCAGGCGTGATTTCATCTACTTCATCGAGCCGGTGATCGATTTCTCTTGCTATAGACATCATTTTTTCATTCAGGTCATTTTGATGCTTTTCCTTATATTCCCTGACATTGTACCAGATGGTTACTGCAGCTACCACCAGAAGGGAAACAAAAACAATAGAAATGATAGCTGCCTGAATTTTAAACTTCAAATCGAATTTAACCGACCGTTTTCTGATGTTCCGGCTTCCAATCACCAGCAGGATAAGGACCGACAGGAAATAGAACACAAACAGATAAGGGAATGAAATAAGGTAATCGATAAAAGTAAAGACCTCGCGCGAAACAATAACATAATTATCTCCCCGTGAATGATAAATCAGGTGTTCCATTCCGTCCCATCTCCTGTATTCAAATTCATCATTCGATGAAATATAGGAATGGACATAGAAATTATAATTGTAATCGCCATGCAGGTCAGTAAGTTCACCTGCATAGTATTTGGCATAATTGAACTTTTTATAACTGTCGGGTTTAACCATCGATTTATCAATCAGCAGTTCAGGAAAGCCGATACCCTCGAAAAGCAATTCAGAATTTAACTCAATAAAGATTGAGATTCCCGAATAATATAACCTGCCGGTATATGAAATCCTTCCGTTCATGTTGTCCATGAAATAGAAATGAGTGCCGGGTATCCTGTATCCCTGTGTTGCAATCATGTCTTCAAAGAAATTAATGCAATGTGCATCCTGTTTATCCATTTCAATGTATAAACTGTCGGTGCTGGTGCATATAAAAAATCTCACTTCATATTGCCTGAAATAACCGTTAAAATAAGTTTGCTCCAGATAGTCCATGACTCCTTCCTCATCTTCGTTGATAACCAGGTTTGGCAGATTGGCATCAACCCTTATGGCAGACTGAATTTCTGCAAGGAAAACCTCGGCTGCCGGGTCACGCTCAGCCACCAGGGTTACGGCCATCAGTTTCTGCTTGTTCCTTTGCTGTTCTGCAATCGTCGTATAAAATGTAATCAGGGAGTACGCTGAAGCAGCAGAAACAAATATAATCAGGTAACTGAGTGTGAACTTATGCAGGTAGTTCTTGCTAAACAGTGTAGCCAGAAGGGTGGCAACTAAAAAAAGAGCAAGAGCTTCAACTGAAATGTTTTTGTACGAAACATACTGAATCCCGGCAAGAATTAAAGCTATCAGAAATGAAAAAGCAGTCATGTGCCTCATCTTAAAGTCATGCCTGAGGTGGTCTACCAGGCGGACCGTAAAGAAAAAAACAGCCAGCAGAAGCATTCCCACTGAAAAAATGGCAAATACACTTTGGGCAGAGATCTCAATGATGCGGTTCAGGGAAAAGGAAATGGTTGAATTATAAACAAGTTCGCGGATATAAAAATGGATGATCAGATAGGTGCTGGCTGAAACCAAAAGCAACATCACTCCCAGTACCCTCCGTGGAAGGTTTAAATCTGCCTTCAACTCATCCATATCGAGGTACTTGCCTACATGAAACAGCCAGTAAAGGAAGAAGACCGACAACAAAAAGAAATCACCCAGTGACGGCAGCCAGTCGCTCAGTGCAAATACAGAGGGGCTGAAAAACCGCAGGAGGGAAAAAACGTTTGGCACATGGAATATGAGGTGAAGCCAGTACACAAGGAACAGGGCAACTGCAAGACTGAATATTCTTAACAGAAAGGAGGCACCTGACTCCATGAATTCGCGGTGAAAGTATACCAGGAGAACAAAAAAACCAAGAAGGTAAAGGATACCCGGAATATAAAGCTGCTGCTTGGTGCAGAGATATGTTCCCAGAGGTTTCAATGAAAAAAGATACTGATTATCGAGACTGAATATTGGAAAAAAAAGGTTATTGCTGCCCGTCATAACCTCATATTCATCCGGAAGACGGTATCTCTTGAAGAAGGAATTCTTAAGGTAATCGTTTTCGTGTGAAAAGCTATTTTTTACAAGATGAAATCCATAGATGATGTAGTTGTTTGCCTGGATGCTGTCGATCAGATAAAAACCGTTGGGAAGCCGGATGAACCTCTCGCCGGGAGGCAATTCAGAGCGTTTATCATAAAAGGCTATCGAACGGTCTGACCAAAAAACAAGACTATCGTTATCGAACACCAATAATCCAAAACCTTCCTCTTCAAGAAACCTGCTATCTATACTTAACGACCCCGAAAAGTTGCCATCAAAGTACTCATCTCCGGCAACATCAGCTGCCTGTTGGATAATACGTTGCATTCTGGATTCATTTTGCAAAAGCTCCTCCTGAAATTTGTGAAACAGATTTTTTTCGGGACTTTTGTTCAGCAGTCCGTGTTCAATAATAGCTGCGGCTGTAAAAAATGTAAGGGCAATAATAAGATAGCTGTATCTGTTCATTATAACAACCTGCTATTCGTGATGGTATGGTTCTCCTTTTAATATTGTAAATGCACGGTAAAACTGCTCAACGCACAAAAGTCGCGCCAACTGATGTGAAAAGGTCATCCTTGAAAGTGAAACCGATGCAGAAGCGTGTTGGTACACCTCATCGGAGAAGCCATATGGCCCGCCTACTACAAAAACAAGTTCCTTTAATCCGCTGGCCATTTTTTTTTGTATGAATTCTGCAAACTCAATTGATGACATCTGTTTACCATTCTCGTCAAAAAGATGAATTTCCTTGTAAGATGACTTCTTCGAGAGTATGAGTTCACCCTCTTTTATCTTTTGCTGTTCAAAGGTCATATTTTTGCCTTTTTTAATATCAGGTATAACTTCCAGTTTAAAATCGATGTAATGCTTTAACCTTGCAGCATATAAATCGACCCCTTCCTTTAAGTACTTCTGATTGGTTTGTCCAACCATCAATAATGTAAGCTTCATGCTGATAATGAAATTTTATTTTTTAAATTTACCAAAAAAAATACCATTGTGTAGTTTTGCATGGTTTTTGTAAATGTAGGGACGCTTTAGAACATAAAAAAATTAGAACATGCCATCACTAACAAAAAAGTTATTTATCTTTTTCCTGATTGCCGGATCCTTTTTGATTTCAATTCCGGTGCAGGCACAAATACCTGATGAAATTATAGAAAGCCTAAAAACCGGCAACGCACGGACACTATCGGGTTACTTTAACCAGAATGTTGAATTATCTGTACCTGGCAGCGACAATGTTTACAGCAGGGCTCAGGCTCAGATCATCGTCAACGAATTTTTCAGCACCCATACCCCTCAGAACTTTACAGTGATACACCAGGGAGGAAAGGAAGGTGCTCAATATGTAATTGGTAATCTTGGGACCAGGAAGGGTTCATTCAGGGTTTATTTTCTTTTGAAGAAAAATGATGGTAAAGATTACATCCACCAGCTCAAAATAGAAAAACAGGAATAATCTATGGCAAATGGGCTTCTTGAACGAAGCAAGTATAAAAAAATCGGAGAACAACTGGTTGAAAAAGCCAGGCAGGTTTCGCTTCCATTTTTTGAGGGCGTTCCTGTTTATGATGTAGCGGTATTTTTCTGGCATAGTATAGTAAATGGTGCCATTACCACAAGAGCATCAGCTATTGCATTCTCTTTTTTCATTGCCCTGTTTCCTGCTGTCCTTTTTTTGTTTACGCTGATTCCCTATATCCCTATAGAAAACTTTCAAAACGAATTATTTCAGCTCATCCATGAGTTACTGCCCGAAAGCACATTCGCTACAGTGGAAGACACCTTAACCGATATTATTCTTCGTCCGCGCGGTGGATTGCTGTCACTTGGTTTTATCATGGCTCTTATTTTTTCAACAAACGGACTGGCATCCATGATGAGTGCCTTTGATGCCACCATTCACAGCATCAACCGCAGGACATGGGTAAGCCAGCGACTGGCAGCCATTGTACTGCTTATGATCTTGTCGGTACTTTTACTGATTGCAGTATCCCTGATTATCGGGGGTCAGATTGTAATTAATTATCTGCAGACAAATGAAATCCTGCAGGACAAATTCACCATTTTCCTCATCACATTTGGAAAATGGATTGTAATAATCTCCCTTATATTTTTTGCAAACTCTTTCCTTTACTACATGGCTCCTGCAAAAAAAACAGAATGGCGGTTTTTCTCAGCCGGCAGTGCCCTTGCAACCGCACTGACTGTTCTGGCCTTTTCAGGATTTTCCTTTTACATTAATAACTTCAGCCAGTACAATAAACTCTATGGGTCAATTGGAACCTTACTGATCATTCTTTTCCTGATGTACCTGTTGTCGCTTATACTGCTCATAGGATTCGAACTGAATGCCAGTATTTACCAGGCAAAGACAGAACAGAAAGAGTGAACATTTAGGCCAGATACTGCTGATTTGCTTGTTGTAATTTAATAAGATCTTAACAACCTGCTAGGAAATTTCCCCTCCTTCCTCAAGGAGGGGTGGCATGCGATAGCATGACGGGGTGGTTTACTGGCAGGTTTATTATCTTTTTATCTCGGGTACTCCTCCTGTCCTGGGTTACCACTTTCTGGAATTCCACCACCTCCCCCTCGTACCTCGGGTACTCCTCCTGTCCAGGAGGAGAAATGTGTGCGATGGCACGTTTTCCTGAACAAAATACTGCTGATTTGATGATTGTATTTTATAAGATTTAAACAACCTGCTGCGAATTTGACGGGGTGGTTAAGTACTTAATTTTTGTTTAGTTTAAGTTGGTTTTATTATCTTTGTTATCAATCCAAACTTTATCAGCCTTATGCAAAAAATACACAATCGAAAATTCTTCAGATCTATCAGGAAAAATTTAAGAAATCACAGTACATCGGCAGAGGCTGCTCTGTGGATTATACTTAAAAAACGGCAGGTTGGAAACTATAAATTCCGCCGGCAACATTCTGTTGGAAAGTATATAATAGATTTTTATTGTCCTGAATTAAAACTAGCGATCGAACTTGACGGACAGCCCCATGCTGAACTGGCAAATATCGCAAGGGATAAAGAAAGAGATGATTGGTTGCTTAAATTGGGAATTCAGGTAATCAGATATGAGAACAGGTGGGTATTTGAATATCCTGATGTGATTAAGCAGGAGATACTGGAATTTGGAGAACACAAAGCCGGAAGATTAATATAGTTCCACCACCTCCCCCCTGACTACCGTCAGGCAGGCTCGTGCCTCGGGTACTCCTCCTGTCCAGGAGGAGAAATGTCTGTGCTGTGCGGTTTGTTGTGGTTCCGAAGGAACTTTCTTTAAGCAGGATTATAGTGATTAATTTGATGCAAAATATTGCTGCGAATTTCCCCTCCTTCCTCAAGGAGGGGTGGCCACGCCCTGCGTGGACGGGGTGGTTAACTATTTATTTATTTCCCCTGTTTGAACAAAATTTCCTTTTCCTGCTTTGTGAGACTTTCGTAACCCGTTTCAGCAATTTTATCAAGAATCCGGTTTATTTCTTCCTGTTTGATGTTTTCCTGCCGCTTGTATTCATAATCATTCCGTGGTGGCGGCTGCTTAAATGTAACCTTCATTTTTTCCTTTTGTTTGAACAATCCGGCTACCTGGTCAATAAATCCTGATATACCAAAGCTCCTGTCCTTGCCCCTTCGCAGCTGTGTGATATAGAACCACCCCCAGGCAGCACCTCCCAAATGGGCCAGGTTTCCTCCCGGATTGATACCTGAAATACTGATGATAGACAGGACCACATAAAAAGCAGATATATATTTCAATGGAAACCGCCCGATGAAAAACAGATGAATTTCACGCTGCGGATCATAAACTGCAACTGCCATCAGAATGGCAAAGACAGCTGCTGATGCACCCAGCATAATACTGTTGGCTGCATTGAATACAGGAAAAATATTATAGGCAGCAACAAACACTGCAGCACCAGAAAGGCCACCAAGAAGATAAACGCTCAGCAGTTTATCGCCTTCGAAATGATAAAGAAACAACCTGCCGAACCAATAGAGCCCTAAAATATTAAAAAGCAGATGCAGGAATCCTGTATGCAGGAACATATAAGTTAGCGGTGTCCATGGCCGGCGTAGCAGCATTCCAATGTCGGAAGGTATGGAAAGCCATACTTCGAGGGGCAAAGCCTGGTTTGCAAGAAAGAATAGCACACCAATGATTTTGATGAGCAAAAACACCCCCAGATTGATATATATCAGACGGGTTAAAACCGACCCCTGACGAAAAGTGCGTTTTATATCGGCCCAGATATCCATTAATAGAAATGAGTTGTCCGTTTGTTCCAGTATTTAATGAGTATATAACCAAAGAGCATGCCACCCAAATGGGCAAAATGAGCAATATTGCTTCCGGGTTTTGAAAATCCCAGGTAAAGTTCGATCAAACCATATCCGATAACAAAATATTTTGCCCTGATAGGTATAGGAGGGAACAGCAGCATCAGCTGGGTATTGGGGAAAAGCATTCCGAAAGCCAGCAGCACACCAAATACGGCACCTGATGCTCCCACTGTAGGAATGTCCATCTTGAGCTGTTTGATGCGCTCCATAAGGCCCAGCCCTTCGGCAGCAAAGGATGAATTCGCAGGGTCATTATACCAGTTTTGTATAAAATCGCGCACCTGCACCGATGCCTGAGGCAGGTTTCTTTTTACAAACTGGTCGAGAATATCAGGTGAAGGTGTATTCTGAAAGGCTTTTATTGTATTATCAATGGAAGAAAATTCAAGATAATTTACAAAGTTATGCAGCACAATAGCACCCAGTCCGGTTACAAAATAGTACACCAGAAAACGTTTTGACCCCCATACACTTTCCAGTACCCTTCCAAACATAAAAAGAGCAAACATATTAAAGAAGAGATGGGTAAGCCCCCCATGCATAAACATGTGGGTAATAATCTGGTGCAGCCTGAATTTTTCGGATGCCGGATAATGCATTCCCAGGTGCTCCACAAGATCGATTCCGGCGTTCTGCAACATATAAGTAGCTACCAGCAATAGTACATTGATGATAATCAAATTCTTAACAACTGGCGGGATAGAACTCATCACGGGTCGGTAATTCATACACGAAAAATTTGTTTGCAATACGTCAAATGCCAGACCAATTTGTTCATTGTGCAATATAACGACATATTGTCATTTATTAAAAGTTTTTTCTATATCTTCAAGTGGTATGATGGTCAGCACTTTCTTTCCATCAGGCGAATAATTGGGGGTGGCACAGGCAAATAAATCATCAATCAGGTGATCTATTTCCTCCGGCTTTAATTCTGTACCATAATTCAGGGCTGAAGCTTTTGCAAGTGAAACCGCAACCTGTTCCCTTGCTCTGGACTTCGCATCAACCGGTGAATTTTTATATTCCTCGAGCAGCTTCTCAACGATGATTTCAGGAGCTGGCACATTCAGAAGACCGGGCGTTCCGCTTATTACAAATGTATTCCTTCCGAACCCCCTGATATCGAAACCCAGGGCAAGCAAATCCTCCTGGATGTTCCTCAGCAATTCGGCATCACCTGCATCCAGCTCAATGGTCTGGGGAAATAACTGTTGCTGGCTGGCCACCGATTCGGTCTTTAGTACTTCCATAAATTTCTCAAAAAGGATGCGCTCATGGGCCCTCCTTTGATCTATGACCATCAGTCCGGATTTAACAGGAGTCAGTATATATTTTTGCTTCAGCTGCATCCGTTTCTGACCTGTTTGATGCCCTGCATGCAAGGAAACCTGTTCTTCCCTGCCCCGTGGAGGAAACGGTTCACCATCGGTCAGCCCCGGCCATAAAAGAAGGGGGTCATCATGGTGCTTGATGAATGTCCTGTCGCCACCGAAATGTTGAAACCCTCCCTGCTGGGATTTTTTTTCCTGCTCAAAGGGATTGTAACCGGTATCAACCAGTATTTCAGGAAACGGAACCTCTGACCTGTCCTTACCGGCAATGGGAATATCTATACTTCCGCTCTGATCAAAATCAATGGACGGTACAATATTGTGTTTCCCCAATGATTCCCTGACAGCTGCATGAATGATCTGCCACAGGGCGTTCTCATTTTCAAATTTGATTTCAGTTTTGGTGGGATGAACGTTAATGTCGATATCTGCCGGATCAATATCAAGACATAGAAAATATGAAGGGAATGCATCCGCAGGAAGCAGTTTCTCGAAGGCTTGCATCACAGCCTTATGAAAATATGGGTGACGCATAAACCGCCGGTTCACAAAAAAGAACTGTTCCCCCATGGTTTTCCGGGCGAATTTTGGCTGACCAATGTACCCAAACACACTGATCATGCTTGTTTTTTCCTCTACCGGCACAAGGCTTTGATTAATTGCCTTTCCGAATATATCAGCAATGCGCCTCCGGAAATTACTTTTGCCAAGATCGTACAACAAAGAATTGCTGTGATAAAAGGAAAACCTGATTTCAGGATTTGGTAAAGCTACCCGCTGAATTTCATTTATTGAATGTTTCAGTTCAGTTGTATTCGACTTCAGGAATTTGCGGCGGGCAGGAACATTGAAAAACAGGTTTTTAACCGTAATGGAAGTCCCGTCGGCGCAGGCAACAGGTTCCTGAACCTTTACTTCCGAAGCATTAACGACGATCAGTGTTCCCAGTTCATCTTCAGGTCGTTTGGTTTTTAGCTCCACCTCAGCAATAGCAGCCACTGATGCAAGTGCCTCGCCCCTGAATCCCATTGTCCGGATACAGAAAAGGTCATTTGCTGAATTGATCTTTGATGTAGCATGCCGCTCAAATGCCATACGCGCATCTGTGGGCGACATTCCACAGCCATTATCCGTGATTTTAATGAAAGTCCTGCCTGCATCCTTCAGGTGTACCGTAATTTCAGTGGCTCCTGCATCAAGGGCATTTTCAACCAGTTCCTTCACAACCGATGCAGGACGCTGGATAACTTCACCGGCTGCAATCTGGTTTGCAACCGAATCGGGCAATAATTGAATGATATCGCTCACTAAAAAAGAAAATCAGAATAGAAAAAGAGATAAAAAATAAGTGTCAGGATTACAATCAAAACGATGAGCCTGCTGTTGGATGCTCTCCGGGCATGGTCAGTCGACCGCGAAAAACCATCCTGCGCCCTTCTGAACTGTCCTTTTATGTTTGGCCGGTATGGACGGCCGGTATCTTCCTTTCTTTCCTCCGGAATCCCGAGTTCTTCCCTGATCCTTCTTTCCCTGTCTTCCCTGTCATCCTTATCCGGATCCCAATACCTTGGAGTTATATTAAACTTTTTGGCACTGGGTGTATGAAAAAAACGCCCAATCATATACTTTCATTTATTTTTACAAAGATACATTTAATTCACAAATTGCATTCCAAAGAAAATCAGTCCTCTTCACCTGAAGAACCTTATTAACGGCAACGAAATCAATTATGAACTCAAAAGAATTTCCATCAGTTGTTCGTCGTCAAGCAGCACCGGATTGCCTTTCATGCTGCTGGAAACCTTTGCCTTCTCCACCAAAAGGGTATAATTTTCTGCTGAGAGGCCATAACCAGACAGTTTTGGAATACTAAGGTGATTTACCATATTCTGAACCCACTCCATCCCATCTTCTGCTCCTGCCTCAGGGTTACCTGCAAGGATTTGCCCAATTTCATGGAAACGCTTAACGGAATGAATGAGATTATTTTCCAATACGGCCTTCCAGTTAACCTTCATCACTGCAGAAAGTAAAGCCGCACACACAGTGCCATGCGATACGCATAACATTCCTCCCATCGGACCGGCAAATCCATGCACGGCACCCAGTTTTACATTGGCGAGGGCCATCCCCCCCAGCATACTTGCAAAGGCCATATCTTCCCTGGCCTGAAGGTTGGACCCATCCTCAAAAACCGTCCTGAGCGAGCGGGAAATCCTCTGCATCCCTTCACGGCAGAGCATATCAATAAACGGATTCGACTGGTTGGAAACAAAAGTTTCCAGCAGGTGAGTAAGCGCATCCATTCCTGTAGCTGCAGTAATATGAGGAGGCATGGAAACCGTCAGTTCCGGGTCAACAACTGCCACAGATGGAAACATGAACGGACTGCGCAGGCTTACTTTCACCTGGTGCTCCGGAGAATGGATGACAGCATTCTTAGTAACTTCAGCACCTGTGCCAGCAGTAGTGGGAATGGCGATGAACGGTACAGGCGGATTTTCAAGAACGTTTCCCTTTCCTATGACCTCAAGATAATCGATGAGACCTTTATTATGAATCAATGCTGCAATTGCTTTTGCACCATCGATGACACTTCCGCCTCCAAATCCAACAACTGCATCACACCCTTTGGAGCGGGCAAATTCTACCCCCTCTGAAATCATATGAGTGGAAGGTTCTTTTTCAACCTGATAATGAGAAACTGTAAAAAGCCTTGCAGGCAGGAGCTCAGTGAAGGCAGATGCACGCCGGGTGTCACTGCCGGTCACCAGCAAAATCTTCCTGCCTCTCGACTTTAGAATTTCAGGAACCTTTTTCAGTGTACCGCATCCAAAGATGATTTGAGTTGCCGTTGCAAATTCAAAATTTATTCCCATCCCGCTTCATCCGGATAAATGTTATGAAACTTCATACTGCTGCGGGGTTCCGCCATCATTTCCTCCACAGCATCCCGCCACTTTTTATAATGGGATGTTTCCTTATGCCTGGCAGGATCTTCCGGAGTCCGGTAAACCTCAACAAGCACAAATCTTGAAGGGTCGTCCTGCTGCTGCAGCACATCGAACCGTGCTACCCCCGGTTCCTGAATGCTGTTACGGGCGTTTTCAAGGGAAGCCTGCTTAAATACTTCCGCCCTGTCCGTTTTTACATGAACAAAAACATGAACAATGTACATGGATTATCTTTTTCTACGAATTTACAAAATTGGGTTGAAATGGTAGCTAAGCAGGTTTAATGTTTAAACTTGTTTAAGTGTTTTAAAATCTGAATCGCAAATAATAGTTGCCAGGATTAAGTTTAAAAAGACTATGACGATTAATACAGATTCAAAAAGATCCTGTTCTTACTGCACTCTGCTCCTGACTCTCTGCTCTTCGCTCTGTGCCCAAAACTGGGGAACATGAGGTTAATGGAAATAAAAGATTATTTTAAGAAACACAACTCCAAAATCACCCCATATTAAAAACCTGTTCATTTCTTATTCTTGAAAAAAGAGGTAAAAAAATTATGGAATAGTTTGAGTTGCAATAATGGGCTAAAGCGGAAAAACTGCCAGACCCCTGTACCCCAGCCTAAAGTCTGGGGTTAAAAAGACCCCTGTACCAGCACTGGTGCTGCAACTACCAGCGGCCTCCCCATCAATCCATACACATCATATTTTCCGGAACTCCTTGTGAGGGACCCGCTGCCCGTTCAACTTACTTCAGCCGTTCCACTTGAAGCTTGAGGCTGGTAACTTGAAGCTCTTCACTTCTGCCTGAAATAAACCTGTACGGGTACCCCCTTAAAATCGAAGTTTTCGCGGATCTTGTTCTCGATGTAGCGCTTGTAGGGTTCCTTTATATACTGGGGCAGATTGGAAAACAGCGCGAATGTTGGAGTGGGCGAAGGCAACTGGGTCACATATTTGATCTTGATGTATTTGCCTTTTACCGATGGTGGCGGATAGGCTTCAACTGCTTCCAGCAGAACTTCGTTCAGCTTTGAAGTCTTGATCCGTTGCCTGCGGTTCTTGAAAACCTGCATGGCAATGTCGAGGGCTTTATGTACCCTCTGCTTTGTAAGGGCAGAGATAAACAGAACGGGGACATCAACAAAAGGGGCTATCCGGTCACGGATTTCAGTTTCCACATTTTTGGTCGTATGAACCTCCTTTTCAATCAGGTCCCATTTATTAACAAGAATGACCACTCCTTTTTTATTTCTTACGATCAGGTTGAATATATTCACATCCTGGGCTTCCATGCCGCGTGTGGCATCAATCATCAGAAGACATACATCCGAGCTTTCTATTGTGCGGACTGACCGAAGCACGGAGTAGAACTCTATGTCGTCATGAACCTTAGCCTTTTTTCGCAATCCGGCAGTATCGATGATAATAAAATCGTGACCGAACTTGTTGTACCGGGTATGAATGGAATCGCGTGTTGTACCGGCAACATCCGTTACAATGTAACGTTCCTCATCCAAAAGGGTATTGATGAAGGACGACTTGCCGACATTCGGACGTCCCACAACTGAAATATAGGGCAATTCATGTTCCTCTTCTTCGGAGGCAGCCTCAGGAAAACTTGCTGCCACTTCATCGAGCAATTCACCGGTGCCACTACCTGTCATTGAAGATATGCAATAGATTTCACCAAGCCCCAGGCCATAAAACACCTGTGCGTCGGCAATCCTCATATTGTTATCTACCTTGTTTACAGCCACAAGCACCTTCTTCCGGCTTCTGCGCAAAATCGCAGCAATGGCATCTTCCAGGTCAGTAATGCCCAGCTCTACATCGGTCACGAAAAGGATTACATCTGCTTCTTCAATGGCCAGATGAACCTGCTTATTGATTTCAGCTTCAAAAACATCATCTGAATTCACCACATAACCACCGGTATCTATCACCGAAAATGTTTTGCCATTCCATTCAGCTTTCCCGTAATTCCTGTCGCGTGTTACACCTGAAACCTCATCAACAATGGCTTCACGTGATTCAGTCAGCCGGTTGAAAAGCGTTGACTTTCCAACATTGGGCCTTCCTACAATTGCTAATATTCTGCTGCTCATAATTTCCTGTTGTTTTCAAAAAAAATCACCTTCAATTTAAAATGCCTCGTAACCAAAATTTTTAAGCTGATTTTCCTTGTCGCGCCAGTCTTTGGCAACCTTTACATAAAGATCGAGAAAAATCTTCCTGCCAAAGAATTCTTCAGCATCCATGCGGGCTTCAGTGCCTACCTTTTTAAGCATCATGCCACCTTTGCCTATGATGATGCCCTTCTGACTGTCGCGCGCAACATAGATCACTGCCCGCACATTTATGGTATCACCCTCCTCCTTAAAAGTTTCCACAGTCACCTCAACAGAGTATGGAATTTCCTTCTGGTAATGAAGCAGTATTTTTTCCCTGATGATCTCCCTCATGAAAAACCGCTCATCACGGTCTGTCAATTCATCCTTTCCGAAATATGCAGGGCCTTCAGGCAGCAGTTCCAGGATCCTGTTAAAAACCGGGTCAATATTAAATTTCTCCTTTGCAGAAACAGGAAAGATGGCAGCGCCCGGAAACACTTCACCCCAGTAGTCAAACAACCGGGTTACCGCTTCCTGGCTCGAAACATCAATTTTGTTAATAAGCACCACCACTGGCACGTTTGATTTCCGGATCCGGTCGATATAATCTGCATTCTTACCTGGCCTTTCCACCACATCGGTAACAAATAAGATTACATCGGCATCGATAAGTGCTGTGTCAACAAACTTCATCATGGTTTCCTGAAGTTTGTAGCCAGGCTTAAGAATGCCGGGGGTATCGGAAAACACCATCTGGAAGTCGTCGCCATTCAGGATGCCTTTTATCCTGTGACGGGTCGTCTGCATCTTCTGTGTGATAATGGAAAGCTTTTCTCCCACAAGTACGTTCATCAGGGTTGATTTACCTACATTGGGATTACCTATGATATTTATAAAACCTGCTTTATGCGTCATTGTATATTGTTTCTGTTTTCTGTCTGCGCCTGCCATCCCTTTATTCCTGAAGATAAGGGAAATCCTGACAATAAGCTAAAAATCAGGGCAAAGATAATTGATTTGTGATACCTGTGCAGGTTTTCAGCAGATGAATTTCCTGAAACCATTTAATCTAAAAGAACTCATGTTCCTGTTAAAAGAATTTAAAAATCTCATTATGAAAGGCATTCATTTGGTTTTCTAGGCTGTTTTCCTTAATTTCAGAAAGAACCAGCGTTGTTTATAATGAGAACTATCCTTGATAAAATTGCCATCAATGTGCATGCACGACGCATCCTGCTCACGATTCTTGAAGAGAATCCTGTACTGGAGCGGATTCTCAGAAGCGCAAAAGATGAAAAACAGGCCATGGATGCAATAAAAAGCTGGATATTTCCCATTTTAATTCAAAATCCGGCTGCCGAAGCTTATTATACCGGAAAGAGACTTACGCACGAGTTGTTTTTACTGCTCACCTCGCGAGATTTCGCAGCTATCCGCCTGCTCGACTACATCGATCATGCAGGAGAATCGTTTCCCGACCAGAACATTCATGGTGATCTGGCATTAACCCATCCCATCAAAATGATGTGGCTGGCTACCAATTTTGGTATAGGGGGTGCCAAACCCGATTTTTTTATTGACATGCTTCATCTGTTCAGGCAACTGTCGGGTAACCAGGTGCCCCGCATACCGCTAAGGGAACAGGTACAGGATTGGATGGACAGGTACCCCGCAGGGACAGATCCCAAGATTGCCAACCTGCGGAAAATAAACCGTAACCGGATCATCAATATCCTTATTGAAAAAATGGATGCAGGTGATATCACAAGTCAAACATATACGTTCGAACCAGGTTTGTCATTCAGGGAAAAAAAATTGAAAATGAACCGGTGGTGGAACGAAAGCCGCTTTCACCTGAACTTCGCGGTCAGGAGTCCTGAGTTGCTGAACGAGTTACTTGATTATTCCCTTGACCCTGACACTATGGACATTCTGTCCGATGCAAAAAACAAAGGCATACCGTTCTTTATAAATCCATATTACCTGTCGTTGCTGAATGTTCAGACACCGGGTTTTGCAGCAGGCGGCGACCAGGCTATCAGGTGTTACATCCTTTACAGCAGGCAGCTTGTGGAAGAATTCGGGCAGATTCAGGCCTGGGAAAAAGAAGATAAGGTTGAACCGGGGAAGCCCAATGCAGCAGGATGGATCCTCCCGTCGCATCATTTTCACCGCCGTTATCCCGAAGTAGCCATATTTATACCTGATACAGTGGGCAGAGCATGTGGAGGCTTGTGCGCAAGCTGCCAGCGTATGTATGATTTCCAGAGCGGACGATACAACTTCAACCTGAAACAACTGGAACCTGCCGAAAGCTGGAATGAGCGCCTTCCACGGCTTCTCCAGTTTTACAGGTACGATGCCCAGCTCCGCGATATACTGCTAACAGGAGGAGATGCACTGATGAGTTCAGATGAAAGCCTGAAAAGAATTCTTGATGAAATTTACAATATGGCGCTGCAGAAAAAAGAGGATAACAAAACAAGATCCCGTGGTGAAAAGTATGCAGAAATTGTCAGAATCAGGATCGGGACAAGGTTGCCTGCATACCTGCCGCAGCGCATTACCCCTGCATTGACAGCGATACTGTCAGGGTTCAGAAAAAAAGCCATGAAAATCGGGCTCAGGCAATTCATCATACAAACGCATTTTGAATCGCCCATGGAAATAACCCCGGAATCGAAAAAAGCAATTAAAATGTTGCTGCAGGCGGGCTGGATGGTTGCAAATCAACTTGTGTTCACCACTCCTGCATCGCGGCGCGGCCATACAGCCAAATTAAGAAAAACCCTGAATGACATCGGGATTTTAACCTATTACACATTTACAGTAAAGGGGTTCAGGGAAAATAATTCAAATTTTACCCCCAATGCCAGGGCCATGCAGGAAGAAATGGAAGAAAAATACCTGGGAAAGCTGATGGAAAAAGAAATGGAGGAACTGCAGAACCTGGCAGCCAAAACTGAAAATCTTTCATATAAGATCGCTAAATTCCGGAAAGACCACAACCTTCCGTTCCTTTCAACAGACAGAAATTTAATTAACCTCCCGGGAGTTGGAAAAAGCCTTACATTCCGCACCATTGGTATTACCCGGTATGGCAGGAGGATACTTGAATTTGACCATGACCAGACAAGAAACCACAGTCCCATAGTTGATGAATTGGGTAAAATGATTGTCATTGAATCGAAATCTGTCACTGAATACCTCAGGCAACTTGAAGATATGGGAGAGGACAGGGATGAATATGAAGGATTGTTCGGCTACTCCCTTGGAGAAACTGAACCACAGATGCCTATCTACAATTACCCCGGGTATGATTTTAAGGTCACAGATGAATTAACAAACTTTGAGCTGCATTCAGCCAAAGTTTCATATGATCGTACAGACAAAGTAAACTCTGTTTTTGAAAAAATTGGATGACCAGGAATTTAATTATTGTTGTTTTTTATATAGTCCATTAATTCCATAAAGGTAGCTACATAGTATTCCCCCTGGTGATCGTGAAGATATTTAAGCAATTCGCGATGTTCTTCAGCCCCTACATTCAAATAGCCTCCGCCCACACTATGGAACATGAAAATTGCAATGGTACCCTTCTTCTTTGCCGCTTCAACATATGAAATCAGCTCATCAGCGGAGTTATCGGTAACCATCCAGCTGGGTGCGTAAAAAATATCATATCCCTGCATCGTTTCCGGCACAGGGCCTTCACCCCTTGCAGCCGAAAACAGTTCAGGCATGGAACTTCTGTAATCTGCCGTTCCTGCAATAAAGTGACCGCAGGTATATGCATAGGTTCGTGCTTCCTTACCGTCAACAGCATTCAGAAGAACACTTGCTGCACGCAGTTCATCAACAATACGTGTTGGCGTGTAATTGTTCAGGTCATATTCAGGCTTCACCCAGTCGAGCCGTTGCCCGTCGCAGGGATGAAAAAGCGTATGGTTGCCGATTTCATGCCCGTCATGGGCAATTTTCCTCCAGTCAGCCATCCTTTTGCTAAGGCTTTGTGAATTTCCTGTACAGTAAAACGTCCCCTTGTAACCAAACTCATCCAGCTGAGGCACTGCCACATCAAGATGACAGTCGAGCCCGTCATCATAAGTCATGCAAACTGCAGCTTTCGCACCACCCGGCCATTTAAACTGGGCAGAAATACCGCCGGAAACTAAAACAGCCATCAGAACCAGGACACATAATTTTCCATTCATAACAATTCGAAGTTAAAGTCAATGCTAATATAGCTGAAAAATCAAAAACTACAGTTCCCCTGTTGTAGTTAAAGGTTTGGTTTCCGGAAATGACATTCATGCCAGATATAAAAAGCAAGCCAGGAGGGATAATCTTTTGTTCAGGTTCATCTCAACTTCATCTCAACTTCATCTCAACTTCATGTTAAATTCGATTTCAATTGAATTTGGTCTGTAGTTGGTATGAAGATGACCTATAGTTGACTTAAAGTTGATTCTTTGTACTAGACAGGAAAAGGACACACTGACAGGAACATGAAGCAACCTTCAGTCTGCCTGTATTTTTAGAAATGTGGGGAACATACTTCTATGAGATTTTGCCTGCCTGCCATTCAGGCAAGGTGCCTTGGTGTTATCGTGGCAAAAATTCTTCCTGCAACCATTTGAATTGAACAACATTCCCACCCTCCTCAACCATCTTTAAACCCTGCCTTAATCCCCCAACCCCCTTTGGCAGAACAGCAGAGCATTGATGAAGTGCAGCGGGCAAAGGCTGTATGTTTGTAAAAGAGCATAAGCCTCCTTAGTTATTTGTAAATTGTATTTGCGAAACACAAAGAAAGGAAGCTCATGCAAAACAAAGTTAAAACAATTAATTTTCAGGGACAAAACA
>JAEYNZ010000079.1 GCA_023412195.1 Bacteroidota bacterium
TTCAAAATCAAAACAAGTAATATTACCGTCTCCTATGCCTCTGAAAGTTCTCCGAATGTTTTGGAGAAACTCTCATAGCAGAATGCTCTTTTTAGATGAAACAATACGGAGTTTACCGAATGCTTACGATACTTGTGTCTATTAGTCTTGATACTTGTGTCTGCTAGTCTTGATACTTGTGTCTATTAGTCTTGATACTTGTGTCTATTAGTCTTGATACTTGCGTCTATTAGTCTTGATACTTGTGTCTGCTAGTCTTGATACTTGTGTCTATAAGTCTTGATACTCGTGTCTATAAGTCTTTATACTTGCGTCTACTAGTCATGATACTAAAATATTTAAGTTTTTTTTAGCAGTTTATTACAGCAGAGATTCGCATCATCTCGTCATTTTGTTAATGAAAATGTAACCTTTGGTACCTGTTGCCAGACGCATTTACTTTTTTTTATTTTTGTATGAATAAAAATCAATGATATCTGATTTTCCATGAGAAAACTTTTGCTTTTTGTTTTGCTGGTTGTATTGGGAACCGGCTTTCTGTCTGCTAAAGAAGGAATGTGGATTCCGCTTCTACTTGAAAAATATAATATGGCAGAAATGCGGCAGCTTGGGTTTCAGCTCTCGTCAGAGGATGTTTATGATCCGGCAGGCGACAGCATGAAAGATGCCGTTGTAGTGTTTGGAGGTGGCTGTACAGGAGGCATGATTTCCGCCGAAGGCCTGCTTATAACAAATCATCATTGCGGGTATCGCCAGATCCAGTCGCACAGTTCCATAGAAAATGATTACCTCACCGATGGCTTTTGGGCAATGAACAGACAGGAGGAACTTCCTAATCCCGGACTAACCGTTCGCTTTCTGGAATATATGGAAGATGTAACTGCCCGGATTATGGAAGGAACTGAAAATCTGGAAGGTGAGGAGCTGGACAAAAAGATAGTGGAAAACACCATCAGGACCGAAAGACAGGCTTCTGAGCGTGGTAAGTATTTTTCACAGGTCAAGCCTTTGTTTTACGGTAATCAGTATTATCTCTACGTCTACAAGATTTATCATGATGTACGACTTGTTGGAGCTCCACCTTCTGCAATAGGTAAGTTCGGGGGTGATACCGATAACTGGATGTGGCCACGGCACACGGGGGATTTCGCTCTCTTTCGTGTATATGCCGGTCCGGACAATGAACCGGCTGAATATTCTCCCGATAATGTACCTTTCAGGCCCAAAAAGTTCTTTCCGGTATCTTTAAGCGGGGTGCAGCCGGAAGATTTTACTATGGTTTTTGGAAATCCAGGCAACACCATGCAATACATCCCTTCTCATGAAGTGGATATTATTCTGAACCAGCGGGATCCTGACAGGATTGCCATCAGGGACAGAAAGCTGGAAATTATGAATGCAGATATGGCTGAAAATCCACTTGTCAGGATTCAATATGCAGCCAAGCATGCTACTGTCAGCAATGCATGGAAGAAGTGGCAGGGGGAAATTACAGGACTTCAGCGACTGGATGCAGTAGGTAAAAAACAAGCTTTTGAAGAAGATTTTAAAAAATGGGCAGTAGCAAATGGAACCTGGGAAAATACGTATCAACCGGTTTTCGAAAACTTTGATTCCTTATATACCGTATACCGCGATTATATAAAAGCATCAGATTATTATTCAGAGATCGTATTGCGGGGCATTGAACTGTTTGAACTTGCTTCACGGTTCAGTAACATTATTTACAGCATTGAGAATAACCAGGAAAAGTTAGTGGAAGGGCATCTTAAAAGTGCAGCCGGACAGTTGCCTGCTTTTTTCAGGAATTACAATCAGCCAACCGATGAAAAACTGTTTGAAACATTGCTTCCCATGCTCGTTCATGATCTGAAGCCTGCATTTGTTCCTGATCATTTAAACATACTCCTGTCAAAATATACAAGGGACAATCTGGTGAAAAATATTTACAGGAAATCGGTTCTGAATGACCATAAACAACTTTCACAATTGATTGAAAAAGGGGACCGGCAGGCATTGCTGCAGTTAAAAAAAGATCCTTTAATGGAATTGTACGAAGTCCTGTTTCTCCATTATGATAAGATGATTAAACCGGTGGTTGATCTGACCACGGCAGAAATTAACAGGAATATGAAAATATATATGGCCGGCATAATGCAGATGAAGGAAGGCCAGCCCTTATATCCGGATGCTAACCTGACCCTGCGGGTTGCTTATGGTAAGGTGGAAGGTTATAAGCCCAAAGACGGGGTTGTTTATAAGCATTATACCACACTTGATGGAATTATGGAAAAGGATAACCCGGATATTTATGATTACAACGTACCACAGCGGCTGCGCGACTTATACAATGCAGCCGATTTTGGCCCCTATGCGATGGATGGCGGGAAACTTCCTGTGGCATTTACGGCCTCTAACCATACTACGGGCGGCAATTCCGGCAGTCCGGTAGTTAACGGAAATGGGGAACTGATAGGAGTTAATTTCGACCGCTGCTGGGAAGGAACAATGAGCGACATCATGTATGACCCTGAAATGAGTCGCAATATTATGGTGGATATGAGGTATGTGTTGTTTATTATCGACAGGTTTGCAGGTGCCGGTTATTTGCTTGAGGAAATGGAATTGTCGGGTGTTCAGCATGTGGTGCCGGAACTGCAATAAAAAAAGGATGTTTTTGTTTCGTTCGGATATTTAATATTCCCGCAGGCCTTTTTCAATATATTCCATTTGCCAAATCCCGAAAAGAAATGGATTTTCAGGAATTTGTTCCGGTTCATGGTTCAGCAGTTCTTCCAGCTGAGAGTTCAGGTCAGGATCAACTTCCTGGTTTTTCATTGCTGTTTCCGTGTTGATATAACAAGTCATGGAAGGCAGATTTATTTCAATACCTTCTCCCACTTTTTTATGAGAAACAACAAGTGCTTTATAGCCGATAGAATTACCCTTCAGCAATCTTATAAATCCTTTTTCTGTTACATCTGATTTCGCTTTATTTTGAGTAAGGGCAAGCCGTTGACGGAATCCTGCAGCCTGGAAGCGGTTTTTAAACCAAAAGGAACAGTAGTTGATTCCCATAGAAATTTTCTGCTTTTGGGCGTATTCCAGCAGTTCAAGAGCTGTAAGCTCAGATTCAAGCACTACAGGCTGCTCAGCAGGTACATAAGTGTATGGATGTTTCAGAAGTTTTGGAGCATTATGCTTTGTAAGCCGCAGCTGATGCAGGTTCAGGTTGCTCACCCCTGCTTCTGCCATTTCAGACAGCAATTGTTTCAGTTTGGTTTTTTTTTCGGGAACTGCAGGTATTTCAATGGTGACCTGAGGAATGATCCCTTTAGCCAGCTTGACTTTATCAAGTTTATATCCTGTTGCTCCAATGTCAAACCGTATTTCATCGAGACCTGCTTCTGCCAGAAGGCTCAGCTTTTCTTTGGTTGCAAGGATGCCGTTGGTATACATCCAGATGTATATCTCAGGAGAGCACAAATTACGAACGGTTTTCAGGTAGTGAAGCGTCCGTTCAAAGAACAGCAAGGGTTCACCTCCGCTGAAACTGACTCCCTTAAATCCAAAATAATTGATATAATCAGCATAGCTTTCAGCAGTTTCGAAATTCAGGCTTTGGGTTGCAGGAACTTCATCATTGAGTTGGGCCGAAGGGCAGTAAAAGCAAGCTGCATTGCATTTGTTGGTTATGAACAGGCAACTCCAGAGGCCTTGTCCGCAAAGGCGGCAACCTTTTGAAATCTGCCTGTGAAAAGGCTTTGTATCTTTAAACAACAGGCTTTCCTTCAGGTTGGCCAGCAGCTTTTCCTTTTTTAACTGGGCATCAGGGGCCTTCATCGAGTTGAGCCATTTGATGTTTGAAAAGCCCGAGAACTGCCTTCTGTTGTTATTTTGAAGATCGTTGAGGTAATTACTGAATGAATCCATGTAAAATGAAAATGAATGAATAAAGAGAACTCTGAAATTCCTGTTGTACACCGCAACAGGATCTTAGAGTTCTGAAAAAACATAAAGGCTCAACATCATTGTGCCCGTATGTCCTTTCATAAAATTCATTCTATTCATTGACAGGCGGCAGTGGTTAAATTTACACATGGTTTTATTCATTTTAATATAGCCTGTCGAGGTAGCATGAAAAGATTTATTTATAATTAAACGGTGACAAACTGTGCTATGTTCCGGTTGATTTCGATCCGGTTGAAGATTGAACGCATGATTTTCCCATAAAGCTCATCTTTCAGGATAAAGTCTTCAATTCCTTCATCGATATTGGGGTTGTCATTTATTTCAATTACAACCACTTCATTGTTCACCATTTTAAGGTCAACTCCGTAAAGCCCGTCACCTATAAGCGAAGCAGCTTTGACAGCTGTTTTGATAACCTGAACTGGTACTTCTTCGAAAGGAACTGTATCAGCCTTTCCATAGTTATTCTTGTTGCCGCTTTTCCAGTTATAAATCTGCCAGTGGTCTTTAGCCATATAGTATTTACAGGCAAACAGAGGTGCCTGATCGAGCACACCAATACGCCAGTCGAATTCTGATGGCATGAATTCCTGTACGATAATAAGATCCGATAACCTGAACAGCCTTTTGAGTGAAGTATCAAGTTCTTCGGGTGTATTAACTTTTTCAACCCCAAGCGAAAAGGCACTATCGGGTTGTTTCAGTACCATCGGGAAAGTCATGTGAGCGGTCTGCATCCTCCTGTATGTCGATTTTGACAACACAACAGTGGATGGTGTTTTTATTTTATTTTGCCTGAGCCGCTCATTTTGAAATATTTTATTGGAGCAGCGTAAAATCGACCATGGATCATCAATTACCACAAGGCCTTCGGCATAGGCAGTCCTAGAAAAGTGATAAGTATGGTTATTTACACTTGTTGTTTCCCTGATAAATAGTGCGTCGAATTCAGATAGCTGGCTTAAATCATCCTTAGTTATGAATTCAGTATAAAAACCTTCTTTCTCTGCAGCTTTTTTAAAATTTTGCAGTGCTTCGGAACAGGAAGGAGGATTTTTTTCCTTAGGATTGACCAAAATTGCAAGGTCGTATTTAAAATTCCTGAATCGTGGTCTAGTAAACCGTTTTTTTGAGAAATAGTCGCGGGCAAAATCCTGGACTTTATCCAGGTGGTCGGGGTTTACCTTCTTCAGGCTTAATGGTATGACTTTTTGAATCATCCATTTTTCAGTTTTCACGAAATCAATCTGAAGCAGGGGAGCTTCAAACATATGATATAGTTTTTGCGCCAGTTGCCTGAATTTTGGATTGGCTGATTTTCCAAAATAAACATAGATACTTATTTTGGTACCTTCAACGGGTTTAAGTGTTTTCTGTATGTCTTCATCTATATAACCTGACAGGGAGCGCACCAGGGACTGACTGCTAAAGTCACGCAATGTGGTGACATTGGGGATAACCCTGTGGTCGCGGGCAGAAGCCAGCAGCGACACATAATACCCCATTTTCTGGTACTGGTAAGAGTTGCTCAGGTTAAATATCCTGACATTTTTCAGTGACTGATATTCTGGTCCGGTAATGTATTTTCTGGATGATACCACTTTTACACCTTCAATATCGAGGTTCCATGTTTTTGGGTTCCTGACGATGATGATGTTTGATATGCTTTGTTTATCGATATTTTCATCAATCATCAGCACCATCCGCTGACCATGTTCACCTTGCATATAGTAATCGGGAAGCTCTTCTGTTATTTTAAAGCCTGCATTTTGGTATAACTGCAACAGTTTCTGATCCGATTTGCGAACCTCCAGGGAGATACGGCTTGTTTTGCGTGACCGGGCAAGGTTCATTGCATAATCAAGCAATTGCCTGCCTATTCCCTGGCCCTGGTATTCAGGTAGTACGGCTATTGAAAATATACGTAACGTTTTGGCATAAAGATAAAAAGTGGCTGAGCCTACAGGCTTTTTACCTTTACCATTTTGGGTTTCCGCAATTATAACTTTTTGCAGTGGGCTTGTGATGCTGTACCGGATAGCCCGGCGGGTGCTTTGCTGAAATTCGGGGAAACTGCCTTTTTCAAGTTCCTCTAAAAAATTTAAGTCGTTTTGTTCTGATTTTCTGATATTTACCTTCATTATTTGTGTTAAGAAAAACGAATCAAATGTAGTATATATTTGTGTTTGTTGTTATATATAACAAATAAGATTTATTAGGTTT
>JAEYNZ010000067.1 GCA_023412195.1 Bacteroidota bacterium
ACAAATTTTATTTCTGTATTTTTACTCATGTTGTATAAAAGTTTTGCCAAGAACAATTTTACAACATCTGAAGGGAAACCGAAAGGGAGTACCTTCTTTTAATTTACTTTAGTCGGACACTAGTGATATCTTTAATCAAATTATAAAAACATGAAAAAAATAATTTTTGCCTTGCCTGTCATATTCGTATTGATTTCCAATGCACAATATGAGCATGAAATGACAGGATATGTATGGCCCGAAGATGAAAAAGTTTTACAAAAACTGGAAGAATGGCAGGATTTAAAATTTGGCTTGCTGATGCATTGGGGAGCATACAGCCAGTGGGGCATTGTTGAATCATGGTCGATCTGCCCTGAAGATTACGGATGGTGCGAACGAAAAAAGGGATCAGATCCGGATAATTATTTTACTTACAAAAAAGAATACGAAAACTTAAAGTTGTCATTTAATCCCACTGGTTTTGAACCCGAGAAATGGGCAGAAGCAGCCATGAATGCAGGAATGAAGTATGTTGTTTTTACTACAAAACATCATGATGGTTTTTGTATGTTTGATTCTGAATATACGAGTTACAAAATTACCGACAGTGAATGTCCCTTCAGCGTGAATCCAAGAGCTGATGTTACCAGGGAAATATTTGATGCATTCCGTGCTAAAGGTTTATGGGCCGGCGCATATTTTTCAAAACCCGACTGGAACAGCCCTCATTACTGGGACCCTGCATTCCCTCCCTTCGACCGGAATGTCAATTACGATCCTGAATTGTATCCGGAGAAGTGGGAGAAATTTGTTGAGTTCACCCACAACCAGATCATGGAGTTGATGACTGATTATGGCAAGGTAGATATTTTATGGCTGGATGGAGGCTGGGTGGCGCAAAAGCCGGCTTCGCTGATTGAACAGGCATATGCAGCAAATGGCCATGACACACCGTCGGGTTTTATAAAAAGCCGGACAGTAAATCAGGACATCCGTATGGATGAGCTGGCAGCCAAAGCCCGTGAAAAGCAACCGGGGCTGATTGTTGTAGACAGGGCAGTCAGGGGGCCAAATCAAAATTACCTTACACCCGAAAACAGGGTACCTGAAAAGCAGCTTCCCTATCCATGGGAGTCATGCATCATTGCAGGTGGCGGATGGTCATGGGTACCTGATCCGCAGTTCATGACCCCTAAGCAAGCCATCCACATGCTGGTTGACATCGTTGCCAAGGGAGGCAACCTTCTTTATAATATAGGTCCGGGACCTGACGGCAGATGGCCTGAAGGTGCATATGAACTCTTGTCGGCCATGGGCGACTGGATTCAAACAAATGGTGAAGCAATTTACTCTACCCGTGCTATTGCACCTTTTAAAACAGACAATATATGCCTGACTCAAAAAAAGGATACAAAAGAAGTATTTGCCATTTATCTTGATGAAGAAAAAACTGATCCAGGCATTAAAAATCAGGGTGGGAAGTTGCCATCATCCTTTACCGTGAAAGGCATATTTGCTGCAAAAAATGCAAGACTTAACTTTCTGGGCAGTAAAGAAAATCTGAAATGGGAAAATACAAGTGAAGGCATTAAAATTTACATCCCTGAAAAACTGCGAAGCAATCCACCTGGTGAAATTGCCTGGGCAGTTAAAATCTCTGCTGTTCAGTAGGTATAAAAATAAAATATCACCGCATGGAACTTCCATCATGCGGTGATATTTTTTTATACCCTGCCCTTACCGGATGCCTGTCTTATTCAAATTTTAATTTCTGAATCTCAACGCCTGGACAGAACCTCCCTCTCGTATTTCAGCACTTCGGCAATATATGCCTCACCTACAGGCACATCATTTATCAGGCAGTAGTAATCCCACACTGCACCAAAAGGTTTGGTTTTAAGTTCCTCCATCAGGGCCAGGCGCTCGAAATATCTTTCCTGTTCTTCAAGTTTCACCAAATGTGAAACAGGTTCAAGCAAGGCAATCAAAAATGCCTTCTGTGCCGAACGGGTACCTGTTACATAAGCCCCTATCCTGTTAATGGAAGCATCAAAAAAATCAAGCCCGGTGTTGACCCTTTTAAAAAAGTTGTTCCTTACAATTTCTGATGCTATAAGCTGTACCTCTTCATTCAGGGTTACCACATGGTCAGAATCCCAGCGCACCGGCCGGGTTACATGAAGCAGCACTTCATCCACAAACTGCAGGCAGGATGAAATTTTGTCACCAACCTGTTCCGTGGGGTGAAAATGGCCATTGTCGAGGCAGATCAGCTTATTGTTTTTGATGGCATACCCCAGGTAAAAATCATGTGACCCTACGGTCATCGATTCGGCACCTATTCCAAAGAGTTTACTTTCCACAGCATCTTTAATATGTTCCTTTGGAAACTCTGCAGCAAAACCTTCGTCCAGTGATTTCTTCAATTGAGAGCGGTATCCGTTCCTGTCTGCAGGTATATCTTTGGAGCCATCGGGAATCCATGTATTGTGGATGCAGGGTGTTCCAAGTTGTTTTCCCATTTCAGCACCTATTTCCCTGCAGCGTTTCATGTGTTCCACCCAAAACTGCCTTACCGTTTCATCTTTCGAGGAAAGGGTATAACCACTGGCGGCAAGGGGATGGGAAAAATAAGTTCCATTGAAATCCAGTCCCATACCATTTGATTTCGCCCAGTCAATCCATCCCTGGAATTGTTCGATGCCAATTTTATCCCGGTCAACCAGCTTTCCGCCGAATTCACCATAAATGGCGTGCAGGTTCAGGCGTTGCTTTCCCGGCAGTAACTGCATGACCTTTTCAAGGTCGGACCGCATCTGTTCAATTGTACGTGCTTTCCCCGGATAGTTGCCAGTAGCCTGGATGCCACCGCCCGAGAGGGAAGCATCCGGAGTTTCAAAGCCTCCCACATCATCGGCCTGCCAGCAGTGCAGGCTGATTACAACATCTTCCATTCTCTTAAGAGCAGTTTCTGTATCCACTCCCAGGTGACCATACTGCTCCATTGCCAGTTCATAGGCTCTTTTGATTTTTTCGCTGTTCATATCGTTTCGTTTTATTTTCTATTCCATAAAAAATACTTCTTCAAGGGGCACCGTCACGGGAGAATCGTTAGGATTGGTCTTCATGATATCTGCCATATGGCTCCACCATTTTTTCACCAGATGGTGGTTACCCAAATCCTGTGAACCTTCACGGCCATCTGTTTTCTGGAAGGCAAACAAGGTATTGGTTTGTTCGTCCAGAAAAATGGAATATTCACTGACACCTGCATTTTTCAGCAGTTCCTTCAATCCGGGCCAGATTTCTTCATGCCGCTTCCGGTATACTTCCTTTTGCCCTTCGTTTAAATACATTTTAAATGCCAAGCGTTTCATCTGGTATTTCATTATCGCCATTCATCTATTACGAACAGCCTGATTTCAAAAATAAAAAAATATGCACTGTAAATCATTTATTCAGAGAAAGCTTTCAATACCAGAGGAAGATGTTTTCCTCCAAATGGTTCTTCTTTAAAACTGGCAAAGAGAAATATATCAGTGAATCCCGCCTCCGATAATAAATCTTTAACCTGATGACTGTGGAGCGCCAGCAATGGCGTTTCATTATAAATTACCCTGTCCTCTTTCTTAATGTGCAATTCAGTTCTGAATTTTATGACAGGATTATTATCCTCAATCAGGTAACTACGAATAAATTTTACATCAGGGGTTTCTATAACCGGGAGTTGGGTTATCTTTTCAGAAATTATATAATCGTAGTTCAGAATCTGAACCAGGAAAGTTCCCCCTTGCTTTAAAACCTGACGAACACCCCTGAACATACTATAGACCTTCTGATCTGAAGATAAATGCACCAAGGTATTTCCATAACATAGAACAGCATCAAACTGATGTGGACTAAAATCAGATTCCAGCTCCAGCATATCCCCTTTTTGAAAAGAAAGTCCGGGTAATATCTTTTTTGATTTAGCCTGGAACAACAGATCATCATTTAAATCAATTCCTGTGACCACAGCACCGGCTTTTGCAAGCTGAAATGCAAGCTCGCCTGTAGCACAACCTATGTCAAGAATTCTTTTTCCTTCAAGGCCTTCTGCATTTTTTGCTGTAAATCCGAGCTGGGCAGGGTTATATGGAAAAATCTCATGATAATATTTTGAAATGGAAGAATAAAAATCATTTTGTTGTGAATTCATCATTTTCTAATTATGTGAGTGAAATATGTCATTTGTTTTGAATACTGCTAATTGGTCTGTCTCTCTATTCTGATTCTTGCATCAACGGCAAGAATTTCAGTATCATTCCCAAGAAGCGGATTCATGTCCAGCTCCTTAATTTCAGTTGCTAAGCGCAGTAAACTTGAGAGCCTTACAATGATTTCAGCATAATGCTGAATGTTGATACCCGGCTGTTTCCGGTAACCTTTAAGCAACGGATATGATTTAAGCTGCCTGATCATTGAAGATGCTTCATTGAAAGAGAGAGGAGCAAGGCCTGAAGCTACATCTTTCAACACCTCAACATATATGCCTCCCAAACCACAAAGTACTACATGCCCAAAATTCTTTTCATATGTTGCACCCAAAAAAAGTTCGATTCCGGTGGCCATCTGTGCTACAATTACACCTTCAGCACCGGGTATTTCATTTAAGTGGTAGAATTCCTTCCGAACCTGGCCTGCATTCCTGATATTCAAAACCACTCCGCCCACTTCGGTCTTGTGTACAGGCCCCACAACTTTCATCACAACAGGAAAACCTATATTCATGGCTGCCAAAACGGCTTCAGTCTCAGTTCGTGCGACAATTTCTCTGACACGGGGAATTCCGGCAGCATCAAAAAGCTGATGTATCATTTCTGGCGGCTGATACCCATCCCTCGTTTTTTCAATGATGTTTCTTATGGCGTTCACATCCATTCCATTAAGGAAAACTTCAGCCGGAGCAGGAGGTGGAGTATGAATGACTTTTGTCAAAGCTTTTCCCAAAAGCACCTCATCAGGAAAATTCACATTCCCATGAGAAAGGAAATAAGATACATCTTCCTTCACATTGATGATGGAGGGAAGAATCGGGTAAACTGGTTTGGTGCATCCTTTCATTTTTTCATGAAGCACCTGGTAAACATCGCGGATAGGAAATAAACCCGGGCTTCCAAAAATAACAGCCATGCCATCCACATCAAAGTCATGCTCACAGGCATCTATTATTTCGCCCAGTTGCTCAGCCGTTCCAGTTGCCAAAAAATCAATAGGGTTCTCCAGTGAAGATCCCGGAAAAAGTTTTTCCTTCAACATCTGTTTCGCAGGTGAATCAGGAATCTGAGGAATTTTCAGGCCGCCATCTTCCAAAGCATCGGTAAGCATAACACCGGGGCCTCCGGCATGTGTTATAATGGCAAGATTATGGCCTTTCAACTCCTTGCACATAAAAATTCCTGCCACTGTTGTCAACTCCTCCCGTCCGAAACAACGTACAATTCCGGCTTTTCTAAAAAGGGCTTCCACTGCAGCATCAGAACTGGTCAGTGCCCCGGTATGAGATGATGCAGCCCTGCTACCTGCAGTTGAACTTCCGGCCTTGATGGCCGCTATACGGCATCCTTTCCGGATCAATGAAGATGCATGGTTTAGCAACCGGTCGGGATCATTGATATTCTCTATATAAAGCAGCTTAACTTTTGAACTTTCTTCAGGCACATAAGTTTCATCAAGCCACGCCAACACATCTTCCACGCCCGTCTGGGCACTGTTCCCTACCGAAAAAACATTTGTAAAGCGTAATCCTTTGGGTATTCCTGATTCCATTATAAAGACGGCAGTGGCACCCGACCCGGAGATAAAATCACAACCACCCTGAACAAGAGGCGGAATAGGTGTGGTAAAAACACTGGCATGAAAGGGGGTCATTACCCCAATGCAATTTGGCCCGATGAGACAGGCATTATACCGGTTGGCAACCTCAACAATTTTCTGCTCCAGTTTTTTTCCCTCTTCACCTGTTTCTCCAAAACCAGCAGAAATAATAATGAATGCCCTGGTGTTTTTCTGTGAGGCAAGAATTTCAACGGCATGAAGGCAGGCATCTGCAGGAATAGCCAAAATCGCCATATCGACCGGAGGCAGATCCTCTACCTTTGCATGACATTTTATTCCCTGTATCTCCTGGTTCCCCGGATTCACCAGATATAATTTTCCATTAAACAGATTATCAGTCAGGTTTTTCACAATCTTGCCCCCAGGTTTCATTGTATTATTGGAAGCACCAATTACTGCAATGCTATCAGGGTGCATCAGTTTTTCATTTATCATACTTCACCAGGAATTTTTTTTATAAAAGTATACATTTTCAATTCATCAGTCCATGATATTTTTTAATACCATTCGTTTCTTTGATCCTCAGAAAATGTAATTTTACCACTTTTCAATGATGGACGAAAAAAAGGAACAGAAAATAATTGTTTTTACTACCCTGACTGCAGCCGATCGAAATCTGATACTGGCAGGTACCCGCTTGGCCATCATATTCAAAAAGGAACTATGCCTGGTTTACCGGCTGCATAAGAAAGAAAACAAGGTTGCAGTGAAGGAAAAACTTACTGAATATACTCTTACTCTAAAGAATGAACTGCCGGAAATAAAAGCTTCAATCATGCTGACTGCTCATAAACTCAGGTACCTGCCTGAAATTCTTGCAGATGATCATGAAGCCATTATGCTTGTAGCAAATTCACTTCTATTCAAAAAATATGCAATGGCAGTGACAGAAAGCCCGGTTCCTTTTCTTTTTATAAATCCGGACATGCCATTGACTGGATTTAAAAAAATTGTTGTTCCAATTGACATCCGGAAAGAAACAAGTGACACGCTGCTCTGGTGTTCATGGTTTGGCCGCTTCAACCACTCGGAAGTCATTGCACTGGCTGCAGGTGATAAAGGCAAAGATTCGAAACAAGAAGTAAATCACAATATAGTTCTGGCGAAAAAACTTTTTCAAAAGACCGGGGTTTCCCATCAAATTTTAAGAGGAAGAAAATCGAGCCTGCAAAACAGTTTTGAGGCAGCTGAATTTGCAAAATCTGCTGAAAGTGAAATGCTGATACTTCTGGGAAGTTCAGTGGTAACCCTGCTCGACCTGCTGATAGGTCTTCCTGAACGCAAGATTATCTCGGGTGCAGGTAACCTGGCAATTTTATTGGTAAATCCCAGACGTGATAATTACATCCTTTGTGATTAAGTTAATAACATCTTTCAGGAACGTCCTTATCTATTATTGGATGATTTTTCTATTTTTGCCTCTTAAAGGCGTTATTGCCTGACGAAAATAAAACTTAAACATGACACAAAACCCTGTAAACCAAAAAGAATGGCATGTTATAACTACACGTTCCCGTGCAGAAAAAAAAGTACATGCTGATCTGACCTCACAGCAAATTGAAAGCTTTCTTCCTCTTCAGAAAAGGCTGCGTCAATGGAAAGACCGAAAGAAATGGATTGAGATGCCTCTTATCTCCGGATACTGCTTTGTGAATATTGACCGCCATGAGTATGAAAAAGTTCTTAACACCAACAATGTAGTTACCTATGTGAAGTTTGACGGGAAACCTGCACAGGTGCCAGCCAGCCAGATTGAATATCTCAAAAAAATGCTGAGCCAGACAGAGGTTGAAATTGAAATTTCACATGAAAATTTTCATCCCGGCAAACGAGTTGAAATCATTGACGGACCTTTGATCGGCATCCAGGGGGAATTAATCAGTTGCCGAGGTAAAAACCGGTTCATGCTTCGAATAAAGCAAATGAATGCGGCCTGCCTCGTTGAAATCACAGCCGATAAATTAGCTATACTGGCAGAAAAATCCGGACATATCATTTAAAAATGTAAAATTGACTTTTAATTTTATTATTTTTATCTGAAATTCAAAAAGCAATAATACCATGATTGATTTAAAACAGCTTGAAATCTGGTTTGCGACCGGAAGCCAGCATTTATATGGAGAAGAGACCCTCAGGCAGGTGGCTGCCAATTCTGAAGATATTGCAAAAGCACTTTCTGCATCGGAATATATTCCTGTAAAAGTGGTTTTCAAACCTGTCCTGACTACACCTGAAGCCATTACTAGTCTTTGCATCCAGGCCAATACAGCATCCTCCTGCATTGGATTGATTACATGGATGCATACTTTTTCGCCGGCGAAAATGTGGATAGCTGGGCTAAAGATTCTTAATAAGCCCATTCTTCATCTGCACACCCAGTATTTCCAGGACATTCCATACGACAGTATTGATATGGATTACATGAACCTGCACCAGTCAGCACATGGTGGCCGGGAATATGGATTTATGCTTACCCGACTGCGGAAGGACAGAAAAGTTGTTGTGGGACACTGGAAAGATACAGAAGTTCAGAAGAAAGTAGGAATCTGGTCCAGGGCTGCTGCTGCATGGTTTGATTGGCAGGGAGGGAAAGTAGCACGCTTTGGTGATAATATGCGGGAGGTTGCAGTAACTGAAGGCGATAAGGTAGAAGCTCAGATGAAGCTGGGATATTCTGTAAATGGATATGGGGTTGGAGACCTTGTAAAGGTTTTGCAAAACGTGTCTGACTCTGAAATAGACAGGCAGGTTGAAGAATACAGCGACCTTTACAATATAGCAGGTGATGGAAAAAAAGGAGGGTCACGGTATGAAAATGTGAGGGTACAGGCCCGTTATGAAATTGGAATGAAAGCCTTCCTTCAGGAAGGGAAATTTATGGCATTCACCACTACATTCGAAGACTTGCATGGAATGGCACAGCTTCCGGGGCTGGCAGTTCAACGCCTGATGGCACAAGGTTATGGGTTTGGTGCTGAAGGTGACTGGAAACATGCTGCTCTTGTTCATGCAATGAAAGTAATGGGGTCAGGCCTGGAAGGTGGAACTTCATTCATGGAAGATTATACATATCATCTTCATCCTGATGGTATGAAAGTACTTGGTGCGCACATGCTTGAGATTTGTCCGTCGATAGCGGAAAATAAACCGAGCCTCGAGGTTCATCCTTTAGGCATTGGCGGCAAGGATGATCCTGCACGCCTGGTATTCAACGTTCCTGAAGGTGAAGCAGTGAATGCGTCAATCGTTGACATGGGCAACCGGTTCAGGATGATTGTAAACCAGGTGAAGGTAGTAAAACCCGACGCAGATTTTCCTAAACTACCTGTGGCACGGGCACTATGGGTTCCTATGCCAAACCTTCAGACAGGTGCTGCAGCATGGATATTGGCAGGAGGTGCACATCATACCTCTTTCAGCATGTCAGTTAATACAGATTACCTTGAAGATTTTGCAGAGATGGCCGGTATTGAAATGGTTCTTATTGATAAAAATACAATCATTCCTTCTTTCAAAAAAGAACTCAGATGGAATGAAATGTACTACATGCTGGCCGGAAGTTTGAAGTTATAATACATCATACAGGTAAATAAGGTTGTTCGGTATTATATGTTGATAATATTGAGCAACCTTTTTTTATTATTTAACTTCTGATTGATTTCTTGGGACTGTAAAATAAAATACTGAACCTCCTGGTTTATTCTGATGTTTATCAGCCAGTGTGCTTTCCACCCAGATTTCGCCTCCGTTTTTATCAACAAATTCTTTACAAAGTATCAGTCCCAGTCCAGTTCCTTTTTCGTTATGAGTACCAGTAGTAGAATATGTTTTATCAATCTGAAAAAGCATATTAAGTTTATTTTCAGGAATTCCTATTCCATTATCAGAAACTGATACAAGCAGATTATTAGTTTTCTCCTCTACTGACACCACGATCCTTCCTCCGGGTTGAGTGAATTTAATTGCATTAGATATCAGGTTTCTCATTACTGTGCCAATCATCGCATAATCGGCATATGCAGGAACATGCTGAGGCATCTCATTTATAATTTCAATATCTTTTTGCTTTGCAACATCAATCGACAAAAGTTCTACTTCATTAATAAGTTCAGCCATATCAAAATATTCGGGATTATAGTCCATTCTGCCAGTCTGCGACTGTGACCATTCCATCAGATTCATCAATAAACTCATTGCTGCATTTGATGACTGATGTATAATTTCGGCATATCGTGATACTCCGTCATATTCTTTTTTATGAACCTGCTCTATAAGAATCCTGCTGAACCCAATAATCGCATTAAAAGGACCTTTTAAATCGTGTGCTATAATTGAAAAGAATTTGTCTTTGGTTGCATTCAGCTTTCTAAGTTCTTCATTCTGATTCCTGATTTGCCTTGACCGGGCCGAAACTTTTTTAAATGACAGGGATAATAAATAGAGAAGAATACTTATGAGTAATGTACCAATAAGCACAATCAATACATCACCATTGAAGAAAAATAACTCCCGAGGTTGAGTCATGTGCAACACCCACTTTTTTCCATTAAATTCTACAGGCAATGTTATTTCTCTTTCCATCAACGGTGGATTTTTGTCAGAATTCAACCTTTGACTGTCAAAAAGAATTGATCTGGAAGAAATACTATCATCATAGACCTGCAGATGAATTCTTGTATCCCGTTCAATATCATCCCACCTTCCAAGGATTCCCTGCATCAGGTCTCTCATCCGGTAAGGAATATAGATCCAACCATAAATTGCAGCCCTGCGTTCCTCTATTGTTTCAACAGGCATATTTTTCCTGTAAAGCGGATAGTACATTAAAGTACCTGCCTGCTCATCCTCACCGGTTTCCTGAACCAGTTCTACTCTGCCGCTGAGCATTGGTAAATTATAATCCCGCGCCATCTCCATTGCTTTTCGTCTTATAGGCTGTGAAAACATATCATAGCCAAAAGCCCTGAGGTTCCTTCCTGTGAAGGGCTCAAGATAAAGTATGGATGTATAAATATCTCTCTCATAAGTGGGAGAAACTGTATAATCAGGGAAACCTTCCTGCCTTACCTGCTCAATATGCTGTTCAAGCGTCCCTTCGGGGATGATATAAGAAAAACCAATTCCCTGTATTCCTGGCAAACTAATATGAACTTCAGTCCTTTCAACGAATTCTCTCCATTGATCTCTGGTCACCGTATCAGAAACAGCAAATAAAGCAGCCCCTGCGTGTAAGATCAGAACATGAGCTTCCAGCCTGGCTTCAACACGCAGTGCAACTTCCTTGCTAACTGATAAAAACTCATCATTTGCTTGTTTTTCTACATTACGGTAAGTTGAAAAAGTCAATAAGAATGAAAGAACCAATCCAGTTAATAATACATAGATAGGTTTTATAGAGGTACCTGCAGATTTTATGGAAAGATTTTCCTGATCGGGTATTTTCCGGATTTTATCTGCGGTATTCATTCATTGATTTTTCAAGTTTATACTTCATAAAAATAGATAAAATTCAATCGTTCCGAAGTTCCAGATAAATATTTTTCATAGCCTCCAGTTTGCCTTCATCTTCAGCAACAGCGTTCGTAGTAAACATCATGACACCATTTGCTTTATCGGCCAATCCTCCTTTTAATACTGTTTCAAATTCTGAGGCTTCAATAATATACGGATTATTATATGCCTGAACAATAGGCCATACCTTGGGAAAAACTTTCTGTTCAATTTTCAGACGGTTACAAAACCACGTAATATTATCTTCAACCCACTGAGGATCTCTTCCCATACGTGCATGATAAACCATAGGTGAAAAGACATCAATATGAGGACGAAGCAAATCATAATCTAAACCAAGGATCCGTCTTCTGGCTGAGTTAAATTCATCATCATTCCATGGACAATGATAGAGGCCCAATAAAATTTCAGGCTTTAAATCCTTTATAATTTGTCTTGTTTTCAGAGCCCACTCTGCAATGACTTCACATCTCCAGTCACGCCATTCTTCTTCGCAGTTGGCAAAGATCCATGATGATTTATCAGGCACAGTAGCACCTTCAACAGATATATTTTTTGAATTAGAAAAAACTGTAAGGCAATTTTCACAAAAACAAGTTTCAGGTAAGATGGGTTCAGGCTCTTCGAACTGGGCATGCCAGTGTACATAATCCATCCAAACACCATCGACATCATATTGATTTAAAAGGTCCCGCAACAGGTTAAACCTATACTCCCGAAAGCCAGGTTCAGTAGGACAGACACCCATAAACCAGGTAGCAGCTTCAACTTTTTCTCCTTTTTCATTAACAGCCCATGCTTCAGGATGTTCTTCTACATATCCTTTACCATTTAAAGTCGGAAACTCGGCATATACTTTAACACCTTCATCTTTGGCTCGTAGCATCAACTTTTCATTGATAGACCCACTATGAACAAATATTGCATTCACCCCAAGTTCGGGCAAGTAATGGCCCTTATCCCACAATATCTGAGGATGGCCATAAATACCTCTGATTTCCACAACTGGTTGTTGTCTTATTTCACATCCTGTGATAAACAATATAAAGACAATAAACAGTAAACAATTGCATGAGTTAACACTATTCATTACGATGAAATAAAAGCTTGTTTACAAATATACTTTAATAAAATCAAGAACATAATAATAGTTTTCATCCCAACCTTTCTGTCAGGTCAGTTCCAGTTTTGCAGAATTCTGTTGTGAACAAAATATAAAAATCAATGAATATGACGTTTCAAAAGCATTCCCGGGATTAAAACCAAGGATTATAAAATTCAAAATTATTATTTATTAACAATCTGATCTTGAAATAAAATGTCATTTTAGAGATGATTTTTCCATCGAAATTTATATTTTCGGCGCGGATAACAGAAGAAGGGACATTTTTTATTCCAAATAAGAGTATTTTGATGAAGAAACAGAAATTTTTCACCATACCCATTATAATATTATTGATACTGCTGATCACTACAAATCAGCAAATTTCCTCCTCACCTGATGTTTTATATGAAATAAAAGAACCAGAACCTTCACAAACCAAGATCGAACTGGATGAGATGAAGGATGTAATAAATGATTATGAACAGTGGTTAACCCGTGAAATAGAAAATTCAGGTACAGTAGGAGCTGCTGTTGCTATTATATATAAAGACCAGATCGCTTTTTTAAAATGCTTCGGCAACAGGGAAGTTGGAAAGGATGCGCCGGTAGATGAACATACTGTATTCAGGCTGGCATCTGTTTCCAAACCTATTACAGGAGTATTTGCCGGACTACTGGCGCAGGATGAAGTTCTCGATTTTGATGAAAAGGTCAGTGAGATCCTTCCCTGGTTCAGGTTGGGAAATACATCAGCTACCCGGCAGCTGACCATTCGCAACCTGTTAAGCCATACTTCGGGACTGGTGCCTCATGCCTATGATGACCTGGTTGAAACGCACGCTCCGTTTACAAACATCCTGAGCCGGATGAAAGATGCAGGTGTTGCATCCTCACCAGGTACAGTTTACAGCTATCAGAATGTTATGTTCAGCCTTATCGATACGATTCTGGCCGTCAAAACTTCAAGGAATTATGGTCAGCTTATCAAGGAAAAACTATTTGAACCTCTTGGAATGGATGATGCTTCCACGGATTTTGAAAGTTTTAAGAACAATCCCAACAAGGCCATTCCGCATAGGGGGGCAAATGGCGTTTACAGAAAGCTGCCGCTCAACAACAGGTATTACATAACAGCTCCTGCCGCAGGTGTTAATGCAAGCATTACTGATATGTCAAAATTTCTCATTGGCCTGCTCGATGAAGAAAACCCATTGCTTGATGAAAGTATTTCAGGAAAAATATTTGAGCCACAAGTAGTCTCTAATCTCAGCAGTGGTTATTTCCGGTACTGGGATCAGGTACAAACAAAAAGATATGCCCTGGGCTGGAGAATGGTCGGATACAAAGGAAGGAATATTGCCTATCATGGAGGATTTGTCAATGGCTATAAAGCAGAAATAGCCATCAGTAAACAGGATAACATAGGTATTGTTTATCTTACCAATTCCCCTAATGTCGTTGCATCCCAAAGTATCCCTGTATTTTTGAATTCATTGATACGATACAAGGACAACATGCCTGTAATGGCTAGTTTGGATAATCAGGAAGATAAAAAGATAATTCAGGATATCTGATCATTTTTCGTATATTTATGAATTACATCAATATTCACTTTTATGAAAGCAGGATATTTATATCTGGCAGTTTTTTTTCTGATAGCCATCTCAGCCCGGGCTCAATATCCTGAAATTGAAAACAACCTCGATCGGAAAATCAAAGCATTTCTTGATGACAATGTCAACAACTGGCGTGATATGAATGTGCCATTAAGTGATGGCAGAATTCTATACGATCTTATTGTAAAGAACAATTATCAAAATGCAGTTGAAATTGGCACATCAACCGGTCATTCAGCCATATGGATTGCGTGGGCATTAAGTAAAACCGGGGGTAAGCTAATTACAATTGAAATTGATAAAAACCGTTGGTTGAAAGCAAAGGCAAATTTTAAAAAGGCCGGCGTTGAAAAATTTATTGATGCAAGGCTGGCTGATGCACATGAGGTCGTACCTGCACTCCAGGGAACATATGATTTTGTTTTCAGCGATGCCGATAAATACTGGTATAAAAACTATTTTATTTCAATGGATCCAAAACTGGAAATCGGGGGATGCTTCACTGCACATAATACTGCCATGAGGGGATCTGGTATCAGTGATTTTCTTGAACATATAGAAAGCATCAGTCATTTTACAACAACGCATGCACCCGATAGCCGGTCTGGTTTATCTATCAGTTACAAAATAGCTCCTACACCCGCACCTTAATACGGATAGGGGATTGTTCTGTTCATGCTTTGGAAGACAATGCCAACTGTATTTGTTGCAACATTAAATCAATCTGCAAACGCGTTTTTTGCTGAAGATATATGTAATCATTGCTTTTAAGCGGTTCACCATACCTCAAATGCACTTTGGTAACAGGTTTACCCATCTGTCTGAAAAAATGCCCCACAAAGGTATCGTCATCTATCCATGCATCATTTTCATCTTCAAAATGTATAGCCACCGGAATGACAGGGATCCCAACATCTGCTGCAATTTTAAATGTTCCTTTTTTAAAGGGTTTGGTAAGTGGTCCCTTATAAGTTGTACCTTCAGGAAATACAATTACAGGTATTTTACCGTTTACTGATTCTTTGATTTTGTTCATCGTGGTAACGAGACTTTTCATTTCAGAACGTGATACAAATATCATATTTGTCAAACGGGCACCTGTCTTTATCATCGGCCAGCTTTTCAATTCAGCTTTCCCTACAAATGAAGAAGGATTATAGGCAGCTAAAAAAAAAATATCGAGATAGCTCCTGTGATTAGGCATGAGTATATAACAATCTGTATGTATGCTTCCATGACAATAGGTTTTAATTCCACACACAACAAGAATGCTTTTACCCCATATCGACATCACCCTTTTTTGCAGTTTTTGGCTGAACCCAAATAAACTCATGTATGCTTTTCCAAATACAACAACAACAGCTGATATCGCAAATATCAGGATTAGCCTGATGAACGCAATTGGGGAAAGAAGAACCATTCGGAGTAACTTCATACAGTGGGTGTTTGATACAGGCAAAGTTGCAATAAAATGAAATAAAAGATAGATATTTTTCAGGAGCAGACTGCCAGTTGAAATACACCCGTAGCAAAAAAATGATGATCTTTTATTTTTATCTGATTGCTTTTAAAAATTTCAGGCAATCCTCCTGTTCCAATATAATATCTGTAATTTCTATAATGTTCTTTACCGGCAAAATATTCTGCAATTATCGTCCCATACCCTGGAACACTAGTGGGAACAGGTACAGCATAATCCACAAAAATTAATGTTGCGGAAACTCGCTTCATTTCCTTTAATATTATCTGATAGTACTTTGGCGAAAACTGGTGCAAGGCAAGTGACATAATTGAAACATCAAAATTATTATCCGGAAACGCCAATCCATGGGTAACATCACATAGTTGGAAATTAACATTAGTAACCCCTTTCCTTAATTTCGAACTTTCTGCTTTTTTAATCATGGATCCGGAATAATCTACTCCTGTTACAGATTTTGATTTTGGAGCAAGTTCAAAAATCTGGGCTCCGGTACCACAAGCTACATCAAGGATTTTTTTTCCTGACGGAACTTGTGTTGTAACTTTCCGACGCAAATTTACCAGGAAGGGGTCAACTATTTTACTGTACAGGAAGCCTGATTCCATATATTTTGTTTAATATTGATATAAAATAAAGCGATTTTCAGGAATTATAACAACTTCACCCGTTTTTTTTTGTTCCCTTTCAAAATTCATTCATTATGAAAAATCTGACATTCCTGCTATTGATCATTCTATTAGCAGGCACAGCATTTAAGACAGGAAAACCGGCATATACGCTTTTTGATGAAGACAACAAAAAAGCAAAATACAACCAGTTAATAAAAAAGGCTCAAAGTGCAGATATTATTCTCTTTGGGGAGTTGCACAACAATCCTGTTTCACATTGGCTGCAACTGGTTCTGACAAAGGATTTATATGCAGCCAAAGGAAAAGATCTTGTACTTGGTGCAGAAATGTTTGAAAGAGACAATCAGATCATACTCGACGAATATTTGCAAGGGGTGATTTCACAAAGCAGATTTGAAGCAGAAGCAAGATTGTGGACCAATTATAAAACTGATTACAAACCTGTTGTTGAATTCGCCAAAGAAAACAAATTAAAGGTTATAGCCACGAACATTCCCAGAAGGTATGCCTCGATTGTAAATTCAAAAGGTTTCGAAGGACTTAATGAACTTTCAGAGGAAGCATTACAATTTCTCCCGCCTCTGCCAGTTTTATATAATCCTGAATTAAATGCATATAAAAACATGATGACAATGGGTGGGATGGAACACCATACCAACGAAAACTTTCCTAAAGCCCAGGCAATTAAGGATACCACCATGGCACATTTTATCTTAAAAAACTGGGTTAAAGGAAAAACGTTCATCCATTTTCATGGGGCCTACCATTCAGATCATTTTGAAAGTATATACTGGTATCTGAAACAACAAGACCCATCGTTACAAATTGTAACAATTACTACGGTTTCACAGGATGATATTTCTAAGGTAGATGAAGAAAATAAAGGAAAAGCAAATTTTATTATCTGTGTAGATAAAGATATGACAACTACTCATTGATTAACACATAGTGTTCAGAGATAAAATCCTTTTTTCATAATATATTCCCAAACCTGCGGAGGAAGGAAATATCGGACGTCTTTCCCCTCCCTGATTGCTTTTCTGATAAAAGAAGAGGAGATTTCCATCTGGGGAGCTCCCTCTGCAATCGTAATATTTTGATGTCCAATAAATTTTGCTGTATATGAACCCGGCCTTGGATAAACAATCAATCCATGATTCTCTACGATTTCTTCATAATTTTTCCATTTATGAAAGTTCTGTAAATTATCAGAGCCCAACAGGATTTTAAATGATCTGGCAGGATATCTTTCTTTCAGCCATGTCAATGTATCAATTGTATAACTCGGTTTAGGCAAATGAAACTCAATATCTGAAACTACAAACCGATGATCATCACCAACTGCCAGTTTAACCAGATCAAACCGGTCGAAACTGTTTAACAGATGCTCCTGTTGCTTATGTGGGTTATGGGGCGTTACTACAAACCAAAATTCATCCAGTCCTGCAAATTCAACCATATAATTGGCAATGGCCATGTGCCCGATATGAACCGGATTAAACGAGCCAAAGAACAAACCTGCTGATCTGACTGATTGATTCCTCTGTGTTACCTGTTTCATGGCTTATAGCCTGTTTTATCATCCGGGGAATTACTTTCCGCTGATGAATTTTAAAACCACCCTTTCAGCTTCAGTTAATGCAACCGGCAAATCATCGTTTATAATGACCACATCAAACTGTTCTGCATAGTTCAGTTCGGCAATTGCCTTTTCAACCCTCATTCTGATTGATTGCTCATTGTCTGTTGCCCGGCTGACTAAACGGTTCTTAAGTTCATCGGCTGAAGGTGGCATTACAAAGACTGCCAAAGCATCATTCGCGTAATGCTTTTTAATGTTCATCCCTCCCACTACATCCACATCGAAGATGACATTCTTATGACTTTTACGGATCCTTTCCACTTCACTTTTTAAGGTGCCGTAAAATATATCCGGGTAAACCTCCTCCCACTCGAGGAACTCATCGTATTTTATTTTTTCCTTAAACTGATCTGTTGTCAGAAAATAATAATCTTTACCATCCACTTCACCTGTCCTGGGTTTTCTGCTAGTGGCAGATACTGAAAACTCAAGATCCAGATCCTGTTGCAGCAGGTACTTAACAATTGTGGTTTTACCGGCACCTGAAGGTGCAGAAAATATAACCAGCTTTCCTTTCATTTCTGGCATTCACATTAACTATATCACATTCAGTAACTGCTCCTTGATGCGCTCAAGGTAATCCTTCATTTGCACGACCAGCCGCTGGATATTACTTTCATATGCTTTGGAACCAAGTGTATTAATTTCACGGCCCATCTCCTGCGCTATAAAAGCAAGCTTTTTACCATTATTCTCTTCACCTGTTATGGTCTCAAGAAAAAATTCGCAATGGTTTTCAAGCCTGACTTTTTCCTCATTCATGTCCATCTTGTCAAGATAATACACCAGTTCCTGCTCAAATCGGTTTTCGTCGGCACCACCTGCCAGATTTAGCTTGCCAAGACTTTCAGTCAACCTGTTTTTGATAATTTCCATCCTCTGATTTTCATAAGGAGTAACCTGATGAAGCAATTCTCTTATTTTGACAGTATTGGAAACAATATCTGCTTCAAGAGCATTTCCTTCGCTGATCCGGAAAGCTTCAATTTCTTCTATCGCTTTTTGCAAATGTCCGAAAATTACAAGCCATTCCTGTTCATCAAATGTTTCATATTCGGTTTTAACCACATCTGGCAGTCTAAGTAATGACAGAAGCATTCCCTGGTCACTTTCAAGTCCCAGCGACCCAGCTATTCTCTTAAGATGTTCATAATAACTGACTAAGATTGACTCATTGATTTTGCTATTGGATTCAGAACCATGATTTTCAACGTAGATGCTTAAATCAACTTTCCCTCGCACCAGCTTTTCAGCCAGTTCTCTTCTGATTTCTATTTCTTTCTCCCGGTAAATCGAAGGTATTCTGACACTGATATCTATTTGCTTACTATTCAGGGATTTTAACTCAAGTGTAATTTTTTTGTTGTTGACTTCAAATTCTGCCTTGCCGAAGCCTGTCATTGATTTAATCATGTATCTCGAAATTTTTATACGAAGTTACGAACTTTAACCGATAACTCCCGAACCAATCAGTTCATCATGGTGATACCATGCTGCAAACTGACCAGGTGTAATGCCACGCTGCTCATTTTCAAACAATACATAAGCCCCATGATCTGTATAGTGCATGGTTCCTTTTTCAAGTGGCTGCCTGTATCTGATTCTGAATTCAAATTCTTGTTTTTCATCCACCTTCAACTTAAGATCAGTCCGGATCCAATGAATATCGTCTGCTGCAATAAACAATCCTTTTCTGAACAACCCCGGATGATTCTGACCCTCCCCTACGTAAACTATATTTCTGTTTACATCAGTACCCAAAACAAAAAGGGGGTCTTGATGTCCTCCAATATGAAGGCCTTTCCGCTGGCCTATGGTGTAAAAATGTGCTCCCTGATGTTTTCCTATAACCTTACCATTCCATGGCTTGTAAGGGTAGGCAAAACACGTTTTGCCAAAATTTTCCTCCTCTGTACCGGCCATCTTCTTTTTATCCGCAAAAGATACAGAAATTTCAATCACATTTCCTTGTTTGGGTTCCAGTTGTTGTTGCAGAAAAGTTGGCAGATCAACTTTACCAACAAAACAAATACCCTGGGAGTCTTTTCTTCCTGCAGTGGGTAAATTCTGTTCACGGGCAATCTCACGTACCTGGGGTTTAGTTAAATTACCAATTGGAAATACGGCCTTCGACAACTGCTCCTGGTTTAACTGGCACAGAAAATAACTCTGATCTTTATTCTTATCTGCCCCTGCCAGCAAGCGATAGATCATTTTTCCATTCTTCATCAGTTTATCTTTTCTGCAATAATGCCCGGTAGCTACATAATCGGCTCCGTACTTCATGGCTTCATCAAGAAAAATATCAAATTTTATTTCACGGTTGCAAAGCACATCCGGATTGGGTGTACGTCCTGCTTTATACTCAGCAAACATATAATCCACCACACGCTTTTTGTAATCAACACTCAGGTCGACAATATGAAAAGGAATATCCAGTTTTTGAGCAACCATCTTTGCTATAAGGGCATCCTCTTCCCAGCTACAGGCACTTGTTAAAGCTCCTATCCGTTCATGCCAGTTTACCATGAACAATGCCACAAGATCGTGCCCCTCCTGCTTGAGAAGAAAAGCTGCAACACTTGAGTCAACTCCTCCTGAAAGACCAATAACTATCCTTTTTTTTTGCATTAATTCATCTATGGTGAGAAACCCTTATTTGGCATCCTGCAAATAAACAGCCATGATGGGTTCATGTATGCTGCAAAAGTAGAAAGTTAATTCTAAAATGAAAAATGATAATCATTTAAGGCAGGCCTCCAATCATATAAAACAAACACCTTTTGAGTGCCTTAATATTCCACTTTTATCACTAATATCTCAACTTTTTCAATATTTTTAGCCTTTGGAAAGAAAACACCAACTGAGTGATAAAATAACATGAACCGCAAGTATTTTTTGTTTTTTATATCTGTATTTTTTACATTATCAACCGGATTTATATATAAGGAAGACCCGGCAGACGGAGATCCGCCATTTCTTATACTTTCTGAAGATCACTGGGTAAGGGAAAAACTGGATTCGATGACACTTGATGAAAAAATTGCCCAACTGATGATGATAACAGTATACCCCAGGCAAACGGATGCAGATAAAGAGAAGACAATAAAGTTAATCAGGAATTTGAAACCAGGTGGCATTTTGGTTATGCAGGGAAGTCCGGTTAAAACTGCCACATGGATAAACCAGTTTCAGGAGAATTCCACTATTCCCCTTCTGGTGGCAATAGATGGTGAATGGGGCCTTTCAATGCGGATTGACAGCACAATACAATATCCATATGCGCAGGCTTTAGGTGCAGTACAGGATTCAAACTTCCTCCTTCAGATGGGCCATGACCTTGCACAACAAATGAAACTCACCGGTATCCATATGAATTTTGCTCCTGTGGCTGATGTGAGTACCAATCCGCAGAACCCTGTGATTAACTTTCGTTCCTTTGGGGAAGATAAATTGAATGTTTCCCAAAAAGCCTGGCAAATTGCAATGGGTATGCAAAATGAATGGGTCATTCCGGTAGCCAAGCATTTTCCGGGACATGGAGATACTGAGACCGATTCACATATGGAACTGCCCCTGATAAAGCATACTAAAGAACGGATTGATACTGTGGAATCCTTTCCCTTCAGGTACCTGGCTCAAAAAGGAATCAATGGGATTATGACTGCTCATCTAAATGTCCCTGCACTTGACAATTCAGATACACCTTCTTCCCTGTCAAAAAAAATAGTGACAGACTACCTGCGTAATGAAATTGGTTATAGTGGATTAGTTATAACAGATGCAATGAATATGCAGGGAGTGCAGACCCAAAAAGGCAATGCCATCGTGGAAGCTTTAAAAGCAGGGAATGATATGCTGGAATTCGTACCCGATCTTACAAAAGCAGTTGCCGCGGTAAAACAGGCTGTAGCTTCAGGTGAAATCACCATAGGCGAAATAGACGAAAAATGCACCAGAGTGCTGGCACTGAAACGCTGGGCAGGCTTGCATCTGTATCAGCCTGCCACAACAGCTAATCTGACAGCAAGACTGAATTCACCCTATTTCGAAATAACTGTCCGAAAACTTATAAAAGGTTCTCTCACTGTTTTGTCAAACAAAAATGCATTACCTGTGCAGGAATTTTCCAAATTGAAAATTGCATCGGTGATGATAGGTGCTGAGGATGTTACCGCATTCCAGAAAATGCTTGGAAGGTATGCACCTGTTGATCATTTTTCGCTTAAAAAAAATGCAGGTGAGCGTGAGGTGGCTGCCCTGCGTAACAAACTTTCCAATTATAACCTGGTAATCGCCGGAATTCAGGGAATCAACCTATACCCTTCAGGGATGTACGGGACAACATCGGTCCAAAGAAATGCACTGGCAGATTTTATCCGTGACACAAGGGTGATAAGTGTCTTTTTTGGCAATGCCTATGCATTAAAGCACTTTGAAAACATTCATCAGTCGGCAGGGCTTGTACTGGCCTACCAGAATAACCGGCTGACGCAGGAACTGGCTGCCCAGCTTGTATTTGGTGCTTTTGATGCATCAGGAAAACTTTCCGTAACAATAGATCATCGCTTTAAGTTAATGGATGGAATGGAATTAAAAGGAAATCAGACATTCTCCTACTCCATCCCAGAGGAAGCGGGGATCCGTTCCGAACTGTTGTTGCAGAAAATTGATTCGATCGCAGAACTGGGGTTAAGACATAAAGCATATCCCGGAGCCCAGGTCCTGATTGCACGGCACGGGAATGTAGTATTTCACAAATGCTATGGTTATCATACTTATTTTCAGGAACGGGAAGTAACACCTGATGATATTTATGACTGGGCATCGGTTACAAAGGTAACCGGACCTTTGCCTTCTATTATGAAATTAACAGATGAAAAGAAAATAAACCTTGATGCCCCTTTCAGTACATACTGGCCTGCTTTCAAAGGCACGGAAAAAGGAACGATTCACGTCCGCGACTATCTGACACACCAGGCTAAACTTCCTGCCTTTATTCCTTTTTGGCGCATGTGCCTTGAAAAGGACGGAAGCCTCCGACGGGATATATTTTCAACACAGCCCTCCGAAGAATTCAACGTTAGGGTATCAAATCAGCTATATATAAACAACAACTATCGCCAGGTGATATACGACACCATCAAAAATGCCAAATTATTACCTGCTAAAAAATACGTTTATTCAGACCTGGGATTTCATCTTTACCCTGAAATGATCACTTTGCTAACCGGAATACCATACGAAAAATACATAGCTGATAATTTCTTCACTCCACTTGGAGCCGCCACGGTTACATACAATCCTTACCTTCATTTTCCGCTTGATAGGATCATTCCAACAGAAACAGATGATTTTTTCAGAAAGGAGAAACTCCATGGATTTGTTCACGATGAAGGAGCTGCCATGTTGGGCGGGGTATCAGGGAATGCAGGCTTGTTTGGCACTACTAATGATCTGGCAAAAATCATTCAAATGTACCTTCAGAAGGGATATTTTGCAGGAAAAAGGTACTTCTCCGAAAAAACAATGAATGAATTTACTAAAGTCCAGTTTCCTCAGAACAATAACCGGAGGGCGTTAGGATTTGACAAGCCATATATCGACAACCATAAAAATTCATTAAAGGAAGCTTACCCTGCGGTCAGTGCCAGCAAAAACAGCTTTGGACATACCGGGTATACAGGGATAATGGTTTGGGCAGATCCTGACAGTGGCATTCTTTTTATATTCATGTCAAACAGGGTACATCCTACAAGAAATAATTCAGCACTTTTTGATTTAAATATCCGGCCGGCTATGCATCAGGCTATATATGACAGCCTGGTTAAGCCAGCAGTATAGAAAAGGGGTTAAAAAAAGTTAATTATAAACCATTCAGGCTATTTATCATGTAAAGTAATTATATTATCAATCAACAGTATATGAAGGTTTTGAATGAAGATTAATTATATAAAATGATGTTAAATAATGGATATTTTACAACGAAACGGAAAACCTGTTTGTTTTAGCTTTTTAAATATCATTTAATATTATAAATTTACATATTCAGTCGTTCTTTTCAATAAAAAATTTCAGCAACATAAAAAAATTCAACATTATGGAAGGTAAAATCACATTCAATGAGTTGAGGAAAATAAAAGACAGCTTACCTGACGGTTCTATAAAAAAATTGGCGCAGGAGTTCGAGGTAACAGAAGAAACCGTCAGGAATTATTTTGGAGGCGCCAATTATACAAGTGGAGCTGTAGTAGGCATACACATGGAACCAGGCCCAAATGGCGGGATTGTTCTCTTAGATGATACTTCTATCCTCGACAGGGCCAGAGAAATTCTTCATCATGAAGCAGTTTAAGAAAAAAAATTATTTTACAAACTGCCCTTAAAGAAAAAGGGCAGTTTTTTTTAACCAAAAATCAAATTGAATATGAAAAAACATCTGCTGTTTATTTTATCGATCATTGTTTTATCTGCATTTTATTCATGCAATTCAGGGAGTAGCTGGCAACAACTTTTCAATGGAGAAGATCTCTCCAACTGGGATATGCATCTGGGCACTCCTCTCGATGGATTTAATGACCTGGCTGAGAAAGCAACAAATGAGTCAGTGTTTTCTGTGATAGATGAGAATGGTGAAAAAGTAATCAGAATCTCAGGAGAGGTAAATGGATCGTTAGCCACACGTGACACATTTGCAAATTATCATCTTCAACTTGTTTTTAAGTGGGGTGATGAAGTTTTTACCCGTCGGAACAGCGGACTGCTGTACCACAGTTTTGGTGAATTTGGTCAGGCACTTGGTACGTGGATGGTTAATATTGAATGTCAGCTGATGCACGAGCGTCTGGGCGATACCTACCTGATGAACAATACGTATTGCGAAACTGCAGTCGTACAAGATAACGGAAGCTTTAAATATGCCCCTGGAGGAGAAGTGAAAAATTTCAGCGTTGAACATAACGGGCCACTTGTGAACAAAGCTATTGATGCAGAAAATCCACTGGGAGAATGGAACACTTTAGATCTTTATTGTGTGGGACGGACTGCTGTACACGTGGTAAACGGACAAACAGTTATGGTAAATAATAATACTGGTACTGTGGAAGATGGACAGGTAACTCCATTAACTTCAGGTAAAATTCAGCTTCAGGCTGAAGGTGCAGAACTTTTTGTTAAAAGCATTCAGATCAGGCAGATTAAGGAAATTCCTGCAGAAGTTATGCAGTAAATGATTAATTTTCTTTTCATGAAAATACCTGTTTATATTAAAAACAGGTATTTTTTTGTTCTGATTTACCCATATTTTTTAGGAATTTAAGCTAGGGCCTGCTGAAAAACTCAGGCCATGATTTTATAATTAACTCTATTAGCTTTTCTTATTTGCCGTTCCATAGTGTAGTAGATATCTTTAATCGTCGCAAACTTCGTTAAGAAGATCTCATTCATTCTTGCTGAAAAACTTCCTGCCCACATTAAGAAAAGGCACGGGAGTGCCACCCCGGCCAGTTTGACCAGGTTAAGCACCAAAATGATGCTGGCAATCCATGATTCACTGGTGTTCATCAGTCTGGCTTTTATACGGTTTAATCCATATGCTGTTTTTG
>JAEYNZ010000071.1 GCA_023412195.1 Bacteroidota bacterium
GGTTTTCTTTTAGTCACCCGGTCAATCTCAGCGGATCTCAACCACCGCACCGTTTGGGGGGTTCCAGATGTCGATATTAGAAGGAATGACAAACACACTGTCGTTGTGGACCGGAGAAACCAATTCAGCATTATCGGTTTTTATGGTTCTGATTTCGATCCCTTTTTTATCGATAAACATCCATTTGAACTGGTTAAACATCCCGCTGTCGCGTGTCCAGCTTTTTGTGTCGTCATTTGCCCGCAGGGGTGCACCCCAGCATCCTTCGCCCACATATACGGTACCTCTGCGGTTATCGCGCACAAAACCTTCGTCATTTTTGTCTTTTGTGCTGGGTTTTATGGGCCATGTTGTTTTGACCGTGTGCGCATCGCACTCCACCACCAATTGCACCTTTTCATCGTAAAACAGCTGTGCCCAGTGCATGTATTGCATTTCCCCTTCCTTTTTGTTGGAGACATGCGGCCGCATGGGCTTGTGGTACTGTGCGATCCGCCATTTCGTATTCTTGTTCTCCGACAGGTCCTTTCGCAGCCAGGCGGTTTGCATCCCGGCAATTGAAATTTCGGAATTCAGTGTATAGATGCGGGCCAGGTTGTCGCCCACGGTTATAGCATAATAAATATTTCTGTGGGGAGTATCGAACAGGTTAAATACCATTTCATTGTTGGCTTCATGATTGCCCCTGGCAACAATAACCGGATACATGCGGCCGTCGTCGCTGATGGTTAGCTGCCAGTCGTCGAACCATTCCTTCCACTCTGCGGGAGTGCCCCTGGCCGTCATGTCGCCGTCGAATAGGATTACATGCGGTTTCAGCTTGCTCACCATCAGGTTGGCATTCCTGCGCGGCACAGGATTGTTGCGGGAGTCACCGCCTGCAATGACAGACAACCGTGCATTGGGTTCCATGGGGGCGGTTCGGAACCACAGCCGTTTGCTTACCCCTTCGCTGTCTTTGATGACAAAAAAGTAGTCTGTATTGGGAGTCAGACCGGTCAGCCGCACAAAATTGGTTTCCATTTCGGCATAACTAACCGTCCTGTCGGGTTTTACTTCCCATTTGTATTGTTCCCAGTCTTCACCGTGATCGAGGTCACCGTAGTAGACCACGGGGTCATCGCCCGAGACCTGTTCCCAGCCAATTACAACAGATGTGGCGGGATTGTCGTGCAGGGTCAGCCGGTATTTGCCGGTCTTGGATTGTGTGTGGTAAGATGTTATGATGAGGGTTATAATCAGGATTAAGCGAATTGAATGTACCATATTAAAAACAATATTTACAAATTTATGATAAGTGATGCAGTACTTTCGTGTGGTTCATGTCATGCTGATTTAGGGGAAAGGCAGGCTGACCATCAACAACCTGAATTCATACCCGTTGTGCAGGCCGGCCATGTTATCCATATCTGAAATACCTTTTAACCTAAACTAAACGACATGTTGTAATGTTACAGACAAACGGACAATACCTAAATGATTAGTCAGGCCGTTCTGTCACCATGAGTTTTAAACATTCGAATTTACAATTGGTTCACGTCACCCTTCGCGTCGCCACTGTCATGTTGTTTGCCGGCAGGGCCTGGCAGCACCTGTTCTGGGATGCACCCTTCAGGGCATTGCTGTGGGATGAGAAGCTGATGGAGGGAATTGTAACTTTTTTCCTGGGGGGTACATGGCAGGATTATGTGACCAGTGAGGCTTCCGACCGTGTTATTCAATCGGCAATCACCGGGTTTGGGATTTTTTATGCATTAATGGCTGCTGTCACCCTGGTGGCCAGGGGCAGGATGTTGTCCGGGCTGTCGTGGTTATATTACCTGTCGTCCCTGTCGCTGATGTTCCTGGCGTTTTTGTATGCCAAGGAGAAATTTCATCATGTGGGACAGTTTTTCGAGTACACCATCCAGTTCCTGCTCCCGTTGTTTTTCCTGTATGCCTTGACGGGCAGGATTAAAATGCACCGGCTGCTACTGTCCATGAAAATAGCCATTGCACTGACTTTCACCGCGCACGGGTTGTATGCCATTGGTGTTTACCCCTTGCCCGGAGTGTACACCGATATGCTGATCAGTATACTTGGTGTAACTGAAACAGCAGCCAGGCAGATGCTGCTCGTGGCAGGGGCACTTGATTTCGTAATTTCAATTTGTCTCTTTATTCCGCGGGTTGATAAATATGCATTACTCTATGCTGTAGTTTGGGGCGGACTGACAGCAGTAGCACGAACGTGGGGGTTTTTCTTCCCGGAGTTTCCATTGGAAAGCCTGCATCAGAATCTGTATGAAACGCTGATCAGGATGCCGCACATGCTGGTACCGCTGGCCGCAATGCATAAATAGATTTCGCGAATTAAGACGAATTACACGAATGGAAAAGAGGTTGCCGCAGATGCACAGATTGAAAAAAATTGTTGTGACGGTATTTAAATCCCCAGGCTCCTTGCTACAGGCTCCTTGATTTTTGCTTCCTGGTCTTCATTTGAGGTTATAATTCTGCAGCACTTCTCTTCATTCGCCACTCTTACCGCGTAACCCGCAACTACTTCCAGGTCTTCACTTGCAGCTTGAAGCTTGAATCTTGCAGCTCTTCACTAGCCACTCTTACTCCGTAACCCGCAACTACTTCCAGGTCTTCACTTACAGCTTGAGGCTTGAATCTTGCAGCTTCACTCACAACTCGAAACTCGCAGCTCGAAGCTTCATTCAAACTCCACATCCACCACCACAATCTCCGACTTTCCTGCAGTTTTTACAGGCGGGCCCCAGAGGCGCAGGCCGCTGGTGACAAAAAAATGGGTGTTTCTGACTTTCTTGTATCCCCAGGCCAGTTCGTACATGCTTCCAATGATAAAGTTGATGGGAAAAAGCTGTCCATTGTGCGTATGCCCCGAGAACTGCACATCGACGGGTGTCAGGCTGATTTCCTCAAGCCGGGTTGGACGGTGGTCGAGCATGATGACCGGCAGGCCGTCAGTACCGTTCTGCAGGATCTCCTCCGCAGGTTTCCTGTCCCTGAAGCGTTCATCATCCCTGCCGGCCAGGTAAAAGGCGTTGCCGATGTTGAGCATGGTATCGCGCAGCAGGGTGATACCCGACTTCTCATAGAAGGTGCCGTTCCCGCGGCTGCCATACGATTCATGGTTTCCGAGCACGCCGTATGCGCCATATCTGGATTGTAGCCTGCGCAGGGCCGACAGAATATTATCCGGGATATTGTTTTCATCGCGCCCCTCCACAATGTCGCCGCCATAGAGCATGATATCAGGCTCCAGTGCATTCACCTTTCGCACAAACTGCTCCACGTAATCCGGGCTGGTTTCCTGCACGATATGAAAATCGGCCACAAAAGCCACCCTCAGGCTGTCAAGGGGGGAATTTCCCTTTGGGACAACAATCTGGTAGCGCGAGGCACGGATCGTATTCATGTTGATGATTCCGCCCGCAACTACAGCCAGTGACAACACAATAATGGAAGTTAGCGCATAGAACCGGTACGAATAACTTTTCCTCACCCCTTTGGATACCACCCGGAAAATCAGGTTCAGCAGCAACAATATTTCATACAGCAGCAGTGCAAGAAACACATACAGGAAAAAAGGCAGCAGGTAATTGGCAGCCGCCGTCAGCAGCTCCATCAGGCCATCGGGCACCTGGTGTGAAAGGTACCTTGTAACGGGGAAAACAGCAGCCAGCAGCAGGTAAATAACGGTGTACAACAGCCTGTATTTCTTCCCGATGAACAGGAACATGATGCGCAGAAAGACATATATGTTGGGAATGGTATAAGCCAGCGTCAGATAAAATGAAAACATAAACTATGGTATTTCAACATTAAAGCGGATGAAGATAACAAAAGATGGACCGGAAAAGTTGAAGATGAGCTTCAAGCTGCAAGCTGACGCTGTATTGTGATGCTCTTTTAAAAGGCGCCTACCTGCCTGCCTGGCGGTAGGTAGGCCGGCAGGCAGGCAAAGGCGCAGAGATTATCCACCTTCAGGGTACCAACACTCTTCACTTGAAGTTTGCAGCTAACATCTTGAAGCTATTCTACAGCACAGCTCTTCGCTTGAAGCTTGCAGCTAATATCTTGAAGCTATTCTACAGCACAGCTCTTCGCTTGAAGCTTGCAGCTAATATCTTGAAGCTTTAAGAGAAGAATTTTATCCACGAATTTCCCGAATTACACGAATAAAAGAAGGATGCCAATGATTCACAGAGTTCCCTGAAGCTCGAAGCTTCTGAATTACCATCATTTTTTTTGGGTTTGGGATAGTATAAGTATAGTATAAGTATAGTATTGGGATAGTCTATGTATAGTCAACATATCACCGGCTGCTAAAGAAATACAGAATGGATAGTGAAAACCAGGACAGGATGAGGTCTGTTTGTTGCGGATGACTTCAGTTTTGTTGTTTCAATCCGACAATTTAAATTATTTTTTGTCGAATGGTATCGACAATTTTCTAAAAAGCCCAGAATGCCTTGAAACACAACTGCCGTCAACAGAATTCTGTACGACCGTGAAGGTATATTCAAAGCCATCACCGTTTGCCCCTGCTATAACACCTTTACCTGTATTTCTTGAGTGAGGAATGCCATTTTCAAAAAATAATACCAATCTTTCCAGTATATAAAAACTTTTTTCAGGATTTATTTTTCCCAGGTGGGTGGCTGTACCACTGCAAATTAACCTGCTGGCGAACCAACTATCCGGGTCGGCCGGATCAAGGCCCTCTATAAGTACCTTGTCTGATTCCCGGTCCGTTACTACATAAGCATCCAGCTTAAAAGGAATAGGTACTTTAGCCTTTTTCAGTTCCAGGCTGTTCTGGTCTTCGAACATGCTTTCGTCTTTGGCACAACCGGCAAACACAAGAATTGCCATTACAAAAAAATACATTAAAGCTTTCATGATTAAAAATTTTAGTTAAAAATGTTTTGAAATTTAAATTGCTTAACATGCCAAAGGTTCTGAAAAACAGTGTTTCAAATCAACAACCCGTGTGTCAGTTTATTTAAAAATTGTGTCATATGTTTTAAATATTGTTTCAAACGAAGTTGGCTGAAATTGTATACGCCATCATAAGCAAATATTGCCTTCTTCTTTATCCTGTGACTTTGTGTTTCAACCTTCTTTTTTCTGAAAATCCGATAATCCCAAAATCTTCCTTTCTGATTCGTGATATATTCTTTTGATGTATATTTGTGGTAACCTGGTTATTGCGAACATGAACCGACTCTATTTCATCGACAACCTCCGCATATTCCTTATCAGCCTGGTGGTGCTGCATCACCTGGCCATCACCTACGGTGCACCGGGGGGCTGGTATTATCATGAAGCCCGGCCGGGGTTTCCCGATATCCTGCCCATGCTCCTTTTTGTGGCATCCAACCAGTCGTTTTTCATGGGAATGTTCTTTTTTGTATCTGCCTATTTCATGGTGCCTTCACTGAACAGGAAAGGCACAGGGCGGTTTACGGCCGAACGTATGCTGCGGCTAGGTGTTCCCCTGTTGTTTTTTGTGTTTGTGCTGTCGCCGCTCACGGTTTATCTTGTTGACAGTTTTGCACGTGGGCAGCAGGTATCGCTTGTGGATTACTGGCTTCATTTTTATGGAATCGGCCCGGGGCCATTATGGTTTGTTGAGGCGCTGCTGCTGTTTTCATTTGTGTACCTTGCGTTCAGGCGGCTGAAGATCAGGGTGCGGATCCCTTTCCCGAAAACAGGGATGATTTTGCTTGCAGCCTTTCTGACGGGGATCCTGCAGTTCATCATCCGCCTGTGGCTGCCGTTGGGATGGAGCATGCCCGTAACGGGGTTCCAGTTCCCCTATTTTGTGCAGTACATCCTGCTGTTCGCACTGGGCATTGTGGCATACCACAACAACTGGATGGATTCTGTCACACCGGAGATGGGAAAGCGGTGGTTCATTGCCGCCAATGTGCTCATTTTAGTTGTTCTGCCCGTGTTGTTTATGCTGGGCATGCATGGCGGGGAGGAGGCCTTCGGAGGCGGGCTCCACTGGCAGAGCCTGGGGCTGGCTTTATTGGAGCAGTTCACGGGGTTTTCGCTCATCATCGGCCTGACCGGCATCTTTAAGAAATATTTCAGCACACAGGGGACGGCAGCCACTCAGCTTTCGGGCACTGCCTATGCGGTGTTTATCATCCATACCCCGGTGATCGTTGCCCTGAGCGTTTCCTTACGGCACTGGGAGGTTTATCCCCCGCTGAAATTTCTTGCCCTGGCGCCCGTGGCGCTAGCTGCCAGTTTCCTGGTGGCATGGATGGTGAAGCAGGTTCCGGGGGTGAGAAGGGTAGTATAAAGCCGAACAAACTGACGACTTTTATTTTTGGGAGTAGCGGATGATGGTTGATCTGGTTACTAAGGCACTCCAGACCTGACAGGTTTTGGAAACCTGTCAGGTCTCAGCAAGCCGCATGCGGTAAGCATTCATAGCAGTTTTCCCAAGTTTTTCGATCAGGCGGGAATTGACCACATATCCAACGGGGGCGCCTATGAAGGGAATCAGCTGGGCCATTTTTGCAAGGTCGATGTAGTCGCGGTATTCCTGCTGGAAATTGCGCCAGCCGAACTCCTTCACCTGCTGACCGATCAGTTGGCGGATCAGCTGGTGAATTGAAACAAAGGAATTTCACGCCAAGGCCGCAAAGGCCTGTGGAGGAAGAAACTAATCCAGGTTATCCGGTATCTGATAAGCCGTTCCCTGCCCTCTGCTCTGTGCCCTGTGCTCCATGCTCAAAACCCTTTCCTTATAATCTTTGACATTGAACCCGTACATCGAAGCAATGTCGAACAGCAGTTTCAGTTTGATGCCGATCAGGGCCGGGAAGTCGGCGAACCCCAGCAGGATGCCCCCTGCCCCGGTGATCCCGCCTTCAACGGCAGCGGTGTTTTTATAGAACCTGATGCGTTGCCTGATGGCATCCTCCCGTTCCTGCAGCGATACACCCGACAGCGGCTTTGGGGTCGTATAGTTGGCGCCGAACAACACCCCGCGCACCAGTTGCTTGAGGGTAACGGTGACGGCCCGGTGTATTTTTTCAGGTATCCACGAATTCATTTTCACCTGCACACCTTTCGACAGCCGGTTCATGATGGTTGGCCGTCGGAGCATTTGTCTTTGCCAGTCCGACAATTCTGTATGAATCTGTTCCAGGTAAAAATCCATTGCAATCCGGATTATATAACGTTGGGTACAAAGGTAATGAATAAAACAGGCTTTACTTTGCTCCAGACCTGACAGGTTTGGCAAACCTGTCAGGTCTGGAGCTGGCCTTCACCTGCTGTCCGGCCAGTTGGCGGATCAGCTGGTGAATCAAATGTAATTATTGAAAAGGTAATTTTAATGAAAAAGTTACCAGTGTAAAATGAGTCAATATATCCCATCAAAAAATTTTAGTATTCCTTTTTGTGATTTGGTGGTTTGGTGGCTGATATTTTTCCATGGGCACGAATATGAAATAGTATAACCTCCTGATTACGCCCGCTTCGGGGCTCACAAGGAGGGTGCGGTATCCATCCCGGCCCGCAGGGCTTCACCCTGAGCTGATGATTTCGCTCCGTTGGAGCTGAATTCTTTTCTGCCCCGGAGGTGAACCCTCCTCATGTTATTCCTCCTCCTTCCGTATCCCTGCAGTATTTCTTTAGCATCCGGTAATCTGTTGACTATACTATGACTATCCCAATACTATACTTATACTATACTTATACTATACTTATACTATACCTATACTATACCTAACCCCAAAAAAGATGGTTATATAGAAGCTCCAAGGAAAAAGCTGCGAGTTCAGATTTGGAGTAGGATTTACCCCGGCTCGGAAACCCCGAAAATAAGAAGAAGCAGAAACCGCATCAACTCTAATTTATCGCTATGTGGAATTGAATTTAATATAGACATGTTATAGGGGGGGAATAAGGTTGTGCATTTCATATTATAAAATTTCATCTTCTCTGTGATTTTCATTTTCAATTGTGTTTTCATGTTGTTTATAATTTGCTATTTTTGGATAGACTAAAGACCTTTAACAATGCCTATCAATCCATGGACTAGAGAAGAACTTATTTTAGCCTTCAATCTTTACATGAAAATCCCATTCGGGAAGTACCATCGTGGAAACCCTGATGTGATTCAACTTGCAAAACTGATGACTAGAACGCCGAGTGCTGTGGCAATGAGGCTGAGCAATTTTGCCAGTGTTGATCCTTATCACCAGAAACGAGGCATCAAAGGATTAACAGGAGGCATAAAGCAGGTGCAACCAATATGGGATGAGTTCTCTGAAAATAAGGAGGAACTTATTTTCGAGAGCGAGAAGATCCTAGCCCAGTTTCAACAGACCACCATAGAAGAAAAATATAAAGGTATATTGGATGACATAGAAAACTATGAAGGGTTATCGAAGGTACGTGAAGTAAAAACCCGGGTTAACCAAAATGTATTCCGGCAGATTGTACTTGTTAATTATAGGGGAAGGTGTGCCATTACCCAATTAGACCGCCCCAATTTGCTCATTGCCTGTCATATTTCTCCATGGTCAAAGGATATTGCCAACCGGCTCAACCCACAAAACGGAATCCTTTTAAACAGCCTCCACGACAGGGCATTTGAGAATGGATTTATTACCATCGACAATAAGATGCGAGCTCTCGTCTGCTCCGACTGGCTGAAATCAACAGATTCATTTCTTACAAGCTGCTTCAATATCTTCCACAAGAAAGAGATTGCCATGCCTGAACGGTTTTTGCCAGATAAAAAGTTTTTGGAAAGGCATCGGGAAGAGAAGTTTGTGGGATAAGATAAAATTAAAATTGAAAAACCAAATCTATGACACCATTAACAGAGGAGAGTATTCTTCAAGCCATTCAAAAAATTGACGCAAATCCACATTTAATTAAAGGTAGAGAATCTTTTCAATATGATTTGCTTCATAATGGTAAACAGTATCCTCCTATCCTAGTTATTTCAGAAGCTCATAAAATATTGGGGGGTGAAGAATTGAAGTTGAGTGATTTTGGAAATAATGCAAAAAAGGCTTTTCAATTATTAGAAGCGCATGGATTTAAGGTAGTAGAGAAGAATACAGGTATACGTAAGGTTTGGTTTGTTTGTCAAGGAAGTTCCTTTGCTAGTGAGACAGGTAAAACGTTTATATGGGCTCCTAAAACAGACAAGAATGGTAATCCTAAGTTTTTCTGGGAAAATATGAAAAAAGTCCGTCAGGGGGATTTTATTTTCAATTATTCTAAAGGTGTACGAGGTATTTCAATTGCTAAGACTGATTGTTATGAAGCAGAAAATCCATGGGAAGCTACTCCATGGGAAAAAAAGGGTTATAAAGTCGATATTGAATTTCATGAATTTGAAAATGCTGTTGACATTAATGATATCAAAAAGAGAAAAAATGATATAGATAAAGCTCTTGCTAATATTTATAATAAACCTTTTAATTCAGATGGTGGAGTTAATCAAGGATTCTTATATAAATTTACCCCTGAAGCAGGAAAAATTATTTTGGAACTATATGGAAAAGATATTAAGAATAAAACAATCAAAAACTATTTTAGATTGGTTCATGAACCTGATCTGCCTGAAATAAAACCTATTATTAGAGAATTTTCAGAATTCGAAAAACATATTGCCCTTTCAGGTTTAATATTCTCACATAAACTTGTTATTCGGTTTATTGCCTCTTTAGTAACCAAACCTTTTACCATCCTTTCTGGCCTCTCCGGTTCTGGTAAAACAAAACTGGCACAAGCTTTTGTTAAATGGATTTGTCATAGCAATGAGCAGTGCCGGTTAATTCCAGTAGGTGCAGATTGGACAAACCGAGAACCTTTATTGGGATATCCTAATGCATTAAATCAAAAAGAATATGTGACATCTGGCAATGATGCTGTTGAACTGATTCTTCACGCAGTGAAGCATCCTGAATTGCCGCATTTTCTGATTCTTGATGAAATGAACTTAAGCCATGTGGAACGGTATTTTGCCGACTTTCTTTCGGTGATGGAATCAAATGATGAAATTAAATTCCATTCAGGAAATGAAAATATAAGTAATGTTCCACCTTCTGTGAAGATGCCTGATAATTTATTTATCATCGGGACCATTAATGTTGATGAAACCACTTATATGTTCAGTCCTAAAGTTCTGGACAGGGCTAATGTGATAGAATTCCGGCTCGATGAAAATGATATCCAAACTTTCCTTAACAATCCACTAAAACCAGACCTTGAACAGCTTGAAGGAAAAGGAAAAGATATGTCATCAGGTTTTTTAAGTCTTGCAAGGAATTATTCAAAAAATAGTTCAACCCACACAACCATAAACACAACCCTGGTAAGCTTTTTCACTGAATTAAAAAAAGCAGGAGCAGAATTTGGATACCGGAGCGCATATGAAATCAACCGTCTTGTTCATCAGTTAACTGTACTTGACAAAAATTTAAAAGAAAATGAAAAATTGGATATTGCCATTATGCAGAAGTTGCTGCCCAAGCTTCATGGTTCCAGACGGAAGCTATGTCCTATCCTAGTAACTTTAGGAAGCTTCTGCATCAACCAGATGAAATTTGAGAATATTGAAAAGGAAGTTTTTTCAGTTGATCATTTTAATGTTAATCAGGAGACTGTCAAATATCCGCTTTCGCTTGAAAAAATAATCAGAATGTATAAGAATGCCATTGATAATGGTTTTGCAAGTTATGCTGAAGCTTAAACGATGTTAAGTTCAAAACATATATCTATTCCACTTGATTATATTGAAGAAGGGCTTGAACTGATCATAGATTCAAGAAAAGATAATACCCTTTTCGATGAACCAAATGCAGAGGAAAATGGCGAAGCCAGATACCAGCTGAGGGAAGGATGTTTTTATGATTTTACATTATCCAACAAATCTACTGAAAAAGAAGTTCCCTATACCTTTCTGAAATCTGATCTGATCATCCCACATTCTCGTAAAGCCTATATAGGGATCATTGCTCCCAATATATATGTGGGCACACTTACTTTACCAGTAATCCACTCGATAACAAGAGCAAAATATCCACCTGTCTTACTTGAAGTGCAATCTGTAAAAACAACGTACAGGACTGACTATCGAGACATGCTGGAGTTCATTACTGAACGGTGTACTGAACTATTGATGCAAATGGATTCACCTGTTAACCAATATTTTGAACCTGACTTTACAAGAGACACAAAGACAATCTACCAGAAATTTTCCTTTATTAAATCAATTATCCAATCGGGTGAATTTAATGAAGCAGTTCGCCGTATCGTTTCAAATCCTGTTACACAATGGAAAGAAACATCAGAAAAGAAGGATATCCGTAATTTTAAAAAATTCACGAGCCAGAACATCCGGGAAATGATGTCGGGCAGTAACAGGATCAGGATACCTGATAATCATCATTTAGTTTCCTCAGGCATCACTTCTTTACCAGTAAAAATTTCAAGCGGCAGAAAGATAGATTGCGTTGATACAGCAGAAAACCGCTTTATCAAACATGCGCTGGAGGTTTTTCTTAAATTTTGTACTGATATCCATAAAGCACCCAAAGCTTCTAACCAGATGAAAGAAGAGTCCGACCTGCTGGTTAAAAATCTTGAAAACCATTTAAGCCATAGCATCTTCAAGGTAATATCACGGCCTGCCACCTTAAAATTGAATAGTCCTGTTTTACAGCGAAAGGAAGGTTACAGGGAAATACTACGTGTGTGGTTAATTTTTGATCTGGCTGCACGACTTGTATGGAAAGGTGGAGATGATGTTTATGAAGCTGGGAAAAAAGATATTGCAGTCCTTTATGAATACTGGCTTTTTTTCAAACTTCTTGAACTTCTAGAGCAGATATTTCAAATTGAACCAAAATCACTGGATGCTTTAATTCAAAAAGATAAGGATGATTTTAATCTGCAAATTAAGCAGGGAAAGCATATCCCCCTTGAAGGAACTTATCTTCATGCAGGCAGAAGTCTTAAAGTTAGATTTAGTTATAACCGTTCTTTTGGTGGAGAAAAAGATTATCCAAAGGCAGGGAGTTGGACAACCACCATGCGGCCAGACTATACATTATCTGTTTGGCCTGCTGGAATCACAGAAGAAAAGGCAGAGGAAGAAGAATTGATTGTACATATTCATTTTGATGCCAAATACAAGGTTGAGAACTTTCAGGAGATTGTCCAGCAAAAATCAGAAGAACTTTTAGATATAGAAAAAACGGACAACAGGAAGGGAATATATAAAAATGCCGATTTGCTGAAGATGCATGCGTATAAAGATGCCATCAGAAGAACAGGAGGGGCTTATGTTCTGTATCCCGGGAAACAGCCTGTAGAAAAAAAAGGATTTCATGAAATAATACCTGGACTGGGGGCATTTCCTGTACGACCATCTAAAGCAGGCGATGGAACTACTGAACTAAAAGATTTCATTCTGCGAGTGGTGAATCATTTTGTGAACCGTGCTTCTCAGCGTGAAAAGATTGCATATCGTACTTATGATATTTTTAAGGAAAAGCCAGGTAATGAAGTAAAGGAGCTACTACCAGAAACTTTTGGCGAAAACAGGTCATTGATTCCTGATGAAACCTATGTGCTGGTTGGTTTCTACAGAAAGGAGAACTGGGACTGGATCCTAAAATCCGGATTATATAATGCCCGCGCCGGCAGCGACAGAGGTTCTTTGCGGTTAGGGCCTGGGGAAACGGGTGCAAAATATCTGCTACTCCATACTTATGGTGAAACCACCACTGAAAAACTGCTCAAGATTGTTGAAACAGGACCAAGAATATTCTCAAAGCAGACATTGATTCAGAAAGGATATCCAACAACACCTTCACAGGATTATTATCTGGTTTATAAAGTTGCACCCGTCACAGATAAGGAATTTATTGGAAAGCAGTGGGATATTACTAAACTGGATCAGTTTAAGAATGGAAGGGGATCAGGGTTGCCGTTTACGGTATCGTTGGCAGAGATAATACGAGTACGCTAGCGAGTTCAGAGTAAGTAAATTATTTTTACATTTATCGATTCAATAAGTGAATATATGAGATACCAGGAATTTTAAAAACTGATGCTCTATAGGAAAATATCAGAAAACATATACAAAATCAGCATTTTTGCGTTAGGATGGGTGACGTGGAAGCTTGTAACTTTTATTCAAGTTCAGTACTAGTTTGCAAACCAGAACAAACGCAAAGCCCAAAAATTTACTACTTAAATGACAGAAAAATAAAAAAAGGATAAAATGAACAGCCTACGCACGAAACAGCACATTTACAAACCGTAAGCCAACGCACTACCAAAGTTTGCAAAAGAGCTTTTTTCTTGCCGACGCACAAGATTGTTATAGAATGATTGAGATTCAAAAGATAATAGAAATATTAAATAGCTCACCAAGTGTAGAACTTCTCCGGTTGAGGAACCGGGAAGCTATAATTGTATTTCTCATAAATACATTTTATTATCAGCAAGGAGCTATATCAGAAGAAAAAATTATTACCCAACTTGCAGACTTTTTAGATTACAGAAAAATTGAGAAAGACGAAGAAAGTGACATTGATGTTTTTGATTCCTACGAAACAAAAGCCAAAAAATATATCTTAAGTTGGACAAACAAAGGTTTTTTAACAAATTATCCTGATGAACAAGGTGAAGTTTTTTATGAGCTTTCATCTCATTCAAGCAAAACCATTGATTGGTTGGCGAGTTTAAAAAAAGATGAATTTGTAGGGACAGAATCAAAATTCAATAACATCTTAAATCAATTGAAAGAATTGGTTGAGAATACGAACGAAGATTCTGAAAAACGTATTCAATTATTGGAAGAAAAGAAATTGGAAATTGAACAACAAATACAACGAATCAAAACAGGCGAAGATGTAAAAGTATTCGAGGAATTTGAAATTGTTCCTCGTTTTAATCAAATCAATCAATCTGCAAAAGATTTGTTGTCTGACTTCAAAGAAGTTGAAGACAATTTCAAAGAAATCACCAAAGGCATTTATCAAAAACACGCTGACGGGAGTTTATCCAAAAGCGATATTTTGGAATTTACTTTCGATGCACTAGATGCATTGAAAGAAAGTCAGCAAGGAAAAAGTTTTTATGCTTTTTGGTCGTTCATTCTAAATCCCGACTTGCAATACAAATGGGATAGTCTAACGAAAGAATTGTACAAGACTTTGGAAGAGAAATCAATTCCTGTGAGCGACCCATTCCTGAAAGGAATGAAGAAACATCTTCACAGTGCTGGCCAAAAAGTTTATAAAGCCAACGATAAAATGGCTGAAAAGCTCAGCCGTATTATCCGTGAGAACGAAAGTTCTAAATCGGAAGCCACGAAAACCATCATTCAGGAAATTAAGAAACAACTTGTTGAAATCAGTAAGATAAAAAAGAAGCCTGAAATTTCATTTGAATTGGAAACCGAAATCGTGATTAACATCACGTTTGAACGCAAATTAACCACAGAACAAAGCGAAGACATTATCTACAAAAACAAGCCTAAAATTGCAGACGAGGACATCACTTCTTCCAATCATTTGGTAAAACTGTTTTCTCAATCAAATATTGATAAAGAGTTACTAAAGAAAAGGATTAAAGACATTCTGAAAGAAAAATCTCAGGCAACACTTTTAGATGTGGTTAATCATTACGGTGGACTTGATAAAGGCCTTCCTGAATTATTTGGATACATAGGAATTGTAAAAGAATTTAAACACGTCATTAATCCAGACCAAACTCAAAGCATTGTGTTTGATTCTCAACACAAAAAACAAATCAAAATCCCTGAAATTATACTGACCAAATGAATTTAGAAAACTATAAAAAACCATATAGCAAAGCAATTGTTAGATTGTTGAAATCACCAATTGAACGAAACTCAAATGAATGGGAAAATGTAGTAATGTATCAAAACGAGATACAAGACTACATAAGCCAAATTGGTTTGGAACTCATTATAAAAAAAGATGAAGGATTTGCCTTTATAAAGCAACTTGAGGATAGCGAAGGAAATACTCTTGGGTTAGTTCAAAGACGACAAATAGGATTTGAAACATCAATTGTTCTTGTTGTGCTAAGACAGAGTTTGGAAGAATTTGATAGCAACCCCACCCAGCTGGCTACCGAGAAATTCATCACAGACACCGAGATACGAGACGAACTGGAGCTGTTCCTTCCCGAGAAATTCAACAGAAAGAGCTTTATAAAAGAACTCGACCGGTATATCAAAGCGGCTGTCGAACTGGGATATTTGAAAGAAGTCACTAAAAAAGACAACGAAACAAGATACCGAATACATCGAATTATCAAAGAAAAAATAACACTGGATATTTTACAGGATTTCAAAACAAGATTGCAAGAATATGTTGAGTCTGTTTAGCACAAGTTCCGACAAAGCGGGTTTCAGACTTCATTTTATGGAAGTTTATAACTGGGGAACGTTTGATGAGAAAGTGTTTAGAATTAATCCGCAGGGAAATAACTCCTTGTTGACCGGTGCTAATGCGTCGGGGAAAAGCACATACATAGATGCTTTACTTACATTAATGGTTCCTGCAAAAAAAGATAGGTTTTACAATCAATCATCAGGCGTTGATAAGAAAGGTAATCGCACTGAAGAAACCTATGTTTTGGGGCATTATGGAAATATTCAAGAAGAAGGTAAAAGCTCTACTTCTACACAAAAGTTGAGAGATAAAAATACTTACTCGGTTATTCTTGCTCATTTTAAAAACACTGATTTAAAACAAGTAACTCTTTTTCAAGTTCGTTGGTTTAGTAGTAGTGGAGAATTAAACAGACAATTTGGCATTGCTCATACATTGCTTGAAATAGAAAAAGATTTTCGTGATTTTGATTCAAAAGGATTGTGGAAAAGAAGGTTAGATAAAATATACAATTCAAATACAACAAAAAAGAAAATTGAATTTATTGACGGTCCAACGGCATATGCTGAAAGAATGGCTGGTTTGTTTGGTATGCGTTCTGTTAAAGCATTGAGTTTGTTTAATCAGGTGGTAGGTGTAAAAGTTTTGGAAGATTTAGACGAGTTTATCAGAACAAATATGTTAGAGGAGCTAGATGCTGAAACAGAGTTTATTCAGTTGAAAGAAAGTTTTCTGACTTTAATGGACGCAAAAACAAACATTGAAAAAGCCAAGGAACAAATTAAACAATTAATACCAATCAATGAAATTGCACAAAAACTTACCAATATACAAGGTGATTTGCAACAATTAGAAAAAACAAAAGAAACCTCAGTTTATTGGTTTGCAAAAAAGGGAGTTGAATTGGGCAAAAAGGAATTAGAAAAATGTAAAGAAGTATTACAACGTCTGAATTATGAGTTAACTGAATTGCGAAGCAAAGAAGAAACACTGAAACAAGAAGAACGAGCGATTTCCATCTCTATTGAAAAAGACGAAGTTGGTAGTAAAATCAAGGACTTGGAAAAGGAAATCAAGCAGCTTGAGGCAAGTAAAACATTGCGGAGCAGGAAACTTGACGACTACAACAAAATAGCTCAGAGTGTTGACTTGCAAAGAAATCCCAATGAAATTATTTTTATTACAAACCGAGAAAAAGCAAAGCAATTAAAACAAAACACTCAACAAAAAATTGATGATGAGAATGAAAATCTTCGTGCTTTGAAAAACAAAGATGATGATTTAACAAAATCAACAGAGGAATTAGTAAGCACAATTCAAACTCTTCAAAAAAACAAAAACAATATTGCTGGTAGAGAAGCGGAAATACGAGATGAGATTATTGCACACACGGGAACAAGCAAAGACGAGATCCCGTTTATTGGAGAACTCATCAAAGTAAAAGAAGATGAAGTTAATTGGGAAGCTTCTATTGAAAAGGTGCTTCACAATTTTGCTCTGCGATTGATTGTTCCGCCAAAATATTACTCCAAAGTAAACGAATATGTAAACAGCAATAATTTGAGAGGTAGAATTCGGTATGATAAGTATGAAGAAAACTATCTCAAAAATTTTCAGAATAGAAACATAAACGATAAATCCATAATAAATAAAATTGAAATTAAGCCCCGAACGCAATATTACGAATGGATTGAAGATTATTTACAGAATCAATTTGATTTTGTTTGCGTAGATAATCTTACCGAATTTGAGCGCTATTCCGAAATGGCAATAACCCAAAACGGACTGATAAAATTCAAGAAGGGGAAGCATGAAAAGGATGACCGTCCACATATCACAAAAAAAGAAAACTATGTTCTGGGCTGGGATAACAAAGAAAAAATTGCTGGTTTAAAAGATGAGCTAAAAAAACAACAAGAACATCAAAAGGAGAACCTCAAATTAATTTCTGCAATAACCAATAAAGAAAATGGCACATTAAAAAGGATGGGGGATTTTAGAGATAATGCCCACAATCTATTTTCAAAATTTGAAAAATATGATGATATAAATTGGCAATCTTATGCTAATGAAATACAAGAAAAATCGGAACAGAAAAATGCTTTAGAAGAAACCAACTACCGGCTAAAGCAGTTGCAGGAACAATTGAGCAAAGTCAAAGCGAATTTAAAACAAGTGTCGGAAGTTGATATAAAAAACAAAGACAGAGAAATTTTCCAAACAGAACAAACGCAAAAAGACATAGAGGAAACAATAAGGAAAAACAAAGACATTTACGAAGCTTTGGGAATGATTGATTTATCGTCATTTGAAAAGCAAAATCCCGATTTATCAGAGGTAGAATATGCGAGTTTTGAAATAATCCGAAAAAACTTCCAAGAAGAAAACTCAAGGAGAATTAGGGAATTTGAAGGACAGAAACGAAAAAATGAAGATGAAGTAAAAATCAAAATAAACTCCTTTAAACAACCATCTGAAGAAATCCTAAGTAAATTCAAAGATTGGCGCTCAGATGTTAATTCTTTGCCTGATTCAACCAACTTAGATTTAATAAGTGAATATCAAAGATTTTTAGAAAGATTAGAAAAAGACAATCTTCCAAAATTTGAAAAGAAATTCAACGATTATTTGCAGGAAACCATTACCAACAAAGTGGGCGATTTCAGAATGTTTTTTGAGAACTGGTCAGATTCAATAAAATTGAACATCAAGCATTTGAACGATTCTCTGAAAAAAATTAATTTTAAAAGCAAACCTCAAACATACATTCAACTTGTAGCACCTAATAAAATAAGTGATGAAGTGAAAGAGTTTAGAAAGCTTTTGGAAGAAGCAGTTCCTAATATTTATCAAATGGAAAAAACAATTGAAGGAAGAGAGTATCACTTCAACAATCATATTCACCCTTTTATAGAAAAATTAGATAAAGAAGAATGGCGTAAAAAAGTAATGGACGTTCGCTCCTGGTTCACTTATAAAGCGGAAGAGTTTTACAAAGAAAACAATCAGAAGTTTAAAACGTATGAAGCCATGGGGCAGCTATCTGGTGGAGAAAAGGCTCAGCTCACCTATACAATATTAGGCTCAGCCATCGCTTATCAGTTTGGCTTAACAAATAATAATCATGGATTAGAACCGAAATCATTCCGTTTTATTGCAATTGATGAAGCTTTTAAGGCACAAGACGAAGACAAAGCCCGTTATCTGATTACGCTGTGCAAGCAACTAAATTTGCAATTATTGGTTGTTACACCGAGCGATAATATTCACATTGTAGAAAACGATATATCTTTTGTTCATTTTGTTGAACGCAAAGAAGAAAGACATTCATGGTTGTATGATATGCCTATCGAACAATTCAAAGAAGAAAAAGCAAATTATCTGAATCAATGATTACACCAAAAGAAATAAAAGACAAAGCCGAAAGAAAATACCTTGCTTTTCTTCAATCATTGGTTGAGAATAAGCCTTTTGAAAAACTTGTAATACGTAGCGATAAGTCATATACAAAATCTTCTTTATCCGAATTTGAAAAAGAAATACAACAAATCGTCAGCCACTCTAAAGAGAAAAAAGGATATGGATACACATTGGAGTTTCAGCAAATAAAAACAAAGTGGTTAGGAATACAAGATTTACCAATTTCCATTTTCTTTGATACTGAAGAAAATTTCTTGAAGTACCTAGGGAAGGAAAAAGAAGTTGAATTGTTTAAAACCAATGTAGAAATAATTATTAATTCATTCCCCGAATTAAAAGATTGGATTATTAAGAATCCTATTAAAGTTGTTAATAATCCAGCGAAATGGGTAAGTATTTTGAAAGTTTGTCGATACTTTATACAAAATCCTAAGCCAGATTTATTTATAAGGGAATTGCCAATAACGGTTCATACCAAATTTATTGAACGAAATCAAAGTGACATCAAAGATTTGCTTGACATTTTAATTTCTGAACATATTAACAAGGAAGAAAAGCAGTTTGAAAAAAGATTTAATTTGAAATATGCAGAACCACAGGTGCGGTTCAAGATACTTGACAGAGAAATTAGTCAAAAATTCTTTTCGGGAATTGACGATATAGCTGTTCCTGTAAGTCAATTTGAAAAATTGATTATACCAATAAAAAAAGTATTAGTCGTAGAGAATAAAACAACGCTTTATACAACTTTAACTCTGCCCGAAATGGGTGACACTATTGCAATATTTGGAAGTGGATATAGTGTATGCAATCTTAAAAATGTTTGTTGGTTTATGAATCTTGAATTACGCTATTGGGGCGATATTGATGTACAAGGTTTTGAAATACTATCTCAATTCAGAGGGTATTTCCATCATGTAGAAAGTTTTTTAATGGATTTAGTAACATTTGAAAAATTCTTTGAAAATGATTTAGGAACCCAAACGAATATTTGTACATCACTTAATTTAACAGACAGTGAACAAAAACTATATGAAATCTTGAAAGCAAATAATTGGCGATTAGAACAGGAAAAAATTCCCTTAGATTATGTCAATCAATTTTTTGATAAAGAGAGCTCACTTCGTAATCAGGCACATTAGCTGATAGCACAAAAGACAACACATGACGTAAGCATTCGGCTAAACCCGTCCAATAATGTCAAACTATTTTTGTAAACTTTCGGACTCGGGTTGGATTTTTACAAAAATCCTGGAGAAAAATTGGATTTGTCCAAACAATTACAACTTTTTTTGGAATCATTAGGACACAGGTTGACTCTGCCGCGCTATCTTCCAGTTGTGTAAGCATTCGGCTAAACCCGTTCAATAATATCCAATAAATCTTGGAATCTTTCGGACATAGATTGGATTTAGGCTAAAACTTTAGAGATGCAGGGCTATATGTCCAAAGAACTCCAACTTTTTTTGGAATCATTTGGACACAGGCTGACACTCCCGGGCTTTCTTCCAATTATGAGGAAGAAGATCTGCCAGGTCAATACTGTAGTTATTATTATATGCGGGGATTCTTTTTAGAACATCAGTCAGCCATTCACGTGGATTTACCTCCTGGGCTTTGCAGGTTTCTATTAATGAATACATGACAGCAGCATTTTCAGCAGAATCATGGTTACCGCAGAAAAGGTAATTTTTCCTGCCGATTGCCATTCCCCTTATGCTATTTTCAATAAGATTATTGTCTATTTTATATTTTCCATCAAGATGGTAACGAGCCAGGCGACGGTATATAGCGTAAGTGTATTTCAGTGCCCTTTCCATTCTTCCCTTTGGAATCACCTTTGGATAATAACTTTCAATCCATTTTTCAAAAGCCTGCAGGATTGGATAAGCCAATCGCTTGCGCAGTTCTGCCCGTTGCTGGTCATCCATGTTTTGCTCATCGGCCATAGCCTCCACCTTATAAAGCAGGCTTATTTGTTCCAGGGCATACCTGGCACCTGATTCATCTTCTTTTTCTGCCTCTTTAAATTTGCGGCGGGCATGTGCCCAACATCCAAGTAACAATACCCCCATTTTATTTTCATAAATGGAATACGCACCATAACCATCGGATTGTACAGCCCCTTTAAAATCATGTAACAGTTCAACTATAACTTTTTGTGCCCTGGAACCTTTGTCGTAATGAAAAAATACCAGTTTCTCGATTACCGCTCTTACAACCCAAAGGTATTCTTTTGCTGCTTTTTGTTTTTCATTGTTGATAACCGGAACGGTACTTTCATCCACCTGGATATAGTCCGATGAAAGTACAATTTCTTTTAACCGGTAATATAATGCCCTTAACAGGTCACATACATCTTTATGCCAGCCGTTCATGGTGGATGCCGGTATCGAAACACCAAGCTGTTTATAGATTGCAATCTGGCGATGGAAAGGCAGATGGTACAAATATTTTCCTAGCTCTATATCTGCAAGTAAAGAAGCATCAGCATTACTCTTTTTTAAAGGTAAATCATCAGGCAAAGATGCAATGCAGATATTTTTGCCAGATTCCTGCTCGTCATTCTTCTGCAGGAGCGATTTTTTTAATGCATAAACTGGTCTTTCAATGCGACGCACATAAAGCTCTCCCGGCTTCAGGTTAAGAACTTCAGTTACCTCTACATTTATGCGCACCCAGTTTTCATCGATTCCATCAGGTTCAATGACTTCTGTTTCACGACGAAGATGTTCCGGCAGTGGCATCCGGACTGCCTGGTTTTTATCCTTTTTAGGTTTCTTCCGTTCATATGTGATAATTTCCTTTTCTGCTTCCTGTGCGTATTTCTTTTCTTCAGGCAGCATATTCAATCCTTCAAAGTCAATCCTGAACTGGTTTGGGTCCTGTGGAATGTATTTCTCTGTAGATGGTTTCCAGTACTTGTGCCTGAACCAGGCCAGCTGGTCGGTAAGATTTTGTATCTTTTGGTCCTTTTCTTCAATAATGCGGGTAAGCTTCTTATTGGTGTTTTCAGCTTCCTCTAATGCCCCCTGGTCGATTTTTCTCAAACGGGAAAGCTCCTGAAACATAGTATCTCGTTCCTGGAGAAGTTGCTCGATAAATAAGTCCTTATCTTCAAAATTGGTCATTGTTCCCGGTTGATTTTCACGGGCATGAAGATAACAAAAAACCTTGTATTATCAAGGGTTTCAGGGCAAAATAAGTGATTATTTTTTACCTTTTTTTAAGCCTCCTTTTTTTGATTTTTACCTGCGAAACAATGCCTATTAAATCCTGCCAGCTTACCTGGAGAGAAGGTGTGTTTTCATCAAAAGAAGGTAGTTTAAACGACCCGTTCTCAAGTTTCTTGTGATAGATTACCAGCCCCCCGTATTCGAGGTGCAAAATCTTCATAATCGTTAAATTCCGATTGATAAATATAAATACCTCCCCATCCTGTACATTGCGTTTCATAACAGAGGTAACAATACCACTAAGGGTATAAAAACTTTTACGCATGTCAACCGCTCCGGGATAGAGATAATACTGGAGTTTGTTATGTAAGTGAAACATTCCGGTTAATCGTAGAGGTGAACCAGTTTTTGCAGAAGAGGCAGGTCCACCTGATTTCTTACTTTTAAGACAGTTCCGTTAGGAAAAACCAACTCCAGAAAAACAGGAGCATCAATCTCATTTGCTCCCGGTTGGTGGCGTAAATTGTTATACTTCTTATGTGCAGGTAACTGCTCACCTCCAATAGAGAGCGGAATAAACATCTTTGGCTGAGCTTCTTTTAATTTGCTTTTCTTCAACCAGTAGTAAAAAGTAGAAGGGACTATTCCCTCATTGGCACAAAAATCCCGGACAGTTAATCCGGATTCCTGTTGCCGTTTTAATAAGTCCTGAAACAAATCTTCCGTCATAATAATTTTTTGCCGGTAAACTTAGTGCCCCAGGATATTTTTAACAATATGTACTACGCCGAATGCTTACCCAGTTGTGAGGAAGATTAATGGTTTGAAATGGTTTACAGGGTTCATATTGTTCATGTTGTTTATGTTGTAGTGCTGCTGCTTCTGTACCAGGTAAAAATTGGCAGGGTATCGCCGGAATGACTGGCAGGGTATCGTCGGATAACTAATTCACCTGATGAACATGTTTTCCATGATGCTAATGGAACAAGATGCATCTCATCTGACCAGAAAATATCACTAATCGGACAACTGGCCTGCAGTTGCTTTACCGATAAATTTTAACCAACATGATTCAATTCATTCATTTTTATCTGATCCAACCCAGAAAGAAATAGCCTGTAAGGAACTTGAGTACATAAGAAAGTTGAATAAATGAGGGTAAAACTGTATTGAACGGGTGACTCCTGAAAGGCAGGTCTGCTCAGCGTTTCAGAGGCATGGTTCGCCAGATATTTCTGCCACTAAGAAGAAAAGGCACAAAGAATTCACAAAGGAATATCAGGATCTTTGTGAACCTTTGTGTCCCTTGTGTCTTTGTGGCAAAATCTGAGGAGGGGAAGAGTTTGAAGAGTTTGAAGGTTTGAGGGTTT
>JAEYNZ010000077.1 GCA_023412195.1 Bacteroidota bacterium
AATATTACCGAAAGGTTAGGGTTGTAAATTAGGGAACCGCCGTATACGAGAACCGTACGTACGGTGCTGTGAGAGGTCGGAAAGTAAAGTAGGAGGAAAACTACTTTATTTTCCTCCTACTCGATTATCAAATAATTCGTTTGCCAGTTCATCCTTATTAAAGATTTTGTTGCTCTTGTTTAAAATAAAAAGGAGAACTGTTCAAATAACAATCTGATATATGACAATACAATAAAAAGGAGGAAATTCAATAAATTTCCTCCTTCGCTGTTACTTAAGTTTGCATCTGCAAATCTTTTACCTGATATTATTTGCGGCGGTACATTTTAAGCACAGCCGATAAAAAAAGCATTAAAAGTATAACTTAAGCCCTTCTTTTACGGCTTATAACTTTTTCTTCCAGTTTCCTTAACTTCTTCTCGTGTTGTTTCTCTTTTAAACTTTTCTGAGCCACTTTTGGCGCCGCTGCTTTTTTTGCCATTGCTATTTTATTTTATTTAACTTAATGAACTTCTTCAGGATGATAAACATTCATAATTCTCACCTTTTTGATTCCTCCCGGGGCCTTGTATGAAATTATGCTGCCTGTGCTGTAACCCAGCAGGGCACTCCCAAACATCGATAATACAGAAACATTCCCTTTTCTGAAATCTGCGTCAGCGGGATATACAAGTTTAACTTTAATGTCCCTCCCGGTATCCATATCCTTAACTTCAACTACCGAGTTCATGGTTACAATGCCAGAAACAGGCTCACTTTCGCTGATTCGTTTCGCACGTTTTATTTCTGCCCCCAGGTAATTGAGATTGGTAATCTCTGTGTTGTGCATCAGTTTTTCTGCCTTCACTAAATCACATAACTTAATGTAATCCTGTTCTGTAATGCAAATGTTCTTTTCCATTTTATATATAATTTAAATCGTATCCGTTAGTAAATACATCGTATCCGATACAATAATACGTAATTTTTAATACATTTGCAAGAAATATTGAAATATGGGTAAAAACAGGTATGCTGTTCTAAAGCAACTTATCGACCTTTACGCTGATTTTGAACTAAATGATGGCCAGTTTGATCTGCTTTCTTTCGCAAGGTGGATTATAAACAAGTTTGAAGAAGAACCTGAACTTAACCAAAAGTCTATCCGTGAAAAACAATCAGACTCTATAAAGGAAGCCATACCTTTATTGAACAACATGGATGAAAAGGCACGATTCCTGGAATCCATTTCCCGAATAGCCCGGTATCATGAATTATATTCGCGGAAAGCACTCAAAGACCTTGTAATAAATACCCGGCTTGAATTTCTTTTCCTTCAGGCTGTTGATGTTATGGAGAAAGCAAAGAAAACAGATTTAATTAACGCTTTCAGCCTGGAATACACTACAGGTATGGATACCATCAGAAGATTGACCAACAATGGACTGCTCAATGAAATACCTGATGAATCGGATAAAAGAGCAAAACTTTTGGTGCTGACAGAAAAAGGAGAACAGATTCTTGCTCTGGCTAATAAACGGATGAACGAGGAGAACCGGATGTTCCTGACGGCAATCAATGACAATAAATGGAAAAAAACATTGCTGATTCTTGAGGAAATAGATGATTTCCACACTTCAGTATACCAGAATTACAGCGACAAATCATTTGCTGAGTTGAATAATCTCATGGATTCATTGAAATATCTTTATAAATAACAGCAGATCAGGTCAGACGAAACTTCTGAACTGATATTATAGCTTACCTGCAATATGGGAAAAGTAATCCCTTAAATGAAATTCCGGCTGAAAACTATCTTTCTTTTTCAATATTTGATAGTCCGGACTTCGTGGTTATTCCTTTTTTACCCTGCCTGGTTCCCGGCGTTGACTGCCTTGTTCCCCGGTAAGAAAATCTCCCAGTTCTAATCTGGCTTCATCTGCTGTTTTTTGAAGCCTTTCAGCAATATCGGGATAGAACTCAACCATGTTATATGCTTCTCCCGGATCGCGCCTTAAATCATATAGCCCGCCTTCATGTGGAAAATTCTCATTCACCCTTCCCGGCAATCCGTCACGACCAGGTTCAAATCCTTCATAGGTGCGGCCAGGATGTGGCAAAACAAGCTTCCAGTCTCCTTCACGCACAGCTTCCAGATTGTTCTGACGGTAGTAATACCAGAACGATTTACGTGGTGATTCTGTATTTTCTCCCTTTAAAAGAGGTAGCATGCTGATCCCGTCTATTCTTTTTGCCGGAAGTTGTGCACCTGCAATTTCTGCCAGGGTAGGCAATATGTCAATGCCGGATAGCAACTGGTTGTTAACTGTTCCCGGAGTTATAACTCCTTTCCACAACATGAGGCATGGTACGCGCTGACCTCCTTCAAAAGATGTTCCCTTTCCTTCGCGAAGCCCGCCCGTACTGCCGGCATGATTGCCATAGTTGATCCATGGTCCGTTGTCGGAGGTAAAAATAAGCAGCGTATTATCATCCAGCCTGTTCTCCTTGAGCGCATCCATAATCTGCCCTACACTCCAGTCTATTTCCATCATCACGTCGCCGTATAACCCCTGGGCCGACTTGCCTTCGAATTTTTCTGAAACATACAACGGAACATGGGGCATCGGATGAGCCAGATATACAAAAAACGGTTTTTCCCGGTTCCTTTTTATAAATTCGATTGTACGTTCGGTAAACTGTGTGGTAAACTGTTTCTGGTCATCCGGAGTTACCTTAGGGTTTACAATGGTTTCATTTTCATACAGGGGAAGATCGGGGTAAAGGTGAGAGCCTCCCGGATGAAAGGGCCACATGTCATTGGAGTAGGGGATACCGTAAAATTCATCAAAGCCATGGCGGGTTGGCAGGAACTGTTCCTGAACCCCAAGGTGCCATTTTCCGTAGATGGCAGTGGCATATCCTTTACCCTGAAGCACTTCTGCAATGGTTTCCTCTTCATCAGATATGCCAACTTCAGAAGATGGTCCCAGGGCACCTGCAAGCCCGATCCTGTTCGGATAACATCCTGTAAGCAACCCTGCACGTGAAGCAGTGCAAACTGCCTGAGGAGCATAATAATGTGTAAAAAATACCCCCTGCGATGCCATCTTGTCAATATGTGGTGTCTGATAACCTATTGCCCCGGTTTTTGCCAGGTCACCGTATCCCATATCATCAAGGTAAATCAGCACAAAATTGACTGGTTTCTCCTGCTGCTTATTGATGTTGCATGAGTTAAAGAGCAGTATAGGTATGGACAGGGTTGAGATGATGGTTGTTTTCATTCGCTGGTTTTTCTTTGAATTCATAATATTAATGACCCGCAGTTAAAATTTTTTCTGAAATATGGCAAAAAAAAACGGGCTTCACCAGATAAATATCCTGATAAAGCCCGATAAGAAAAACTTTTTCGTTTAACCTATTTCAATTCTCCTTTTTCTGCTGCTTCCTTTAAATTTTCATCGGCCATAATGCCAACTTCAACCCTTCTGTTCAGCCTGCGACCATCTGCAGTACTGTTATCTGCCACAGGAATGCTTTCTCCGAAACCTGCTTCTGTAATGCGGTCAGAAGTAACTCCGAGTGAGCGTAAATAGTCGGAAACAGATTTTGCCCTGCGCTCCGATAAGGTCTGATTATATGTGTCTGAACCTGTGCTGTCGGTATGTCCGTCCACTTTAATTTTGGTATCAGGATAGTTCTTCAGCACGTTTGCCATAGATGTCAGTTCTTCCTTGGCAACCGGCTTTAAAGCATGTGAGTCAACTTCAAAAAGAATCCCAGATTCCATTGTAATCTGAATGCCTTCACCTACACGTTCTACTTTGGCATTTTCAAGTTCCTTTTCCAGTTCTTCTGCCTGCTTGTCCATATATTTTCCGATTACAGCACCAGCTGTACCGCCAACTGCAGCACCTATAATAGCTCCCTTGGCAGTGTTGTCAGAACGGCTTCCGATAATTCCGCCAATGGCAGCACCTGCACCACTTCCGATAGCTCCGCCTTTTAATGTCCTTGATGCATTGCATCCTGAAAATACCAGCGCGACACTCAGTGCGATGGTAATCATGACTGATCTTGTTTTCATTGTGTTAAAATTTTTTATTTACGTTTGTAAATCAAGTATACATGTTTCATTCACTCTATCCTTTTTTGGATTATTAAAGTGATCGTATTGCATATTTCATGCCGAACCATTTCGCTTTATTTTGTTGCTTCAATGATTCCCCTGAAATAGCCTATGGATTCAGCGATTCCCATAAATGGATTATCCATTTTCTTCTCGTGCTCCAGACTGCAAACACCTGTATAGTTTACCTCCCTGAGCATGCGTACAAAGGCAGGAAAATCGATAATGCCCCGTCCTATTTCAACTGAATAGCCCTGTTTTGTATTGCCAGTTACATCCTTAATGTGAACATCGAAAACCCTGGTATGGTACTTTTTCAAATCGGCAACAGGGTCCTTGCCGTTGCGGGTATCATGTCCAACATCGAGGCACATGCCAATGCGCGGGTCAAGGTCCTTTACATGGTTCCATACATCATCGGCATCGGGAAACAGTGCGATGTCGGGGCCATGCAGGTGGATGGCATAATGAAAGTCGTATTCCTTTACTTTCTTATCGACATACGGCAGCAGTTCTACATTGGGAACCCCTACTATTAATTTGACGCCTACCCGTTTTGCATAATCGAAGGCACGATCAACTTCTGCTTCTGTTTTCATATAGATAGGACCTACAGCATATCCTGTAACCCCTTTTGATTTCAGCTTTGCATGAAAATCTGAAATCTGCTGATCGGTGCTGTTAAATGGCAGGTGGAAATCCTTGATACACAAATAATGTACATCAGCCTGCTCCAAAGTTTCCAGCGTCTTATCAAGATCGAATTTGACGAAGGTGTATCCGGCCATTCCTAACCTGAATGGTTCCCCTGTTTCGGGAGGTGGCTGCTCACCCGGACGTTGTTGACTATTTGAATTGAAGGAAATTGCTGATAACAGCAATACCAGGAGGATTGTAACTTTACGTTTCATATAAATTGATTTTTGATAATTGTAAAATTAGTTTCTTTTAAACAGGAACCAAAATAAATAACATGAATTGAAATTTTTAATCTGAATTTTTACCCTGTTACACTTTATACACAGGATGTTTTTTCTCTGCCTGCCTTCAATCATGAAAGATTTTGTAAAGCACAGATTCATGTGCTTCCAGTGTTGTTTCTTTCCCGCCTGCTAAGATGATTTGTTTCTTAGTCCAGATATCATGCGCCCTGTAACTTGTTCTTTCTTTCAGCCCCTCAGCTTTCAGGTTCACCCCCATGGTCTGTTTTTTATCTGCCAGGTTAAACAAAGCGAGCCATGTTGTTTTTCCATCTCCTGATGCTGCCGTCCAGGCTGCAATATTTTCATCTGTGTATGTAACCCTGTTTCCTGTACCGTTCTGGTTAAGTTCAATCAGATTCTTGTTGGTAAGCAGTGCCAGCGTGAGGCTGTCATTCTCGGGAAGATAGCCTCCCATCATCAGGGGAGAGCGAAATATGCCCCACAGGTTCAGGAGGGTTACCTGTTCTGCAGGGCTTAATCTTGAGTATTCATTTGTCACCTCTGCAGACTGCCACATCCATATGCAGCCCCTCCAGCCGAAACAACATGAACAACATAAAAAAAATAAACTACATGAACCTTTTCTCCAAGATCATTAGTCCTGCTGGTGAAAAATCATATTCCAGCCACCCGGTCCTTGTATGTCTGCAGGCAATCTTCAAGCCGCTCCCTGGCCGTTGTGTCGCCCGGCACATTATGAGAAGGGTGAATATATAGTTTGACACCTCTTTCAGCGAGGATTTCAGCAACTGTCACAACAGTCATCCATGCTGCAGTAATGAAACCCATGGTCGAAACAGGCCCTATCTTGTCGAAGTGGTTCATAAGCGGCACAGAAGCATCCTGCACCGGCACACATGTATCAACAACCACATCAGCCAGTTCAAAAAGGGTTTTACCTGATGAGTGTCTTGTTTTCTTTCCTTCTGCCCCCGAAGCTGCACCAAAAACAATCAGCTTGTTTCCCATCTCTTTTACCTTGAGTGCAATATCGATATTAACAGCATTTATGCCGGTATGCGAAAACAGCCAGAAACAATCATCGTTATGAAACCGGTACCCTTTTAATATTTCTGCACCATATCCCTCCACTCTCTCGAGAAACACGAAATTCTGGACGCTCATGCCTTTGGTGATGTTTGTGAAATAGGTAAGCGGAAGTTCCAGTATCGGATGAAAGCCTACAAATCCCCCGATTCGGGGATAAATTTCCTGTATGGGCAAAGTTGCATGCCCGCAACCGAAGGTATGTACCCACCTTTCCTTCTCAATTGAACCTGCCATAATCTCAGCTGCGGCCCTTATATTGCCTAATTGTGTTTCTTCAATTTGATCCATCACGCTGCGCGCGTTATTCAACCATTTCTTTGCTAACATTGTATGTATTTTTTATTAGTTTGTTTTGAATTATAATCAGTAAAATGATAAGTGCTGCTGTAAAGATTGAAAGCATCAGGATAAACATCCTTGTCCCGGCAATCTCCAGCACGTAGCCGGTAACTGCATTCAGGATCATGTTGCCAACAAGTGCAATGGCAATGACTATACTAAATGCTGTTCCTGAATCTTCAGGAAAAAAATCTGCAGTGTAACCCATAATTACAGGAAAGGCAGCGGCCATCCCAACCCCGATAATTCCCATTGCTATCAATCCTGATGAAAGTGAGCCAGCCACCTGAAGCATTACAATTGCTGCAGCCATAATGACAAGGCTGACCATCAAAACCCTATGGGGAGGCTTTTTCTGAAGAAGACGGCTTAGCACCAGCCTTGCCAGCAGCATTCCCAAGGCAGCGGCTGTAATGGCATAAAGGGCTTTATCATACCCTGTATTATGGCTTTCCGAAAGGTAAACAGGTGCCCATACCGGGACTATTGCTTCAATTCCGCTTTGGAAAAACAGGAAGAATCCGGGAAGCAGAATGGCCTTCTTTGTGAAAAAACCTGTATAAATTTTAAATGGGATGGCTTTTGACCGCTGAGGTTTAGGGAACTTCAGCAACAATACCATGATAAACGGAACCAGAAGCAGGGAAGCCACTGATGTTAGGATGAAACGGTAGCTGTAGCCATTCTCCAGCATCAGTGAAGTAATAAGTGGAAGTCCCAGCGCACCCGCCCCGTAAAATACCCCCAGAAGGCTCAGGTAGGCACTGTTGTTTTCAGGAAAGATTCGTGCTACAACTACATTTGTCACACCATTCAGCATACCGCCACCTGCCCCTGTAAAAAAGAAGAACCAGGGAACAGCCTGAAGGGAACCCGCAGCGGTTACTCCTGCAAGACCGGCTGCCACAAGTAACACACCTGCCAGCATTACCGGTTTATACCCGTAATGGTCGGCTATGGGCCCAAATGCAAGAGTACCCGCCAATACTCCCAGCGCCAGTATAGCGGCACAATACCCTATAAGAACTTTATCTGCCCCGAACTCCACCGTCAGGTAGTTGTTGATGGTGCCCACCACTACCATAGTAATTCCAAACAGCATCATAACAAGTCCGGCAGCTATGAATTGCAGGTTCCTTTTATCCATGATGCCGGTGTTTTTTTTCTTCCTCAAGGGCAAAGTACATGGCACCGTATAGTCCGGCAAATTCCCCAAGGGATGTGCACTCAAGGCTGAACTGCTTCATGCTTACAGGCTGGCCCCATTTCAGGGCTTCAGCCAGTATGGCTTCACGAAACATGCACTGATTGTTTTGAAAGACCCCGCCACCGAGTATGATCTTCTCCGGATTAAATATACTAACTAAGTTGGCTATGCACATGCCCCAGTACTGAATTGCGTTGTCAATAACCTGCATGGCCACATCATCGCCCTCTTTATACGCGCTGAAAAGCTTTTCTGTGGTAAGATTTTTATTTTTTCTGAATATGCCTGAATATTGAGGTACCTTATCCAGCACTTCTGTGGCATAACGCACAAGTCCCGGACCTGAGGCATAGTACTCATAGCATCCCATTGAAGTATATTTTTCATCATAAGGTTTGTTCAGGGCCATCCACCCGATAGCTCCTGCCACTCCTTTTGATCCGTGTAGCACCCTGCCTTCTGCTATGATGCCAATGGCAATGCCCGTACCTGCAGCCATAAAAATGGCATTGTTGCAACCCTGTGCATTTCCCTTCCATGCTTCCCCGAGTATGTAACATGCACGGTCGCTAGTAATGTAAAAGGAAAGGTGGCTAAAATGCTGCAGCAGCATATCGCGCAGCGGGTAATCAATCCACCCCGGGATATTTGGTGCCCAAACGGTTCCTACATCTTCATTCCAGATTCCCGGCACGGCTATTCCAACAGCCCTTACTTCTTCTTCAGCATCTGAAAGTAAAGTATCAATAATATCCAGAATAATATGCAGCACTTCATTACCTTCTGCACCCCCAAGCAACACCGTCCCCATAACCTCAGGCTGGCCCTTTTCATAAAGGCCTGCCGAAATCTTGGTGCCTCCGATATCAATACCGATTACTGCCATAGGAAAAGTTTTAGTTCATGCCATCACACCCGGCACTCTCAAAGATAGAAAACTTACGGCCTCTGCAAAAAAAAAATAATTTCTCTTTTCACCTGCCGTTGAACATGTGCCTTCCATAGATCACTCTTCAGCTTCCGGCGAATGAAAGTTAATCTGGTTCTATATTACATAAAAGCAAGTGTTAACCGGCATGCAGAAAAATATGATTTTTTTATAAACCAACTATAAACTTTCCCTATACCATGTCCATATTAAATTCAATTAAACATGGACGAGTTATAGGGAAAAACTCCGGAAATCCATGCTTGTAAATTGTGATTTGAGGAAGTTTCTGCCTCAGGTTTCCATCCTTTCGTTTGTTTTTATTCTTTTACCTTCTCAATTGATTTTCCGGCCGGACGAAATACGGGCTCAACTTTCAATGTCTTTCCGTCAGCAGAGAGTATAAATTTCCAGAAATGGTCGATTTTGACAGCTTCTTCGAGCCACCAGTAATCATCGGGGTTTTTGACATCTCTTACAGGGGCACCCCAGCCACCGTCGCCCAGGTAGATAATGCCTTTTTCATCGTCCCGGCTGTTGTTCCTGATGGGGACTGTTTTTTTATAGGCATGGTCATGTGCTTCGATAACAAAATCGACATCATGTTTTTCAAGTACAGGTATCCAGTGTTTCCTGATTTTTACAGGGACAAGTTCATCAAACCCTCTTACACTTGGCCAGGCAGCTACATGGTATTGTACCAGTTTCCATATGACATCCTGGTGTTTTGCTAGTTCACTGTCGAGCCAGTCTGTTTGCGAGGTTATTTCCAGGATGTGGTCCGTATCGAGGGTTACAAGCACCAGGTCGGGGGCCAGTTTCAATATATACCGGGTTTTAGGTTCTTCAACGACGAAACGGTTGAAGTAGAAAGGAGCCTGGTCCCTTGGCTGGAGGAAACTTCCGTTCACTTCGTGATTCCCGATTGAAGGAATCACAGGTACCCTTCGTCCATCAGGGGTGATAAGCAGTTCATGCCAGTCATCGAACCACTCATCCCATTCCTGTTCACTCAGGGCTGTTGCTATAAAGTCACCGTCAAAGATTATAAATTCAGGATGGAGCTGTGCTGCCAGTTCATTCATATCGCGCCGAACCTCCCTTTGTGTGCGGGAATCGGCCCCTGCGAGAAATACAAGGTCACGGCGGCTGTTTTCATCAGGCATGGTTCGGAAGCTGAAGTGGTCAGGGAACTCCGGGTGATTGATGGTCACATAGTATGTTTGCCCCGGGTTCAGGTTTGTCAGCTCTACTGTATGCAGCCAGGCTTTTGTTTCTGCAAATGTAAAGGATTGGGCATCGGTAGTTGTCCATTGAGAGACCTGTTGCCAGTATTTATCAGTAAAACTCAGGGAATGGCTTTCCTCCAGCACATCGGTTCGCCAGGTGATGGTCATGGTGGTTGAAGGGTCGTTCTGCCAGGTCAGTACCACCTGCCGGGGTTGTGATGGAGAATAGGCAACATAATCTGCTTCCCGGGGATACAGGGCAGGATTTAATACAACAGGAACATTGTTGTCTTCATGATGGAATTGGGCACAACTGCCAATTACAAAAATCATGAGAAGCATTGCCATCCTGTGCAAAAAGTAGATTCGCTTCATTGAAGATGATTTAATGATTTGCACCAGTCTGCAGATTAACCCTGTTAATTACCTGCCAGCCTGTTCCGGCAAATATAAAAGAACTTATTGTCTTTTTTATAGAACAATGAAAATTATTTAAGGGCAATCCTCTTCTACAGTGGAAAGCCTGGCTGTCTGTATTGTACATTAGGAAACCTTAGTTGCAGGGATCTTCCTCCCCTCTATGTTTGGAGAAGGGCAGACATCGCCTGCGACTGCGGGGTGAGGGCGATGTCGGGGTGATGGCTGAGTGAATAAGGAAGGTGGAATTCCGGTGGTTAATCTGCCTGCTCCCTCACCCCGCCCGGCAAGCAGCAGTGCCGGTGGAACAGGCAGTAAGCCTGGCTGTCTGTATTGTACTTTAGGAAACCTTAGTTGCAGGAATCTTCCCCCCTCTCTGTTTGGAGAGGGGCAGACATCGCCTGCGATGTCGGGGTGAGGAGGAGAGGGTAGGAGCCGTTGCCAGCAGCTTTGCCGGTGGAACAGGCAACATTTTCCTCTTCCCGGCATTTGTTGTTTAAATATACATTTACAGCAAAGCAATATTTCTATCTTTACAATATAAACAAAACTAGCTGTAATGAAAAGATATGGTCTGATTGCCTTTATTGTTTTTATATGTGCCTTTGCAAATGCACAGGTGGATATAACTTATCAGTTACCTCCCAAAGAAATTATGGAACTTGCTGATGTGCCACAGACTCCTTCTGTCTTAATTGATGACAGGAATGAAAACATGGTGCTCATTCACCGTAAAAAATACATGAGCATAAAAGAGTTATCGGAAACAGAGCTACGGTTGGCAGGATTGCGTATCAATCCGGTGACAAATATTGGTAGCAGGACAACTTTTTATAACAAAATCACCCTGATGAAAGTGGGTGATAAAAATGAAACAGAAGTGAAAGGATTACCTGCTGAACCCAGATTATCCTATTTTTCATGGTCAGCCGATCAGTCATACCTGGCTTTCACTCATACTACAATGGAAGGTGTAGAGCTCTGGGTCCTCGATATTAATGCTGCAGCAGCGCAGAAACTTACAGAGGCAAAACTCAATGCAAATACTGGCCGTCCTTTTTACTGGTTTCCTGATAATCATTCTTTGCTTATCAATGTACTTCCGGAGGATAAAAAGCCACTTGTGGATAAGAAAACTGCAGTTCCGGCAGGGCCTCGGGTTTCGGTAAATGAAGGTACGCTTGCACAAAACCGTACATATCAGGATCTTCTTCAGGATAAGGCCGATGAATCGAACTTTGAACAGCTTGTAATGTCTGCTTTGTACAAGATTACTCTTTCGGGTGAAGCAGGCCTGTGGAAGGAAACAGCTATGTACACCCGTATTAACGTTTCACCTGATGGTGAATATGTGCTGGCTACCATCCTTCAAAAACCATTCTCCTACCTTGTTCCCTACTCACGGTTTCCATCGAAAACTGTTATTTACGACAAGAATGGCAATGAGGTAAAAGTTCTTCAGGAACTGCCCTTGCTGGAAGATATTCCCAAGGGGTTCATGGCAACTTATAAAGGCATGAGGAGCATCAACTGGAGGAGCGATAAACCATCAACAGTTTATTATGTGGAGGCACTCGATGGTGGAGATCCTGCCAATGAAACAGAATACCGTGATGAAGTTTTTGAATGGGATGCCCCGTTCTCAGGGGAGCCTGTGTCACTCCTGAAAACCTTTCAGCGTTATGCTGGCATCTTATGGGGTAACGAGGAACTGGCGATTGCATTTGATTCCTGGTGGAATACCAGGAATGCCAAAACTTACCGTTTCAGTCCGGGCAAACCGGATGTGAAGCCGGAGGTAATTTTTGACAGAAATTATGAGGATAATTATAATAATCCTGGTTCTTTTTTGACTGATAAGAACCAATGGGGCGAAAATACACTTGTTATTGACAAGGATATTCTCTACCTGACAGGCCCTGGTCATTCTGAGGAAGGAATACGTCCCTTTTTCAGGGAATATAATATGAAAACCAGACAAACGGAAGAATTATGGCGCGCTGACGGGAAGGAGACACTTGAGCAGATTTCCAAAGTGCTTGATCCTGCAAAAGGGGTATTACTTACTGTTATAGAATCTCCAAATGTTTTTCCAAACTATTATATAAGACAGATTAAGAAGAAGATACCCCCTCAGCAAATAACCTATTTTAAAAATCCTTATGAAAGCCTGGCAGGAGTTTCTAAAGAACTGATAACTTACAAAAGGAATGACGGGGTTGAGCTTTCAGCAACCTTATACCTGCCTGCTGGTTATGATAAGGAAAAGAAAGAAAAGTTGCCAATGCTGATGTGGGCATATCCGAGGGAGTTTAAGGATGCTGCAAGTGCAGGACAAATCACTTCTTCGCCCCACCAGTTTACTACACCATCCTACGGCTCCCCAATTTTCTGGGTGACACGGGGTTATGCCATACTCGACAATGCAGCTTTCCCAATTGTTGGGGAAGGCGAAGAGGAACCGAACGATTCATTTCGTGAACAATTGGTTGACAATGCGCGGGCTGCCATTGACGCAGTTGATAACCTGGGCTACATCAACCGGAAGAAGGTTGCTGTTGGCGGCCACTCCTACGGTGCTTTTATGACAGCCAACCTGCTTTCACATTCCGATCTTTTTGCTGCAGGTATAGCCCGGAGCGGAGCCTATAACCGTACCCTTACTCCGTTTGGGTTCCAAAGTGAAGAACGAACTTATTGGGAGGCGCCTGAAGTTTATAATGGAATGTCGCCCTTTATGCATGCCGATAAAATGAAAACCCCGTTACTTCTGATTCACGGGGAAGATGACAACAATTCGGGAACTTTTCCCCTCCAAAGCGAACGGTATTTTAATGCTTTAAAAGGATTAGGTGCTACTGCACGTCTTGTTTTTCTGCCAAAAGAGAGTCATGGATACGCTGCACGTGAATCCATTTTGCATATGCTATGGGAGCAGGATCAGTGGCTGGAGCGATGGGTTAAAAATGCAGGCGGGGGTCACAATAATTCTGATGTTGATCCTCAGCTAATGCAGCATTAAGAAGCATAGTGTTCTTGTTGTTTCGTTCCCAGGTTGAGTGACTATAGGAATTTCCTGAAATGACGTTAATAAATTAATGGTTCATGCAGAGGAGAATGCATGTTTTCTACACAATATCAAGTAAAGAGCAAGAGCAATTTAGAAAAGGGAGTTATGTCAACAGTTATCAATGTATGGTTACTATCCTTTTTCCACTGTACCCGTTGCTGGTTCTAACTGTTATTACGAAGTTTCCTTTGCCCAGCATCCCTGTCTGGATTTTGTTGTCGTTACTTGTCAGAATCCTTTCATAGACCTTCCTGCCGTCAAGGGTGAAGATTTCTGCAACCGGCTGTTTCTGCAGCACGTTGTCAGGAATTCGTAAAGTAAACTGCTGCTGTGCCGGATTAGGAAACAATTGGATATCAAAAGCTTCGAATGCAGGAATAACCGCTGAAACTGTTTCATCAGGAATACGCGAAAGGCTGATGTTGTCAATGTTAAAATTTCTCAGGAAATTGCCGATGCCGAAATAAAGCCTCACATTATCATCATCCCTTGGCATGGTCAGTGTCAACGCATAACTAATGGGGGTGGTGGTAATATTCTGACGCATGCCAACGATCTCACCCCAGTCGGGGTAGTTTTTAGAAACCGTTATAAGTAACTGCTTTTGCTGGTCGGCCCAGGCGTCAAATTTCAACAGATACCTGCCTTTACGCATGGAAAGTCCGGTTTGCTGAAATCCAAGTTGCCAATCGACACCGGGCGATTTTGTTACATTCATGGTTAAATTACCCTCCTGCACCGACGACTGGTAAGTAGCAGTTTGTGCATTGCTGACATAAAATGACCAGGGTACATGACTGTTGTCGAAGGTTCCGTTCTCCAGCAGTTCTGCTTCACTGTAAAACTGCGGTGCAATCACTGTATTTCTGTTGATTGTGAAGGCAACAGGATTGGCTCCGCTGAAATGTTTCCAGGCTTTAAATGTATATCCTTCCACAGGAACGGCAGTAAGTTTTACCTCCGTACCTTCAGGATAGTCCTCCAGTAGGGGCTCAATAATGACTGTTCCCCCTTCTGATGGTTCAACAGTAAGAGAAAATGGGCCTTCTCCGTCCTGCAACTGGTAAACTCGTACATAGTCTACCATGAAACGATGGGGGAGTTTGGTGTCATCCACGCCATCGTATCCTCCCCAGCTACCCCCGTATGCAAGGTTCAGGATGAGGTAAAACTCCTTGTCGAATGGCCACCGGCGGTAATCGCTACCTGCAGGTTTCGTATAAGTATGGTATTTCAAATCATTGGCGTACCATTCAAGCTTTTCAGGGGTCCATATCAGGGTAAACTTGATGAATTGGTTATAGGGTTGGGCAAAAGTATAAGAATTGCCGCTTGATTCATGGCCTGTTCCGTTGGTTCCTTGAAAATGAGCATAATGATGGAGTTTGTGAGGTTCGACGCCAATATGTTCCATTATGTCGATTTCACCGCTTCGGGGCCAGCCGCCATATTCACTGTAAGTAGGCATCATCCAAAGGGCAGGCCAGGTACCTTTTCCCATGGGTACTTTTGCACTGATTTCGATTTTGCCATATTTCCAGTCACCTATGCCTTTTGAAATGAGGCTGGCAGAGGTATAATTTGCACCGCTGAAGTTTTCCTTTCTTGCTTCAATTACAAGAACGGAATCCTCGATCCGGGCATTCTGTTCCCTTTTCCGGGTGTAGTATTGCAATTCGTTGTTTCGGACAAAGCCTACTTCGTATCCCCATTTCGTGCTGTCGGGCAATCCGGGGTTGTTGAATTCATCGGACCATACAAGGACATAATCCTGTGCAAATATTGTTGCCGGAATGCATAGTATAAATAGTATAATAAGAATTATAAAATATTTAATGGTATTCACCTTGTAGTTATAAGAATATTGCGCAAGTTAATAAAATAGCCAAAATGTAAGGCAGTAACTGGACAGTCAAATTACTGGTGTTTGAATAAGATATTTATGCGGGCAGGCGTTTGGTGATACAGGAAAGGATCTTCAAGACTTTTAAACTTTAAGATCATTAAAAGGTTGTGGCATCAATATGCCACCTAAAGGGAATACCAGGTCTCGTTTTCCATAGCGATTGATAATCACTGTGGAATGTTATTGTTAATGGGTATAATGGATTATACCTGCTTACAAAATCCCTGATAGTGGAAAGCTTTTTATTCAAAATGTGAAATTAATTGTTCACCAGTATATTATACCAGATCAGAAGTATTTAGGTTGAATTGGAATTCAGGCATTTTGTCCAGAAATGGAACTGCAAGTATTATACTTTTTATGCAAAAATTAATGGTGGATTAGGATGACATTTATGCCGTACATGATTTCTCAAAGCAAATTCTTAATTTACGAATATTGAAAAAAGGTTTTTTATTATTTATTACATCCTATATATATTGACGGTTTTTTATTATTAATAATTATTCCAGGATTTTGCAAGTGTTCATATGCCTTACCTTCTCTTTTCGGGATGCAGTGCCGAAATGGTAAATTTTGTCCCATTTTGTTTCATGAGTTTTTACTATTGCGGATTAGTTTATTTTAAATGAACACAGGCTTATATATTTTTACGGAAAAATGTACAACTCTTTCAAAATTGCTGATGCATAATCAGCGTCTTTGATACAAAGGTTTAAGAGTTCTATCTGACAAATGTTTCTAAGTCTTTGATTTATCTTTACGACAATTTTAAACAATTGATTTTTATTTCTTTGGGCAGGTGATACAGAAGCACCTGCAGTAAAAGAAAAATAGGTTTACAAACCCGCTGACTGGATAATGTTCAGGCAGTCTAAAACCGGAATTGACGATCAACCATTAAATTAAATAACGATGAATCGAATCATTACTTTATCTGCTTTTTTAATATTTATGCTTGCGGGCTCTTTGTTGTGGGGGCAGGGGCAATCGGAATACAAAATGTCGGGCAGTCAACCCGTTACCTTAAATGTAAAACAATCTTTTACAGCTACAACCGAAATTACCCCATTTTCAAGAAATGTAAATAAGATTACCGGATTGGCTGTTACTGCTACTATCTCATTAAACAATGATGAAACTTCAGAAGTCAGAATTATCCTTGTAGATAAAAACTATGAGGAGCACCTGGTTTACGAAGCTCATTACCTGATTGAGTCAGGAAGTTTCACAGTGGAACAGGTGTGTGAGGAGACCTGCCTTCTTGAGGATGTAGGAGTGAGGTCGCTTCGGATTGAAGTGACCGATGCTACGGTTGAGTTGCAAAGCCTTACCTATTCCCGTGCTATCGCCCAAGGTTTGGATATTGCAAGGGAAAAGAGGGAAAAAAAGCTATCCCAGAATGAAGATAAAATAAACCGTATTAATAAAAAGTTACAGGAAAGAGGCAAAAGCTGGATAGCAGGCCCTACTGAAATAGGGGAAATGACATATTCGGAAAGGAAAACATTGTACGGACAGGGTACTTTTCCTGCAGGATTTGAATTTTATGCAGGTGGGGTGGTTACTGCAGGTGATGATTCAGAATCTATTGGCTTAAAATCGGCCACAGCAAGTCCGTATGTTGACGAATGGGACTGGCGCAACCGGCATGGAAAGAACTGGATTTCTCCGATAGCCAATCAAAGCTCCTGTGGTTCTTGCTGGGCATTTGCTGCAGCCGGGGCTACAGAAGCTATGGTAAACCTCTTTTTTAACCAATTGCTCAACCTGAACTTATCTGAGCAGGAACTGCTTTCATGTACTTCAGGAACCTGCAGTGGAGGTTATCCTGCCACTGCGCTCAATTATATTGCAAGTAACGGGATTGTAGATGAAGGTACATTTCCTTATGCCAATTCTAAGGTTTCCTGCGGTAATAAAGGAAAGAATCCTGCTGAACTTATAAAAATCAGCGGTAAAGTTGATTTTGGTTCAGGGTCATGGTCAAAGACTGAGGATAACCTGAAGAAAATGCTCATTCATATGGGTCCTGTAAGCGGAGGGCTGACAGACTGGAGTCATGCAATGGCCCTTGTAGGTTATAAGGTGGTGAAGGAAGGTGATAAATTTTTCTACCGCGATCTGAGTAAAAAAAGATATTGGAAAACGATTGCAGCAGGTGACCCGCTGATTGGAAAAACAGTCTGGATTTTCAAAAACAGCTGGGGTTCAAGTTTTGGCGATCAGGGTTATGTTTATGTAGAGACAGCCATTTCCAACATGAACTGGACACATGCCTTAAAGCCAGGCATTACAAGTCTTGTTAAGCCTTACAAGGTAATTTGTGAAGATAAAGATGGTGATGGTTATTACTGGTGGGGATTAGGACCAAAGCCTGCTGATTGCAACTGCCCGGATACACCAGATGGGGATGACTCAGACCCTGCACGTGGCCCTATTGATGCCTATGGAAATTTCATCCTGTTGAGCAATCCACCTGTTGCTAATTTTTCAGCAGATAAAACAAAAGTTAAGGAAGGAGAAAGTGTACAGTTCACTGACATGTCCACTTCCAATACCCTTTCCTGGAACTGGACTTTTAATGGAGGCAACCCTTCAACTTCAACTTTAAAGAATCCATCCGTAAAATATGCTTCGGCCGGAACTTACCGTGTTAGCCTTACAGCAACAGGTAAGGATGGTTCACATACCAAAACTGTGGATAAATATATAACTGTTGAGGCCCTGGTTCCGCCTGTAGCCGATTTCACAGCCGACCGTACAAAAGTTAAGGAAGGAGAAAGTGTTCAGTTCACTGATTTGTCAACTACAAATACTATTTCATGGAGCTGGACATTTGATGGAGGCAATCCATTATCTTCAACCTCTAAAAATCCTTCCGTAAAATATTCAAAGGCAGGTAGCTACCGTGTAAGTCTTACAGCAACCGGCACAGGTGGTTCCCACACAAAAACAGTGGATAAATATATAATTGTGGAAGCCCTTGTGCCACCGGTTGCTGATTTCACAGCCGGGCGTACAACAATTAAGGAAGGTGAAAATGTACAATTCACTGATTTGTCCACTTCCAATACCCTTTCATGGAACTGGACGTTTAATGGAGGCAATCCTTCAACTTCAACATTGAAGAATCCATCCGTAAAATATGCTTCGGCCGGCAGTTACCGTGTAAGCCTTACAGCAACCGGCACTGATGGTTCCCATACCAAAACAGTGGATAAATATATAACTGTTGAAGCCCTTGTGCCACCTGTTGCTGATTTTTCAGCTGACCATAGTACAGTTAAGGAAGGGGAAAGTGTACAATTTACTGATTTATCAACTTCCAATACTCTTTCATGGAGCTGGACCTTTGATGGAGGCAATCCTTCAACTTCTACTTTAAAGAATCCATCCGTAAAATATGCAACAGCGGGAAGTTACCGCGTGAGCCTTACAGCAACCGGCACAGATGGATCACATACCAAAACAGTGGATAATTATATAACAGTGGAAGCAACTGAAACTGCATACACTGTCGCCGATTTCACTGCCGACCGTACAAAAGTTAAGGAAGGAGAAAGTGTTCAGTTCACAGATTTGTCAACTACTAATACTATTTCATGGAGCTGGACATTTGATGGAGGCAATCCATTATCTTCAACCTCTAAGAATCCTTCCGTAAAATATTCAAAGGCAGGTAGCTATCGTGTAAGTCTTACAGCAACCGGCACAGGTGGTTCCCACACAAAAACAGTGGATAAATATATAATTGTGGAAGCCCTTGTGCCACCGGTTGCTGATTTCACATCCGGGCGTACAACAATTAAGGAAGGAGAAAGTGTACAGTTCACTGATTTATCAACTTCCAATACTCTTTCATGGAGCTGGACCTTTGATGGAGGCAATCCTTCAACTTCAACATTGAAGAATCCATCCGTAAAATATGCTTCGGCCGGAAGTTACCGTGTAAGCCTTACAGCAACCGGCACAGATGGTTCCCATACCAAAACAGTTGATAAATATATTACTGTTGAGGCCCTTGTGCCACCTGTTGCTGATTTTATAGCCGACTGCACAAAGGTTAAGGAAGGAGAAAGTGTACAGTTCACTGATTTATCAACTTCCAATACCCTGTCATGGAGCTGGACGTTTGATGGTGGAAGTCCATCAACTTCTACTTTAAAGAATCCATCTGTAAAATATCCCACAGCGGGAAGTTACCGTGTGAGTCTTACAGCAACCGGTACAGATGGTTCACATACTAAAACAGTGGATAAATATATAACTGTGGAAGCCCTTGTGCCACCGGTTGCTGATTTCATAGCCGACCGCACAAAAGTTAAGGAAGGAGAAAGTGTACAGTTCACTGATTTATCAACTTCCAATACCCTGTCATGGAGCTGGACGCTTGATGGTGGAAGTCCATCAACTTCTACTTTGAAGAATCCATCCGTAAAATATGCAACAGCGGGAAGTTACCGTGTGAGTCTTACAGCAACCGGTACAGATGGTTCAGATACTAAAACAGTGGATAAATATATAACTGTGGAAGCCCTTGTGCCACCGGTTGCTGATTTCATAGCCGACCGCACAAAAGTTAAGGAAGGAGAAAGTGTACAGTTC
>JAEYNZ010000118.1 GCA_023412195.1 Bacteroidota bacterium
CCATTAACTGCAGTTGTTGAAATTGATCTTCATCAGGTAATTTTAAATCAAATTTACGCATCCAATTTGATATACAATTATTCCCTCCAAAGCCATATTTCTTCTTTAGCTCTTCTCGACTAACGCCTGTTTCAATATACTCCTGTACAACTTTTAACTTGAACTCGTCCGTGTAATGATTTACTTTCTTTTTCATAATCCTGAAATCTGTTTATCTCTTCTGTAAACTTATTTCAGGACAAGTCAGCTCCTTGTTCCTTGCTCTGTGCTCTGTGCTCTGTGCTCCCTGCCTGCCGGCAGGCAGGTGTGCCCCTCTGCCCTCTGCTCATCCCAATCTGACCTTTGACTTGTTTAAAAAATCAATTGTCTTATTTATTCCTTCATACATAAGCACATCGTGCTGCACAAAATCCACATGTTGGCGGTATTCTGAATGAAATTCTTCAAGAAAAGGAGATGTTTTGAATGGCCTTCTGAAATCCAATGCCTGGGCAGCATTATAAAGTTCGATGGCCAGTATTTTTTCTGTGTTTAAAACCACTTTCAGGTTTTTTGTAGCTGCATTGGCTCCCATGCTGACATGATCTTCCTGTTCATTGGACGACGGTATAGAATCTACCGAGGCAGGCGTACAGAGTTGTTTGCTTTGACTCACGATTGAAGCTGCTGCATACTGTGGTATCATGAACCCTGAGTTCAACCCCGGATTGGCCACAAGAAATTCGGGAAGACCTCTTTCCCCTGCAATAAGCCGGTAAATGCGCCGCTCGGAAATGCTGCCGAGCTCACACAAGGCCATCGCCAGGAAATCGAGCGCCAGGGCGAGTGGTTCCCCATGAAAATTGCCCCCTGACACGATCAGGTCTTCATCGGGAAAAACCGTTGGGTTATCGGTAACCGAATTCATCTCAGTAGCAAATATTCCGGCAGCAAAATTTACGGCATCACGAACAGCCCCGTGCACCTGTGGGATGCACCTGAATGAATACGGATCCTGTATATGCTCCTTTTGCTTCTGCTGCATTTCACTGCCCGCAAGCATCTTCCTGAAATGGGCAGCAGTCTGAGCTTGTCCCTTGTGAGGCCTGATCCTCTGAATGTTTTCCATAAAAGGTTCAAGCAATCCATCGAAAGCTTCAAGTGAGAGTGCTCCAATGATGTCAGCCTGGTCGATAATCCTGAAGGTTTTCAAAAGGGAGTATACCCCATGAGCAGTCATAAACTGGGTGCCGTTCAGAAGCGCAAGCCCCTCCTTGGCCTGAAGCCTAACGGGCTCCCATCCGAACTTGTTCAGAACATGAACAGCCTCAGTTCTTTTACCTTCAAAATTCACCTCACCCAGTCCCAGCAATGGTAAAAACAGCATGGCCAGGGGCGCCAGGTCGCCGCTTGCTCCCAAAGATCCCTGCTCACAAACCACAGGAAGGACACCATAGTTATACAAATCGATGATCCGCTGAACGGTCACCAGTTGAACAGCAGAATTACCTTTTGCAAGTGCATGGGCTTTCAGCAGAAGCATCAGTTTAACGACATCGGCCGGAACTTCCGGCCCCAGATTACAGGCAAGTGAAAGTATCAGGTTCTCCTGTAGCCGGCTCAGGTCGCTATTCGAAATTTCAATATCGCACAAGGCACCAAAACCGGTATTGATTCCATATAAAGGTTTATCTGAAGCTTCCAGTTTTCTGTCGAGGTACTCCTTGCTTCGCTGAATGAGACGGACCGATTCATCGGAAAGCTCAACATGAATATTTCCTTCAAGAATCGCCTGCACTTCCTGATAAGTCAGATCAGCAGGTGTTATAAAAAATTTATGTGCTGTCATTGCCCTGTTTTTGGAGCAAGTTCGCTGAAGATTCAGGAATGCGAAACGACTTTTATCAGTTCTTCGGCATTAACAAGCTGCTGTTCGCCTGTTTTCATATTCTTCAGGTTAAATTTTCCATCTGCCATTTCAGATTCACCAGCCAAAACTACAAAAGGAATCTCTTTTTTATTGGCATAGATCATTTGCTTTTTCATCTTTGCGCTTTCGGGAAAGATTTCAGCATTGACTCCTGACCTCCGAAGGCTGGCAAGCACCGGCATGCAGTACGATTCTTCCCTTTCACCAAAGTTTACAAACATGACCCTCGTAATCTCAGCCGATTCTTCCGGAAACAGTGTGAGGTACTCCAGCACATCGTATATGCGGTCGGCGCCAAAGGAAACACCAACGCCTGACACACCCGGAAGGCCAAAAATACCTGTCAGGTCATCGTATCTGCCGCCACCGCAAATACTGCCCATTTCCATGCCGGCAGCCTTTACTTCGATGATTGCACCGGTATAGTAATTCAATCCCCGTGCAAGTGTCAGGTCCAGTTCCACCTCAGTCTTTAGCTGCATGCGCTCAAGGTAACCAAACAGGGTTTTCATCTCAGCTAACCCTTTAAATCCTGTTTCAGAAGAGGCAAGGATGTCTTCAAGCTGCCTAATCTTCTCAGCAGTTGATCCTTGCAGTGAAAGTATTGGTTGCAGCTTTCCTATTGCTTCCGGTGAAAGCCCTTTTTCAGAAAGTTCTTTATTTACATTCTCACGGCCAATTTTATCCATTTTATCAATGGCTACCGTAATGTCGGTCAGCCGCTCATTTTCACCTATGATTTCTGCAATACCTGCCAGTATCTTCCGGTTGTTGATTTTTACTACCGTATTGATTTTAAGCAACCCAAACACATCATCCACAATCTGTATCAACTCCGCTTCATTCAGCAGGCTGTCGCTGCCAATCACATCCACATCACACTGGTAAAACTCGCGGTAGCGCCCTTTCTGGGGTCGGTCGGCACGCCAAACCGGCTGGATCTGGTATCGCCTGAACGGGAATACTATGTCGTTGCGGTTCTGAACAACATAACGGGCAAAGGGAACGGTTAAATCGTAACGCAAACCCTTCTCTGAAATCTCCCGCGTAACTTTATTAGAATCGCCTTCAGCAAGCACCTCTCCGGGAACATTTGACAAATAATCCCCTGAGTTCAGTATCTTAAACAACAATTTATCTCCTTCTTCGCCATACTTCCCCATCAGGGTCGACAGGTTCTCCATGGCAGGTGTTTCAATAGGCTGAAATCCATACAGCCTGAATATTTTACGTATGGTATCGAAAATGTAATTTCGCCTGACCACCTCTGCAGGTGAAAAATCGCGTGTTCCTTTTGGAATAGAAGGTTTCTGTGCCATGATCCTTTTTTTAATTTCAGCGCAAAAATAAAGAATTAAAAGAGAGCTGCAAGATGTTAGCTGCAAGATGTTAGCTGCCTGCCTGACGGTAGGCAGGCAAGCTGCAAGTGAAGGACTGTTACGAGTTTCGAGTTACGGGTTAGGAGTGACAAGTTATGAGTGACGAGTTACAAGTTGTTGATTGTTGATGCCAGATTTCAGCTTGTCATTCCCTGAAATAGGTTGACACAAAAAGTGTCAAAAATGGAAGAAAAAAAAGTAAGGCTTAATGCAAAAAGAATCTACAGCGAAGAGTTTAAAAAAACCAGGATTAAGGAGTATGAAAGTG
>JAEYNZ010000122.1 GCA_023412195.1 Bacteroidota bacterium
CTGTTGGGTGGGGGCATAGGAGAGGCAAGCCGGCCGCGCAGCCGCCTGCTCCCCTCTCCTCTCAATATATTCAAAGAACCGTCATTGCGACCGCGAGGCACGAGCGGGAAGCAATCTGCTGGAATTAATTACCGCCGCCTTCCTTTGCATTTCATTATAAAAGAACTGGTCATCATGGGAAAGGATAAGGCACGACGACTGAAGCAAACTGTAAATTTTGGCTGGAAGCTCAATTTGCATTCCTACTGATTGGAAGTTAGGAAACAAGTTACCTGAAGGTACCGTCCCTAAGGCTTAAGTAACCCACTCCCTCTTTCTTCCCTGCATATTGTTCAGCACATCGATGGCAATGTTCACATCGTTTACCACCTGGAAGTCGAACATGCCTACGCAGATAAAGTCGGCGCCGTTTTCGAATGCCCATTTGAAGCCATCTTCTGGTTTGATAGCCCCTGCAGCCAGGACCTTGAATCCCATGACAGGCACCTTTGCACGATTGACAAATTCAACTGTCTTGTCGGGGAACAGGCAGAAGATGTTATCATGGAACTTATTATGATCGAGGTACTTCTTGCCGTCCACTTCGTAGGCAACACGGTTCTCCATTGGGTGTGCCGACCAGTACTGGTCGTGGTGCATGGTTTGCATGTAGTAATCGGGGATGATGCCCTGCTGCTCACACGCAATAAGGGCATCCACCGTATGACAGCCAAGTCCTGCAGTGATACCATGGTAGCGGATTCTTTCGAGCATCTTGTCAATTACATCCAGCCTGTTGTCGCGTGCAAGCCAGTCGCACCAGTTCCCCTGCACCTGGATAATATCCATCCCTGCATCAACAGCCTTATCGATATTCACGTAAAAATCGTTCTTTTCCATATCGGGATGCACCTGGGTGATGACCTTGATATTGCTGCCTGTCAGCTTGCGGTATTTCATCATGGTTTCCATTGTGGGGAAACCGATGTTGATTGTATTGATGCCTGCTTTTTCTGCAAGCATCAGGGTTTCGAAGATTTTCTTTTCGGTGTTGTAGGCACGGAAGAGGGAAGGAACATAAATCAGGTCGCGCGAGTGTGCCCAGCCTCCAATAAGGTTTCCCCCATATACCAGGCGGCTTATTTCATGCTTGCCCAGCATACCGGTTGGAAGTTTACCCTTCAATTCACTGATATCGGCACCACCCACCTGAATGGTAGCTCCGGATAATGTATCGACACCGAATTCCTGTGATTCACGGAAGGCACCCAGCCCGATGATTCCAAGGGCAGGCAGTGTAGCCAGATTCTTGAGGGCCTCCCTGCGGGAATTGGAAACCTGTGGTGCAACAGCAAGCTCAGCTTCCTGCTTCTTTGGCTGAAACCATGGAAGGGCATAAATGCCATAGCCTTTTTCCTTCATCAGCAGAATGCCAAGCAAGGCAATGGCTTCAATCAGGTTCTTGTTTACAAGGAACAGGCTGCCTTCTGCAGGAGCAAATATGGAGCCCCCAAATGGTGGATAGGCAAAATAGTAAAGCATCAAAAGCATAATTCCGCTGATGGCAGCATACCTGATGGCTAAACCCAGAAAGAGTGCCAGGCCGATTAAAATCAGTGCAGCAATATTTACAGGGTCGATGATGTTCATCAATCCTTCGGAGGCAGCCATCCAGCGATAGAACCCTGCAAAAGGCCCTGTGGCGTTGGCCAGGAACCCGGTGGCAGTCCAGTTAACAGCCCATAGCTTTGACAGGCCTTCGTATAAAAAGTGCCAGCCTATGGCTACTCTGAACAAGGTGATGATGATTTTTTTCCAGCTTTGGCTATTCATGGAGTACAAATTTTCTGAGTTACAATTCCAAACAAAAATATCATTTTCATCCGTATTTCATTTGTTTTTTAACTGATGGATGGAACCTGCATGATATTTTCTTCTGTGCTTTTATTTCTTAGATCATGCACGTACAATTATATAAAACATCTTTCTGCTCTTGTTGTGGACAATCAGGCATGTAATTTAGAATTCTTTTTAATAAATCACAAAACCGTCACGAGTCAATAATGCCGGTGAACAGCTTGCCAATTTAAGGAAGAAAATATTTTAAGCTTTTAAATATCAGACACAAAAAGAACCTTCAGCTCAATAAAAATCCGTAAATTATATGTGCTTTTTCTTAACCCTTTAAATTTGTCTACCATGAGCAATTTAGAGATATTACAACAAGGCTACCAGGCTTTTGCAGAAGGAGATCTGGCTAAAGCTACAGCCAACTGGGCACCTGACATCGTTTGGGCATCCTGTACCGGACTTCCATTGGTTAAAGGAGATGGCATTTCACGGGGAATCCAGGAAGTAATGGAGAATGTTTTTGCTCAAATCCCGCATTATTATGATGATTTCAACATTGAAATCACGGATTTTGTAGATGGAGGCGATAAAATTGTGATGGTAGGATTCTACACGGGAATATGGAAAGCTACCGGAAGAAAATTCAGGGCAAATGCCACGCATACCTGGACCTTTAAAGAAGGCAAGGCAGTCCGTTATTTCCAGGCAGTAGACACTGCAGAAATTATCGCCCCGCAAAAAATAGCTGAAACAGGACAGGAGATGAGTGCTGCGCACAACTAAAAGTGCTATTCTTTTTTAATAATGAGGTAATACATGGTTTTATCCTGAGATCCATCAATTGTAAATGCACCATTTTTGACTGGCAGCTTACGGGAAGTCGTCTCTCCGTCATGATCCAGGAGCCATACTTCGAAAGCAGATAAATTTTCAACTGAAATCATTGCTTTCACTGGTTCCATCAACAAGGGAGTGGTACCTTCATGAACTAAAGTAGTTTCTCCACCGGAATAATCATACAACATTCCTGTGTTGCGGGCACGGCCAACAGCCGTAACCAGTATTCTTTCAGCAGTTGCTAAATCGCCTTTTTCAGAAAGATCGGTGACCAGGATAACAGCAAAAGGATTGTCTGTAGAAATCTGCCAATCTCCCAGATGTATTGTTTCATTCTGTGCAAAACCGATTACCCCTTTTGTACCCTTAGTATCTACTGACACATATTTCTTTTCACCATAATGCCACTTTAGTTCATCTGTAACCGATGAAATAACTTTGTTATTGCGGTCATAATATTTCGTTACACCGGGAATCCCGGTTTCCATATATTCTTCATTAAAGCTAACAGGAAACCTCCCTACGGCAAGCATTTCAGGGGAGACTGTTCCTGAAAACTGCTTGTCGTCATAACCCTGTTGCACCAGTTCAGTGAAACCCATTTTACCTTCAGCCAGTGAAGGGATGTGCACGTTACGTTTTGAAATGACGGGGCTTTCAGAAATATCATTACGGTAAATCATACGTGCCAGTGCCGGGTAAAGACCCATGTGCAGCGGACTGGTAGCGTTATATACGCCATGCCCTTCCGACTGCAGGTACCTTGAGAAACGGGGGATATCTGTTGCAAATGAAAATGATGCATCCCATCCCTGAAGTCCCATACCATACACCGCTATCAGAGGCGCAGCTTCAGCTGTCCATTCATTGGGAACAAGGCTCATCCACTCAGAAAAGGAAAACGGGCGGTTAACCACATCCTGCAGACCCGTGCTCAGCAAACCTGAACCCGGCTGCGACACCAGCGGGGTATTGTTTACTTTACCTGCCGACATGCGGTGCCCTCCTGCCCCTCCGCCAAAATAGTTGTGACGGTCAATCATTCCTGCCCCGTAGTCGGCATGCAGGTTATACAGGTGTGATATACCTGATCCGGCCTGCCAGCATGAAGATACCAGCACACCTTTATAACCGGTTTCACGTACCGCCTTTTCAAACTTCTTGTAAAAATCCACCTGCTTCTCATACAGGAACCTCATCTTATCAAGAATATGAATTGCCATAGGGCGGTTTTCCTTCAGCGATGTTTCGTAATCCCAGCTGAAAAGCCCGTGGTTGGGATCGGGAAAAATGTTTTCCTTTTCAAGGGTTTCCCCTTCAGGAAGGTTGCCAGCACCCCATGCCTCATTAAGTTTTTCCTGGCTTCCGTACTTTTCTTTCAGCCATTGGGAGAATTGCCTGCAAAGCAATGCCCGGTAAGTAGGTGCCTGTTCAAGGGAGCGGCCTATAGCACTCCAGAAGATATTGTCTTCGTTCTGGAACTCTATAAACGCCAGAGCCGGGTCATCGGCATAACGAAGGCCGGTATGTGGATTCACATGCTGTAGCATGTTCACCGTCAGGTCGATGCTCAGTTGTTGCAGGTCAGGGGCAAAATTTACAAGGCTGGAGGTTGAACCATTCAGATGTGACCAGGGGTATTTCAGGTTTTTGATTTCAGAATAGGCAAGCAGACGGCTGCTGTCATCCGGCATAACCCTGTGGCCATAAATATGCGACCATCCGTAATAGATCCCTTTCTCACGCAGCTTTGCCTGGAAATAATCGAACCTTTGAAACATATCCGGGTTGAATTCCGTTGACTTGTTATTGTGATAGGCATACCATGAAAATTTATGGAAGCGGACAGCATTCATCCCGTACTTTCCAAGCAGATTCACAAAACTGTCAGCTTTTTCTGCACTTACATATGGCAGCCTGCTACATATGTTGGTTCCCCAGAATTTAATTTCCTTCCCGTTCTCAAACACCAGCCTGTCATCCCTGTTCTGCACAAAACCATGTTTACCGGCAGGGGCATCCAGCCACGACTCCATTCCAATAACACCCGGTTCAAAAGTACCGGAAGGAGAAAAAGGATACCACGATTCAGTTGTCTGAAGCTGAGCCTGAAGAGAAAGGCAGATCAGCAAGGCTGATATAACAGAAAACGGCTTATGTAAATTCATTATTCTGATTCAATTGATGTTATTCACTAACTATATGCAGCACCCAGTCGCTGTAGTCAAGGGTACCCGGGTACATTCCCGGAGCCGTAAACTGAACCTTACGCCCGCCGTTCACCTGCCTTTTAGATGTTGATTCTCCGGTAGCCGGATTGTACCAGTACCAGGAGAATGATTTTCCTGCAGCCGCTTCACCCATGTCGAGGTGCATCATGCCCCCATAGCGAAGGTAAACAACATACTCCTTTCCCTGGTTGGCAAGGCAGAATGGCTGCGGGGAGTCTGTTACAAGTTCAGGGGAAGGTTTCATATCCCACCATTTCACGTTCCTGAAAAAGGAAGCCAGGTGCTGCATCGATACTGCACCTTCATAATCGAATGATTCGATTTCCTTACCCACCTCTATTGGCCATGCGCCGCCTCCGCGGGAAGGTGCTTCGGGCACGCTTGCCAGCCACACGTGACCGCCTCCATATGTATGGCCTGCGGCACCTGATAGGATTGCCCCCCAGGCCGCAAGACGGACATCTTTCCCGGTCGGATTGCCTTCCACAAATTCATACCATGGCTCTGTTACCACGATTGGCTTTTCAGGAGTGCGTTTATACTCATCTGCAACAACAACCGGGATCATTTCATTTGCATATTTACCATGTCCACTCTGGCACTGGTTATAATCAAGCCAGGGTTCATCATGCAATACTTCCCCCGTCGACCACTGCGGGGCTTCTGCACCTCCGTCCCAGAAAGGAGGCGTGTTATGCAGACTGACAATATGTTTGTAGGGATCTTCATATTTAACCATTGCACCCAGTTCCTTCCAGAAATCAAGGCTATACCCTGCATTGTTGTGCATGTTGTATTCACCTGCCAGCACCCAAATCACATTATAGGCGCCAAAGCGGTGAACGAGATACCTCCACCAGCGCTTCATTTTTTCTGCGCCTATGCTTTTATCCAGATCAGGGCGGCTCCACCAGCCATGTATCCACACTGTGATGCCTTTTGAATTGGCATATGCAATCATCTTTTCCACCTTTTCTGCATGTTCGGTATCCAGAACCGAATATGTCTCATCGAGAAGGGAACTTTCCCTTCCCCAACCGTTGCCGGGAACAAAAAGCTGCCCGATGTTGAAGCCCTTTTCAGCCCGGTTATCCACCATCTGCTGCCAGGTTTCAAATTGGATCCTCCTGTTGGTCCAGTTCCACCATGTATCACCTACCCAAAGGAAAGGCTCACCATCAGCATACTCAAACCAGTGCCCCTTATTATCGCCGGATTGCCTGACCAGGATAGGACCCCTGTGCACAGGATTGGTATCCAGCTCCGGCTGACTCCTTTCCCTGACATCTATCCTGCCCTTTTTGCCATTCAGGGTTCTGTCTTTTGATGCAGATGAATACTCCCACCTCCCCTGATAAGGTGCAGCAAAATTTACACGCCACTCATTCCCACCGGACCAGAATCCGGCAAGCACCAGCTGGTGGCCTTTGGCTTCACCGGAAATTCCGGTAAATGTTACCTTCAGCAGATCATCTGTGCTATTAACCGGAATGGCTGAGTAAGGATTATCGTAAGCAGTTTTTGAGATAAATGTAATTGTATTCACCTCCCATTGCCCGACGGTCTGAGCCTGCAGTCCTGATACTTGAAGGAGGTAAATCAATATAAAACATGTTGCGCTGAAATTAAATGGTTTCATTATATGACCTGAATTAATGAGCACCTGAAAATAGTGTTTTTGTTTGAAAATGCACAACCGGAGACTTAACTTACTGTTTAAACACCCTCACAGGCGCATCAACTGGCGACTGATCTGTACCTACATCACGAGGTTCGCAGAACCACACCAGCTTTCCCTCGAGGGTCAGTTTTCCCGGAAGCCGGTCAGCATCGGGATGTGTTTCGTTAAATCTTTTGAGCATTTCCTGCTGCATTTCATCCAGTACATCCGGAAACTCAGCCGACACATCTCTTTCCTCCAGTGGGTCGTTTTCAAGATCATACAACCGGTGCACAATGCCTGAAGGACCGTAACCGGTGGCATACCCGATCCCCAGATCACGGCTGCCGGTGGTAAAGACATACTTCCACTTTTTATTGCAAACCATAGCCATGTTATCCTCGAGGTAAGTAGAGAAAGCAATGTCCCTGTGTTCTCCTGCCTTGCCATTCAATACAGGCAGAAAGCTTTTTCCCTGCACCTCATCTATTGAAGGTTCACCCAGAATCTCAAGAATAGTGGGCACGACATCAACATATTCCACCAGAGCATTTGTGTGGGAACCAGGTTCGTATATTGTTCCTGCTTTCAGAATCATGGGCTGCCTGATGGCTTCCTCCCACATGGTATGCTTTTCAAATCTCCGGTGGTCGTTGAGCAGGTAACCATTGTCGCTCAGGTAAAGCACCAGTGTATTTTCTTCCAGGCCATTTTCTTTTAATGCATCCAAAACAAGGCCTATATTTTTATCCATGTACTCTGAAGAGGTATAATAGGCAGCAATGATTCCCCGTCTCTGTTCACCGGTTAGATCGCGGAACTTCGTAGGAATCCAGCGGTCATCTTCAGGACTTCCCTCAGGCAGGGGCATATCGGCAGGATTATATTTACCTGCATACTCCACAGGATAATAGTAAGGGTGGTGTGGTTCAAAAAATGCCACCCACAGGAAGAAAGGAGTTTCTTTGTTCTCCTTCATGAACTGAACCGCCTGCCGTGCATAAAAGGTACCTGAACTGTATTCATCATATACCGGCTGAGGAAGGTTCCTGCTGTTCATCCATTCTGGAATATTATCAGCAGCAATTTTACCTGGAGTATAAAATTCTGTTTTATCAGGCAGTGCAGGTTGCGGGTTCTGCTGTAAATACCGACGGTAATGAGCACCTTCAATTAATGTATCGAAACCATGATCCGGAAGACCTTCCTCATATATAGGTGCCCAGGCCCAGTTATTGAAATGCGTTTTTCCAACCAGTGCAGTTTTATAACCCCTGTCCCTCAGGTGCTCGGCTATTGTAGTATTTCCTTCATCTGGAAAGGGAGTAAAAAGAAGGTTCACCCCTATGGCATGAGGATACTTCCCCGTTAACATCGATTGGCGAGATGCGCTGCATATAGGTGAATTACAATAGGCATGGGTAAAGATCACTCCTTCCCGGGCAAGTTTGTCGATATTAGGAGTACGGATAATGTTGTTGCCGTAGGTTCCTGTGACCTTTAGAGCATGATCATCGGCAACAATGACTACTACATTCCTGATGGAAGTCACCTGCCGCTCTGCTTTATCATTACAGGATACAATGACAGGCAGTAACGCTGCACCATAAAACAAGCCGGATATTTTCATATAATTGTTACAAAAACAATGTGATTCTTTACCTGAAGGCAGCTTTCCCTTTATAGCTTTCTGATAAAGATATCTTTAAAATATATTTTTAGCTGGTCATGTGAATGAATCTGTAAGGCAATATGCCCCTTTTCTCCCACCCGTTTTTCTTTGTGGTTTTGATCATTCAGTACATTTACTCCATCATAGTCAGTAACCAGGGTTCCGTTCAGCCAGGCCTTGATTTTCATCCCCTCAGCCTTTACATGAAATGAATTCCAGACATCTTCATCGTCTGCAAAAAAGATGACAGCCGGGTTTATTGCCATTTGATTATCCACCCATGCAGGAGGTTGCAGGTCGGGGAATATCCATCGCTGGTTGCCACGGGTTTCATCCCACATCATGCCTGTGCGCCATGGCCCCGGGGGATGAATGTCGATCTGAGGCCCATTGAGCCAGAAGGTATCCTCATCATACCGGCTGCGAATCTGAATGCCGCTGTTGCCCGGCGAGTGAGAGAAAGCCTGGAACTGCAGTTTCAGTTCAAAATTATCATATTCTGCATCGGTCATAAGCCATACATAGTCGTGCAGACTGTCGCCTAAAGAGTAGGCTATGATCTTTCCTTCGGCTGCCTTCCAGAAATTCTTTTCCACATCTTCAGGTTTTGCTCTCACCTTCCATCCATCGAGGTTTTTCCCATTGAAAAGGGATTCCCATTGCTTTTCAACCCGGCCTGTTTCTACACTTTCTGAAGCATAAAACGGGATGTTCGCAACACCAATGTTTCCCTTCTCATCATATACGTATACGAACAACCGGTAATTCCTGTTCTTCTCGTCAGGCACCCGGAACTGAATGGCGTTTGTGTTCCTCCCCATCATAAATCCTTCCACCGGTTGCGGTTTCCTTTCACCCTGGCCAGCATAGGCTCCAAACTGATCGGGTTCGGGTAACAGTTCCCATTCATACCGCAGTTCATCGTTATCAGGGTCGGTAACCTGCACCAGGGCTGTATGGATGGTGTTGGGGGCGAGTTCAATGCTTTCGGTTGCCACTTGCCCATTTATCAGCAGTTCATTGATTTGAGGGGCACGGTTTTCGGGCCAGTTATCTGTCCACATGTACTGCATCACCTCAACGGTTTCGTTTTCAGATTGTTGTGAAACATGTTGAACCAGGTGTGCGTACGTTCCTGCCGGTTGCTTGTCCACAAAAATACATAGGAACCAAGGCACCGCTTGTCTCCCAGGATCACTTTTTCATACCTGTCGCGATACACAGATGCCTTCTCTGAGCTGGTTTCTTCAATCACAACCCCGGTTTTGGTGCGGGGTACTTCCCACCATCCTGAAGGGCCCCATTCGGTTACAACATATGGCTTATCCCAGTTGTATTTCCGGAGCCATTCAGGCACATCAAGCAAAGCAGCATATGCATTGATGCCCAGCAGATCGATGTTGGGGCACCGTTCCTTTATGTCATTGATCTTTTCAAGCTTTCCATATCCAACCACTGTCAGCACGGGATGATGGGGATCAAGCTCTTTAATCATGCCGGCAATTTCATTAACGGCATCCCACATCTTCAGGTTATAGTCCAGGTCGCCGGGGATGTGATCCAGTTCATTGCCTACAGCCCACATCAGCACGGCAGGATGGTCCTTATTTTCCTGAACAATCTTTTTTACACGTTCATATTGTACTTTCACTGCCTTTTCGTCGTTGTAGTCGAAGCCGCTGCGTTCAGCCTGCATCGGAAGATTTACCAATACTGAAAATCCCAGCTGGTATGCTTCATCGAGCAGTTTTGGAGATGTGCGCAAAGAGTTTGCCCCTGCAGCTTTTAATTCCTCAAGAAAATCCCAGCCTACAGCCCCTTTAATAAAATAAGGATTGCTGTTTTTATAGAGCTTAAATTCTCCTTGTTCCTTTTTTATTTCAACTTTTATTGGCACCTCACCTTGTCCATTTTGTGCATTAGAAATATTCAGGCCAAAAAACAGCAGAAACAAAACAAACAAATAATTTCTCATAGCCGGTATCGGTTTAAAAATTCAGATTATTCTTTCTAAGTGATCTACCGAACCCTTATGCCATCCAGGGCCGCAGTCTTTCTTTTACATTCGATAAGGCTGCAACGGCTGTATTCACATTATCAACCACCTGGAAGTCGTACATGCCTACACAAATAAAATCAGCTCCGTTTTGATATGCATATTGAAACGCTTCTTCCGGCCGCAGCGCGCCTGCTGCAAGAATCTTAAAGGCGATCCACGGCTGAGGAAGCGAATTCATAAAATTGATTGTCTCTTCTGGCTTAAAACAATACATGTTATCATGCCATTCAGGATGCTTCGCCGACCAGTAGTTATGGTGATGAAGGGTTTTCATCCAGAAATCGGTTTCAAGTCCCAGTTCCACGCAGCGCTTAATGGTTTCTATGCGGTGGGCCCCAATCCCTACAGGCAACCCTGCATTACGCACCAGGTTCATGGCACCTACGATTTCATCTATACGGTTGTGCTCAATATAATGGTCAGCAGTTTCCCCCTGGATATAACAGGCAGTGGCACCTTCATCTATCGCTTTCTTTACAATGTCGATATACTCATTGTAAGGTTTGGGAGTTGGAGTACCTGTCCCGTCATAATTCAATCCCGCACAATCGGCTATGAACTGCATTTTCCCATATCCCTTTTTCCAGTACTCATTAATGACAGGACCTATTACCGTATTGGAAAGCAGTGTATCGACACCACACTGTTCCGACACCTGGAATGTTTCGAATATTTTCTGTTTGGTATGGTAAGCCCTTACAAGAGATGATACATATATCAGGTCGCGGGAGTGAGCCCAGCCACTGAGCAGGTTGCCACCCAATATCATTTTGCTGAATACCTTGTCCTTAATTTTTCCCTTTGGCAGCACCCCCTTCAGGTCAGAAATTTGCTTTACCTCGAACTTCTTGATACTGGCTCCCGATATGGCATCAGCCAGTCCCTGCTCCTCGCTGCTGTACATCTTCAGTTTTGAAGCAACTCCAAGTGAAAAGGCGCCAAGCACAGGAAGGGTGGCCAGATGGCGAAGCACCTCACGGCGCCTGATCCCATTTACATCAGGTTCAGCCATGGCCGGCTGTTCTTTCCGGTCGGACTGGTTTACTCTTTGCAGGCGTTTACTGAAATAGGAATCTATCAGCCCGTCGAGCCCAAGAAATTTACCTGTTCTGAAAAAAGAAAGGATAACCAAGGCAGTAAGTTCAATTATATCTTTGCTCACCACGAGGTAGCTGCCTTCAAACCCATTACCCGGATTGGAGGCAAAGGGCGGATTGGCAAGATAGTAAACAGCAAGAAGCCCGATACCTGCGAACTGTGCTACACGGGTCAGCAATCCCAGTATAAGTCCAAGGCCAATGAGGATCAGTCCCCATACATTCAGAAAGTCAACCGCAGCCAGTGCCGCATCGTTCTGAGCCATGGCTGTAAATAACCCTTTCAAAAAACCAGATGAATTCATCAGGTAACCATAGGCGCTCCACCCGGGCGACAGAAGCTTTACAATGCCTTCGTACAGGAAGTGCCAGCCGATGATCACACGTAGTGCAGTAAGTATGTACATGTGCACAGGCTTCAGGTTCATTTTATTGGTTTCCATATTTTTATATTTTAAACATCCTCTACAAAATAAAACTATTTTCACCTTCCTTCAGCATCCTGACCATGCCTTTATACTCAAAAGTTCCACTCATGCCGGAAGGTAGAACAATCCGGGATTGTAACCCTTTCCTGACCTGCCTGTATTCAACTTCAATACGTCCTTTCAGATGAGGCATATCAGCTTTTATATAATTTAATTCACCGGGATGAGGCTTTATTTTAACAGTGTTGAAACCAATATCACCTGGCTTGATCCCACAAACTATGCTCAGCATGTGATAGGCTGGATGTGCGCTCCATGCATGGCAGTCGGAACGGTCGTGCGATGCAAAGCCTGTTTCACCGCAGGTTGTATGTCCCCTTTCAATGAATTGATGCCAGAATTCAAGGTTATCAAGGTAAAGGTGCCCGTTGCCTGTTTTATCCATTGCTTCAAACAGAAAGAAAGAGAAGTAGGAACTTGCCATTTCTTCAAAACCGTCATCATTTAGTATCCTGTGCAACAACTCAGTTTGCATAGAAGGAGGTACTGCATCACAAAGAATTGCCATAATATTTGTATGCTGGGAATAGATTTCCCTGTCGGCGTAATCACGGAAGATCTGTCTTTCCTCATCCCAGCAATTGTTATAAACAGCCATCTTTATTCCCCGGGAAACACTGGCCCAATGTACAGCGCGGTCTGAAAGTCCAATTTCACGGTATAAACCGACAGCACAGTCGAGGGTATGTGCAAAATACAGGGTAAGCAAGGCAGACTGTCGCATCTCCCTTTTCTCATCCGGCCGGGGCAGGCTGCCTTTGCTAATGCTCCAGTCGATGAAATTTTGATTCTTAACTGTGCCAATCATCCCTGTACGCTCATCAAGATGACGTTCATAGAAACGCAGCACTCCCTCAATTTTATCATAAAACTGCAGAACAAAAGCCGAATCACCCCGCCAGAAATAGTAATCCTTCAAGGTTTGCACCCATGCCATCGACCAGCTACCCATGTCGAAATCGAAACGTGATGGGTAAGCTGATTTAAATAAACCGGTTTCCCTGTTCTCCGACTGTGGGTAAAGCCGGAGAACTTCCCTTAGCAAACGGTCATCATTGGAGTTGTATACCGAAATGGCAGATATCGGACGGTTGTCGCCGCCATAGCTCAGCTGCTCATAAAACGGGGTATCATAGTAAGTTTCTCCTGAGCACATTTCAAGTGTACGCTGGCTCATCCTGAATATTTCGTTCAGGCGCGGGTTGTCACTTTCAAACCCGGCCATTTCAGGATAGGGATAACCTGAATATTCTACAATATATGAAGCGATCTCCAGTGGCTCGTCTTTGGTTTCCACATTGAACTGAACATACCGGAAGCAGCGCTTCCATAAGGGGCGGAAGGTTCTTTCAGCACCATCAGCATGAAAGATATCCCAGACACCAAACATATTCAGGTTATTTACTGAATCCCGGTGTGCCTTCAGGTGCACTTCTTCATACAAGGCCTCGGCATACTTCACCTGTACCCGGCTTCCGGCTCCGCCTTTCAGTATAAGTTCAGGGTAACCCATTGTCAACACCTCAAAATCCACAAGGACAGATGCTTTTGTATTAGCCGGAATTTTAAGTGCTGTTTGTCCGTTCCAGTTTCCAGTTGATAAATTTACCCCCTCAACCTTCCTTATCTTCTCAGGATATACCAGATGATCAGCCATAAATGCAATGTTGCGGGGGACCAGGTTCCACGGAGGCTGCTTGTCGAACCGCAATGGCTGGGCAGCCACCCAGTTGCTGTCATCATACTCATGATTTTCCCAGCCCCAGGGGTATTTTTCTGCAAACACTTCATCGCCTCCCCCGCAGGCATAAAAGCCATAAAACCAGCGCTCCCTGAACAGCATTTCGTAATAGGATATCACCTCATATGCAGGGTTCTGATAAACCTTCCAGCCGGAACCGGTATTTAACAGGTTGTATGCTTCATCTTCCGCACGAAGCATGAATGCCGTCTGCACCGATAAGAACGCAAGTGGCTTGTCATCACCACCATTATATACCAGAGCAGCAATCAGATTTTCACCCTGCTTCAGGAAAGGGGCAATATTAACAACGTCGTATTTATATGTTTGCAGATCACCTTTTGCCGGGCCGTAACATATCCTCTTCCCGTTTACAAAAAGATTATACCGGTTATCGGCAGAAACATGGACAACCAGTTTCTGAGGCACCTCCTCCAGGTTAAATGTATTTCTGAAATGAAATACTCCATAGGCAAGTTGGTTTGCCGATGGGTATGAAACCCACGGTGCAGGTTGGGCATTGACATTTCCAATTATGAAAACCAGTAAAATAAAACCTGTGATTTTTATTGTTCCCTTTGAAATCATTATAATACTCCTTTTACATATTTATATTTACAGGGGAAAAATTTATTTAATCTAAGCTTGACACTCTCGCATCCTGATACAATTCCAGCACCTGTTCCCTCGTATTATGGGTCCAGGGAAAATGAGCCCAGCACATAAACCATGTCCATTCCGGCTGCTGTTTCAATATATCTGGTGAGGGCAGTGCACCCACTTCTCCCAATGCTATTACTTTCCCTTTGCCAAGTTCCACAAGCTGGTCGTGGTGCGACTGTTTATAATCGGCTTTATAAATATCAGCTGCCAGCACATCCACATATTCCTCTCCGGGGTAAAACAACTCATATGGGTATGCTTCATCATCCTTCCAGTCGCGGGGTGCATTGGCATTCCATACCCAAAGGAGGTTATTCAGTCCATGCAAGTTTGTATACCGGTCATACATTATTCGCCACAACTTTATTATTCCGTTTTCCCCCTGCCGGTTACCGTACCAGAACCACATACCATTCATTTCGTGGTAAGGCCTCCATAAAACAGGGATCCCCGCATCCCTGAACTTCTTAAGGAATTCTGCCCGTAAGTCAATCTGAATCAACCACATCTTATGGTATTCTGTGCCGGGAGTTATAATCTGTTCCCACTCTTCATCGGTTACCATTCCCTGTACACTTCTTGAAAAACCCATGCTGTCGTGGTGAAAAGGCTTTACCTGGTGATACATCAGGGTGATAACTGAACCACTGGCATACTGCTTTTTTGCCTCTTCCAGCAACGCATCATCAAGAGAAGAAATATCGGTGCCCCATACAACAGGGGTTTTACCTGTGATGGCAATCACAGAATCGGTTGAGCGGGTCAGCTCATGTGGATAATTATGCTGCCCCGAAAGGGTTTGCTTCCCCCTGATGGAATAAAGGTACTGCAGTAATTCACTGGCTTCCGGTGTAATATTGGGATTAACAGGTTTAAACTGTTGATTACTGCACGAAAAAAAAATCCCTGCCAGCAATCCTAAAATCAGAAATGAATTTGTAAGACTTGTAATTCCAGTTTTCATTTTTAGTTGGTTGATATATTAACTCATTTATTTACTTCCGGGAAATAACCTGTCGCTGTACTTTCTTATAAAATAAACAGGTGTACAGCTCCATGCATGACAGTAACTGTTCATCATATATGAGCCATAGGGTGATAAAAAATCATTTTCCGGATCATATACTTCCCAGAATGTATCGGCACCCTTTTCAACCATAGCTCCCCAGTAATCCAGGAGCAATACCTTTGCTTCATCATACATCCTGCATGTAATCATTGCTTCCACTACATAATGGTAGAGATAAGGTGAGACCGGATTGACTACATCATCTTCGTTCTTCAGGCGGCTGAACAAAGTTTTCCCTTCATCTGGCGAAACTGCTCCTGATAAAATCATCCATACTTGTGAGGCTGCAGATATCTGGCCTGTAAGGCCACTTGTAAACAATTGTTTTTCTCTGTTGAAATATATTCTCAGGGCTGCCTTTTTCATGGAAGAAATAATGGCAGGAAGCTCCGGCAATTCATCTTGTCTGTTCAGGATGCGGGCAAGCTCCCAAGTCTTCACAAGGCTGTAAATGACTGTTCCGTGAAGGGCTGCCTGCTTGTCAAGAGTTTCGTTCCAGTCAATAAAATACCACCAGTCACCCGGGGGTATAAATATCCCTTCCTTTGAAATATGCGGCAGAACATTCAATACCTGATATTTTGCCACCAGCCATAGATCCTCCGGTACTCTGCTGTCACCAGTGGCTTCATAATAATCATACAGAACCGTATTATATAGCAGGCAGTAATCGATGGGGAAATGCCTCTGAGGATGAGGCACAGGTTTTTCAAACAGGGTGCCATATACAAGTCCGTTTTCTGCAGCAGTTGCAGCATAAAGGTAAAGGCCCCTTTTCACCAGGTCATAATTTTGGAATGAATAATAATTTGCAAGTGCCTGAAGTTTCAAATCGCCAACCCATATCCTCCTGTCACGCTTTGGCCCGTCTTCAAAAACAGTCTGCATACATTCTGCAAGAGTGGCCAGCGAAACATCGGTTACAGCCTTTAAGGCATCATCCTCCGCCATCATTTCCTTCAACTGGTCATCACCTGCTGAAGAAACTGCAGTACACTCTACCTTCCTGATAAAAAAATCCATATCACCGGCTGAAGCCAGCACCCTGAACCGGATGTACCGGAATGCATACCGGTTAGGCAAAACAACTGTATCGGGCAGCGTGTGCAGGGTTATAATCTCTTCCTGGAGCCATGCTTTAGAAAGCGTACCTTTATATGAATCAAAGGAAGCGTCCATCTCTGCAGGTACTTCTGCAAGTTTAATTTCAATTTGCACAGGGGCATGTGCCGGGATATCAGATTCAATAATAAAGCTTACATATCCTGTAAGATGCCTTCCAAAATCAAGAACATAGCCTTCTTTATTCTTTTTGAGTGATGAACTGTAATATAGTGCCGGTTCTCCCTTCCTGACTGCCCTGACATGCTGAAATGCAGCACTGTCGGTGACCAGTGCAACAACCTGAAAGGGGTTTACAACTGTTGCCCGTAATCCGGGCATATATAGGTTACTCTTGTAAAGCCAGTCCTTCCTGTATTGTTCATACACATCCTGCGCCTCAAGGCTGCCTGGGAAGATAAACATCAATACAAGCCATATATTAAAATAACTTTTCATCTATCTGAACCTGATTTCTATCTGATTTTTACTCCCGCTGCCTTTAATAACCATATAAGGAGAGCCATTTACCATATCAGGTTCAGCATTAACCCTTCTACCGTTAACAGTTGCAGACACATATCCTTTTCCTGCCGGAACTGGAACCCTCAGGGTATATTGTTCAAAACTCCCGGACGTTGTCATCTTCATCATGTTACTGCCACGCTGAAAAGAATATGTATACTTCACCTGGTTACCATCGCCACCATATCCTACGTCTACAGAAGTTTTATCAACGCCGGCAAAGTACCACCGGGGAGATATCTCCACTTCCCTGAATTGTACATTTTTGTCCACCACACCCGCCAGTCCTTCTACAAGCGCACTGACAAATGCAGCCTGCCCCCACTCATTTGGAACTGCTTCTGTCTGTTCTGTACCATCCTGGCTGACACAGCCTGGAAGTCGCCGGTTGTTTGAATCCATGATTTGATTGAGCCTTTGAAGTATCTCCACGGCATAAGGTTCCTGTCCGTTCTGAAAGGCGGCCTTTGCCAGCTCTCCACCCACCAGGGGCAGGATGGCGCCGTTCATGTATTCCCCGACTTTATACTTGCCAAAATGAGGTTCGATAAAAGGGTAGATGCCAAACCATTCTGCCACAGATTCACCTTTCACCTCCTGCCATACCTTCTTGTATGATTCAATGATTGAATATGACATTTCTTGTGTGGGCGCACCGCGGTTCATGGAATAAGTATTCGAAAGACCCAGTGCGTTAATGGGATCAGTTTTAATATGTGCAGGTACGGGCTGAATGGGAACAAAGTGGGCATAATGATTGCCATTCCAGCAGAGTGTATTCAGCCTGTGCCGGAAAAGTTCTCCCTGTAACTCCCATTCCCTGGCCGATTCCAGATCGCCTGTAGCCCTGAAAAGTTCTGCAAGTTGCTTGCATGCCTGATACATTCCACTGTTGTCGCCATGCATGATTCCCTTAGGCGTTTCGGGGGTGTTGCCTATATGATACAAAAGCCTGTCAACGCCTGTAAGGCTGTCAGGCTCGGATGTAAAATCCCATGTATCGATGGAATAGGGCCTTTTCACAAGGAGGTATTCCTCCGACCAGCGCAGAGGATCTGTCATCTCATACTTCATTCCCTTAACCAGGACAGGGAGCCATTTTCGCAGGTATGCGGTGTCGCCTGATGACTGCCAGCTGGTATACACACCTTCTACCATCAGATATTCCAGGTCCGCCTCAATGGGCATCCTGAAAAAGAAGTTCTGATTGTTGACATCTACAAAATAAAATTCATTGTCAAAAACATTCGTAAAAAACAGCTGCCCGACATTCTGATCCTTATACGACATCCAGTAATCGAAATACATCCCTTTAGGTGTCTGTCTGCCCATAAAAAAAGCATTATAACTGGACAGATCATCCTCCCAGTATTTGTAAGCCTTAATGGTATGTATGTGGTCGCGCACCCACGAAATAAACATACGCCTTTCCTCACCATCAAGGGTAACTGTTTTTATCCGCGATTTTTCATAAAGGTTCTTTTTCAGATCATTTAACAGGGTGCTGTACATACCCGATTCTTCTCCAAACACAACCTGTCCTCTTAAGGATACAACCTGAAATACCAATAGCAGAATGATCAGGAACTGTCGTTTCATAAGTTTGGTTTTATTCTTCATTTACTGAGATAAGAAGTATTGGTAAGCTTCATTTTCTGACTTCCTGAAGCATTGGGATTACCCGAGCCTTTGAAGTTGTCAACAGCAAGATCCGTTACATTCACACATTCAATTCCATGGGTAAAAAATGATGGCAGATCAGGGCCCCATGACAAGGAAAAATCACGTAGGGCCAAACCATTTACATGTTGTGCATAAATGCCCGGTATATCATGTTCAAATATTTGCATCGAAATAGGAGTGGCCGGCCGCAAATCAAAGTTCCCCCCATATGCCATGGTTTCTTTTCCATTCCTCATATGCAATTTTATATGATTGAATGTAATGTTTTCCATGGGACTGTCATCCAGTCCGTAAACCAGAATTCCCTGTTCTCCTGTTGCTATGATGTTATTGAACTGTACATTTTTGATCTGACCTGCCTTGAGACCCTCAAACCTGGAAACAGATGATAAGTGTATGGGTTCGCCATGACCCCACCACTGACCATTATGCAGCCTGGTTTCAATGATGATATTGGAAAATAACAAATCTTCGATGTTGCTGGCATCGTGGGCAAATATGCCGATACCCCGATGGGAATCATGTATGATTATATTTGAAAAAGTGCATCTTCTGATGGGATGCTGGCCATATCCGATACGGATTCCGGCTGAACTAGATTTCAGCACACAGTTTGTAACGGTCATGTTTTCACCATAAATGGTTTTGTTGCCATAGGTATGTTGAGCCTGCTCTGTTGTGTTCAATCCCGGTGTTTCCTCATCCTTGGGAAACCCGGTAAGGACAATGGCATCATCCCCTCCCGAAATATTGCAGTTTGATATACGTATATTTCTCGAAATGGTGCAGTGAATGCCATCGCTGTTGGGAACAAGGGGATTGTTTTTGATTGTAACACCGTCAACCAGCACCCCATCACAAAATCCAAAACGAAAAGCCCAGATGGGTGTATCCTTTACAGTAATGCCGCTGACCGAAACATTGTTACAATGAAAAAATACAATTGTCATTCCGGGTGAACGTTTTCTTTTAACAGGACCATCGGTAAAAAATACCCCTTCAGGCATATAATTTTCCTTTTGCCTGGTCCTTTGCTTATCAAATTCATTGTATACATGATTCACCGAAAAATCATAAAAACTGTCACCACTTCCATCGATGGTGCCCGTGCCCGAGATCGCTACATTGATGGCATCTTCGCAATAGATTATGCCCGGAGATCTTCCCTGCCTTGAATAATCATTCAGGTTTGTACTTCCTTTTAAAACAGCCCCATGTTCCAGATGAAGGTTTACATTGCTTTTCAGAAAAAGCGTACCTGTAATGAAAGTTCCTGCCGGAACAATAACCCGTCCTCCTCCTGCAGCCTCACATTCATCAATAGCCCTCTGAATGGATTCTGTGCTGATTTCCCCTATGGTACTGCCATAACTGGTAATAATAAAATCACTCCTCTGCACTACACCATCCTGTTCAGGATTGTCAGAAGTTTGTGCAGAAACTGCTGAAGCATGAAAGAGAACAGCCAGAATTATGAGGCTGTTCAGCAAAAGTCCTGGTTTCATAGCGAAAGGTTTTGATAAAGTTAAAGATTTATTTCCTGTTTTCCGGGTTTCAACAGCATCTTTTGCCTGCCCTGACGTAAAGTAACTTCCATACCCGCCGGAACTGTAATTTTGCCTTTTATTTTTGAACCATCCTGTATAAGGTTCATTTCTATATTCCCGAGATGATGCGGGTAAAGTGCCCTGATCTCACCAAATTCGCCCAATGCAGGAGTTATATCCACCTTCCTGTGACCAGGCGCAGTGGGTTGAATGCCACATACTGAACGAAAAAAATGATAGTTGGGAGAACTGCTCCAGGGATGACATTCCGACCGCTGGTTTTCCTCCCCCCACTCCAAAGGAACCTCCACAAAGGTTGTCAGGCCACGATCTTTCATCAGTTGCCATTCGCTCAGTTCCGAAAGGAAATGTTCCTGCAAGCCTGATCGGTTCATGGCCTCAAATAAATATAAGTGTAAAAACAGGTCCACCTGCCCGTGCCAGTCACGTGGTTCCAGCAGCCGGCGCATAAGTTGCTGTGCATGGTCGCCCGTTACTGCACCCGAAAGAATGGCCATTATATTTGTGATCTGGCTAACCTGGCTGTTTTCGGGCGATTCAGTATAAAAACCATCATTATCCCTGCACAGCCTGTTCACGGCTCTGTTAATCCTGTGCGCCTGTTGCAGATATCGCCTCGACAAGGTACGGTTTCCCAGATATGAAAAAATTTCTGCAGCATGTTGTAGGGTATAAGCATAATGAAGGCTGTACAATGTATTGTTCCCTTCATAAATTCCCGGAGGTTCTCCGTTTACATAGTGCCGTGGCCAGGCAAGTGCCCCCCACCAGTCCATCGGCCCCAGCAATCCATTGGGCTGCAACTTTTGTTCAAACCAGTGCAGAACGCTCTGGATCCCCAGCTCAAATTGCTTAATAAACTCATAATCGTCTTTCCACATCATATAATCATATACCTGGTCAATCCAGATCAGGGAATAAGATGGAATGACAAGATGAAAGGCATTAGGGTAACATGCATAGGTAAGCCCCTCAGGAATCCGCGACTGGTCGAACTGCACCAGTGAATTTCTTGTCAGCCTGTCATCACCTGACAGCGTGAGAAGTGTCAGATTATGCACCCTGGAGTCCCCGGTATACTGCATCTGTTCGTAATAGGCATCTGATAGCAGATAATCCTGTGCACAAACAGAAACCGACCGCCATCCGGCATCCATGATCCAGTCGGTAAGATCATTCTCAGCATTGAATACGGCCTTTAGTTCAACGGGTGCCCGGCTTTCCACATGATAGTAATTTTCAATGACAATCGGATCATCAAAAGTGACCACATCGAGCTGGATGTACCTGAATGTGCGCAGGTAAGTAGGTTTATACACCCGGTTTTTACCACCTTCAGCTATGAAAATATCTTTCACCCCAACCATATGCTTCCCTTTAATATCATTGCGGTTACCCTTGGGTGATTTGTGTTCAACAATAAGGTTCTCAGCGTACATGGCCTGAATGATGGCTTCCTTACCCCCGCTGACAATCAGCTCAGGATAACCGGTGGTAAGGTGCTCCTGGTCAATCAGAATAATGACATCCTCATGGGGCGGAATCACTAGTGCACCTGTTTCATTGATATAACTTCTTCCCTCCTCAAGTCCTGAAGTGCTCCGGATATTTGTAAATGGCATAGCCGTTTCCTTCAGTACAGGAACTGTCCTTGGAACCAGCAGTTTTCCTCCTGAAAAGAGAATTCCCCCTGCATGTTGTGAATTCCTCCCACCTGCCACATCAGCCCATTTGGCCGGCAGCCACCCTGAATCGTCGTAGACTGGAGTTTCCCAACCCCAGGGATAAAGGTCACCCCTGATGCTGTCGGTAGGATTTCCCACATACAGGCCAAAATCGATCGTGGTACGGTCGTTCATCCAATCTATATGTTTGGGAAAATGTGCTTTATTGTGAAAACATTTCCAGCTGCCTTGGTGTGTGTTTACAACTTCTTCAGATTCTGAATTCCCCTGCATAATAAAGGAGGTCATCTGCGAAAAAAAAGAAAACGACCGCTTCGGCCCCCAATTGATTACCTCTGCTGCTATCACATTTTCTCCTGCCTTAAGATATGCAGAAAGATCAACTGTTTCATAAAACCAGTGCGCCAGGTCGCCTCTTGCAGGGCCCCTTAAAATGTACCTGCCGTTTACAAAAAGCCGGTAATGATTATCAGCAGAGACATGTACAATAAACTCCTTGGGGCTGTTTTCAAGCCTGAAACTCTTGCGAAAATGAACCACTGCATGTGACTGCGGTTCCAGTCCGGGGTGGGTAATCCAATGGGCAGCCCATTGAACAGGTTCAGCAGCAAAGGTAAAAACAGGTATGATCAGCAGCAGACAAGTCAGTATCCGGCTCATGTGTTTTATCTTATATATTTTATGTGCGGTAAAGGGAAAACAAAAAGCACCTTTACAGCATGAAACAACAAACCGGGAAATAAAGTTCCGCATGTCAACCCTGTTCTTCTGCAACTGCCCTTCCATAGGTTTAGCGTTTTATGATTATGATCCTTTTATAAGCTGTCAGCCGGGGTTCTCCGCTGTCGGTAACCCTCAAAATCACATGCAACTCACTTCCCTGCTTCATTTCAGGAATTCTGACATCGGCTTTAGGACCATGAGCTGTGAGTTCCGGCTCATCATCATAACTGCCTGCTTCAGGATAAACCATCCATTCAAAATCAAGTTCATCTTTATCAGGGTCTGAAGAACCGGAAGCATTCAGCCGGATTTTTCTGCCCGGCCTCTTAAGGATTACAAGTGGATCATTTTGAACATGCCTGTTTACTGCCACCACCGGAGCATGATTTGCATCAAAATAGTCTTTTACGCACCAATCCATGCGTGCTGCAAATTCCCTTTGAAAATCATCGCGCCACCTGTAAACCGTTGTCCGCTGATTGAAATCATCCCCAAACTTATCATTTGACCCTGTAAAGTAACCCTCATTATTCTTTGTAAAACGTCCACCCCATCCCCCGTAACCAGGGTTGGATGGATCATTCAGCCCGTTGTCCAGAAAAAAAAACCATGAGGGTGTATCCCCTTCCTTCATCAGCCCGTGGGGATTGGGATCTGTCCATGTCTTTACCGGATACAGTGCACCCAGTTTACCATGACCTTCCAGCACATGCTCCCGGAACCATTGCATTGAGGTAAGGCTTTCATCGCCTCCCAGGTACATTCCCCTAAAGGTGGCATTTCTCCTGTCCTCCCCTTCAGGAGCCTTGTTCAGCACGTAAAATAATCCGGGGAAATTTTCGATGATCTTATTGAAAATGCCATCCTGATCAGCTATATCATATATCCTGAGCTTTGAAATAAAGTGTGAATATGCTTCCGCCTTGCGTGTGTTTTTTACCTTCCACAACGCCTGGGCCACGTCAGTTTGTCCACCCCAGATTGAAATATTCAAAATCCTGACATCTTCTTTATCTGCACATTTTATAATCCATTCAGAAGCTTCGGTGTCATGCCCTTCTCCCACATTTTCCCATCCCCGTTCAGGATTTCCTTTCTTTATGAGAGGAAACAATTCACCGGGCCCCGGATAATCGGGATCATGTTTTATCAGCATCGGTTGAACAGTTGCATAGGCCTGAATGACTTCTTCTATCAGGTCAGGCCGTATAATGCTTTCTCCCAACTCTCCGGGAGTGCCTGCTGCTGAACTTATAAGGCCTTCAATTTCAAAATCACAGGCATAAAGCATCAGCCTGATCAGCGACTGCCTGTCATCAGGATCACCACCAATATCAGTGGTCACCAGCAACCGTGGTTTCTGTCCTGTAACCGAAATTGCACATAACAAACATGTAAACAGGAATAAAGACCTAATCAACAATATTTTAATATCCCGGTATCCCATAGTTTTCAAAGCGGTTTAACAAGATATTCCTTATAAACGGCGTCCCATGGCTCCCTCATAGGCCGCGACAGCATGTCATTTGCCTCAGGAACATTCAAAACCCGTTCTGTCTTAGGGTCCCATTCAAGATCTTTATTCAGCATCATAGCAATATTTCCAAGGTGTGCTATGGTAATAGACCGGTGTGCCACCTCAACCGGGGCAATAGGCTCTTTACGTGAAATCACACAATCGATGAAATTGCGGAAATGATTATCGCTCTGGTATAGTTGTACATCGCCCCGGCCGATAACCACATCCTGCAGCGATTCGGGCTCAACAGTATGCTTGCCCCTGTCGGACCAGACTTTTCCTTCAGTGCCGATAAATGTAACCCCGAAATCTGAACCGCTTTTAACAATCAGCTTTACTCCATTCTCATAAAAGCATTCAAAGTAGAAGTCTGTAGCTGTGTTGTAATGCGGATGTTCTGCCCATTTCGATGTGGCATTCCGGATATTTATTGGTCCCGTCAGTTCTGTATCCATTCCCCATTGGGCAATATCAGGATGATGCCCTCCCCAGTCGGTTAACTGCCCTCCCGAATAATCAAGAATCCACCTGAAATTAACATGGGTTCGGCAGGGAGCATAAGGGGCAAAGGGTGCAGGCCCCAGCCAGAGTTCATAATTAAATCCATCAGGAACCGGAGCCAGGTCTGTAAGATGAGCTTTCTGTCCAAAATCAGGTGTACCGGACGGAAGTCCGCAAATTACAGTTTCAAGCTGCCCGATACGTCCGTTACGGACAAGTTCACAGATTCGCCTGAAATTATGGTTTGAACGCTGCTGACTTCCTGTCTGAAAAATTACATTATGATGGCGGACTGCATCACTCATGGCACGTCCTTCGGCAATGGTCAGCGACAATGGTTTCTGGCAATAAATGTCTTTTTTTGCAGCAGCTGCCATTAACACTGGAATGGCGTGCCAGTGATCGGGAGTAGCTATTTCAACTGCATCGATATCTTTTCGGGAAATCACTTCACGAAAATCTTCCACGTCGGTGCAGGCACGGTAACGTCGTTCATACTTCCTGGTGTAAAAGCCATTCACTATATCGCGTATATATTCCCTTCCTGCCACCCGGCCATCCCAATAGCCGTCGCTTTTTTTGTTGACATCGCAAATCAGGGTAATTACAACCCTGTCGTCATTCAAAAAATCCATGACGTCATTGCCTGCCTGGTTTCCGGCACCAATCATTGCCAGATTTATTTTATCAGAAGGGGGAGTCTGCCCGTTTTTACCAACACATGCTGCCGGGATAATTGTCGGAACCGCTATTGCAGCCGTTACTGCAAGACTTGCCTTTTCAAGAAAAGTTCTCCGTTTCATAAGATTATTCATTGGTCACAATTCAGGTAAAATTAAATAATATATGGAGAAGAAACATGGTTAGGTGCAGGATAAAGAATTAATTAGTTTTAAAGGATGCTGTTTTGATATGCCATACTTACCAAACTTGCAGTGCCTGGAAGTCCCCCCTCGGGTGATTTAGGGGGTCGTTTATGATCATAAGTTGACGACGACCTCTCCCAACCTCCCCTAAGGGGAGGAGAAGACCCCTTCGGTTGAAAGTACTAAAGTAACGAAGGATAAAAGGATTTGAATTGCCATACAAACCGGAATCCTCCCTCGGTGGATTTTTGTGCCTGCAACTAAACTCCTTCCCCCTGAAACTTCTTGCATATTTTCACTTAAACCCTAACTTTATAGCGCAATCTAAATAGCCGGGAATATGTCGACACCTTTTCTGATGTTCATCGTAATATCTGCAGTGGCATTGCTGCTGTTCATGGTACTGAAGCTTAAAATCAGCGCCTTTGTCTCTTTGCTTATCACTGCCATTTATACAGGCATTGTTGCAGGTATGCCACTGCAGGGAATTGTGAAGGCTATACAGGATGGTATGGCGGGCACACTGGGGTTCGTGGCTACAGTGGTCGGACTGGGCGCCATCTTCGGGCAAATGCTTGAGAGTTCAGGGGGTGCCGAATCACTTGCCCATTACCTTGTCAAAAAATTCGGAAAAGACAACGCATCCTGGGCAATGGTCATCACAGGTTTTATCGTTGCAATTCCGGTTTTTCTGGATGTGGGATTTATAATCCTTGTTCCCATTATTTATGCCCTTGCACGTGATACCAAGCGATCGCTGCTGTATTATGCCATACCACTGCTGGCAGGACTGGCAGTCACACACAGTTTTATCCCCCCCACACCCGGACCTGTTGCCGTTGCCGACATCATCAACGCACAGCTGGGATGGGTCATTCTCCTGGGTATTATACTTGGATTTCCTACTGCCGTCATTGCAGGACCTTTCTGGGGTAAATATATTTCACAAAAAATATACCTCGAACCACCCCTGGAGTATCAAAAACCGTCAAAGGAATATGATCCTGCCAGTTTCCCGTCTTTCCGGATGATTGCCATCATCATTTCAATACCCCTGGTTCTGATTCTCGTAAACACATTCACCGTGCTGGCTGTTTCCAGGGAATTTATACCAAAGTCGGTATGGAGCGATATCCTGATTTTTATAGGACATCCCTTTTCAGCATTGATCATTGCCACACTTGTAGCATCATATTACCTGGGCATCAGAAGGGGCATGGACAAGCAAAAAATTCTGGATTTAAGTACCAAAGCCCTGGGGCCTGCAGGAATTATTATATTAATTACAGGTGCCGGCGGTGTATTGAAACAAGTGCTTGTAGACAGCGGAATCGGACAGATCATGGCTGAATCGATGGCAGGATCAGCATTGCCACCTATTCTTCTGGCATGGATACTGGCAGCCATTGTGAGGGTGACTCAGGGATCGGCAACTGTTGCCATGATCACTGCAGCCGGCATCATAGCACCGGTCATCAGTGAGTTTAACCTGAACGACCCGCAACGGGCACTGATTGTGATTGCCATAGCATCGGGGGCCACCCTGCTCTCTCATGTAAACGACAGCGGGTTCTGGCTTGTAGGAAAATACCTGGGCATGAATGAGAAGCAAACACTTCAGAGCTGGACTGTAATGGAAACTATTATTGCGGTATGCGGGTTGGCTTTCGCGCTGCTTGC
>JAEYNZ010000032.1 GCA_023412195.1 Bacteroidota bacterium
CGTTTTCATGCTAATTAATATTAAATTAAACATTAATAATTATTGAGCTTCGAGCTCGTCATTAGTATACGGTGGCGGACTTGATTTTTATTCGTGCGTGTGTAAATAATTTTTATGTAAGTTTGAAGTAATATTGAGAACGTGGAACACAGCTTTCTTTGGGAGGAAATAAAACGTGGTGATAAAGCCGCTTTCAAGAAATTGCACGAAAGGTTATTTCACCAAATGTATTTATATGCCCGGCACTCTGTGACTCACGCCGAAGCCGAGGAAATTGTAGATGATTGCTTTATCAAGCTTTGGGAATATCGATGGAAAATTGATGTGCATACATCATTAAAACATTATTTATTCCTCATGCTTCATAATGCGATCATTGATCACATTCGCAAAAATAAAATAACAACGGAACCTTTGGTAATAGATATTCCAATGCCCGCGAATGAAAAATATTTTGATGAGCAAAAACAATATGCTACTTTATATAAAGCACTCAAAAAACTTCCCGATCAATGCAGAAAAATACTAGAAATGGCAATTTATGATTCCAAAACATACAATGAAATAGCAGAAGAGCTTAACATTTCAAAAAATACTGTTAAAACCCAGATGGGAAGAGCTTATAAATTTTTAAAAGAAAAGCTTGATCCGAGAGAATTCAACTTGTTTATTATGCTAATAAGAAGTAATTATAAATTAAAAAGCTGCAGGTAACATTTTGTATTTCTTTCCATTTCATTATTTAGCAAATCAGAATAACTATTTTATTTTTCCTTCTCCTTTGTATGATTGCACCTCCGTTATATTCTTTTTTACTTAAATATTTAACAAAACAGAACTGTAATTTTTCTGGTTATCCTAAAAAAAATAATAATTCTTGTCACCCTGCTTTTAAAAAAAATCGTCATTATAGTTGAACACAATCGTAACATGCGATACTGGTAGGTTCATAGTTTATTAGTTTGAAATTAAAAGAACGGCTTCAGGAATGGGTCGTTCTTTAACCTGTAAAAATGAGCGAAAACAAAACACATCAAATATGGGAACTGTCAGCTGCGAAAATTCATGGCGAAACAACCGATGCAGAAGACCAGGCACTTAATGAGTTGCTTCAGCAGCCTGAAAATCAAGAAATATATAGTCAGATAGAAAAATTGCACCAGGAGTTGCCAAATACATATTCCCTTGAGAATACTTCTGCAACTTCTTCATGGCTGAGGATTGCACATCATTTGCGCCAAAAACAAATACGCCGGTTATTAAGTATTTCAAAATATGCAGCAATTGTTATTCTTGCATTGAGTGCCGGAGTACTTCTAAGAAGCAGCATGGACGGTATATGGCAAGAGCCTGTTTATTATTCTGAGATTCTTGCCCCCGCGGGACAAATGTCAGAAATTACTCTTTTTGACGGAACTCATGTCTGGCTGAATTCAGGAACCTCTATAAAACTCTCCCAACGGTTCGGAAAGAAGGACAGAAAAATAGAACTGGAAGGTGAAGCCTTCTTTACTGTAGAACATGGTGAAATCCCTTTTATTGTGCATATGAAGAACCACGAAGTGGAAGTGTTGGGCACCTCCTTTGCTGCTGTGTCATATCCTGATGAAACCTTTAGCCAGGTGACCCTTGTAGAGGGAAAAGTACAAATAAATAATGCAGCAGGACGGACAATCCGGCACCTCGAACCCAATCAGCAGATTCACATCCCTGACAACGCAAACGATAAAATTTTTGTAAGGGAAGTCAGCACCCTTTTTTACAAAAGCTGGATCAGTGGACAGATCAAATTTGACGAGGAACGGCTGGCTGATGTTGCCAGGAGACTGGAAAGATGGTACAATGTGGAAATCAGGTTTGATAATGAAGATACAGGTAATTTAAGGTTTACCGGCACCGTACTGAAAAACAAACCAATCGACCAGTCGATGAAGGCAATAAGCATGCTCTTACCCATAAAAACTAAATATGAAAGCAATCTTGATAAAAAAGATGTGATTATAATCAGTAAAAAATAAATGCCTATGTAAATAACGAACTAAAAAAAACTATATCAAGCAAAACGGCGGATATGCGCCACATACCCACCGTAGTAAGATTAAAACTAAGTAATAATCATTAACATTTACAAATTTATGAAAGATTTGGTAAAAACTGCCGGAATGAACCGGCAATTGAATAAAATTCTGCTAACAATGAAACTTACAACAGCACTTCTGATGTTCGGGTTGGTTAGCGTAACAGCTTCCACCTATTCTCAAAGCACCCGTCTTGACATCCAGATTAAAGACGGGACAATGGTGGATCTGATTCAACAGATCGAAAAAAACAGTGAATTCTTCTTTTATTATCAAAAGGAGGAATTGAAAGAATTGGATGCAATTACAATGGAAGTAAATAATTCGACTATTATGGATATTCTGGATAGAGCGCTGGAAGGAACTTCTTTTAACTACAGTGTTCTTGACAGGTATATTATAGTACGAAAAAAGGGAGATTCCTTTGGAGAGGAAATGCTTTCATCAGCACGTGCTGCTGCTGTCGCACAGCAAAGATCTGTTTCCGGAACGGTTACGGATGCAGGAGGGCAGCCACTTCCGGGGGTAACAGTAATGATAAAGGGCACTACACAGGGTACAATTACTGATGCTGATGGAAATTTCACAGTCCCCAACGTTTCTGAAAATGCTACTTTGGTATTTTCGTTTGTAGGTATGCGGATACAGGAGGTGGTAGTTGCAAACCAAACTACTATCAATGTAACAATGGAGGAAGACACAATTGGGTTGGATGAGGTTGTAGCTATTGGTTATGGTACAATGAAGAAGGCAGTTGTTACCGGTGCAACAGTTCACATAAGTGGTGAGAATGTAATGAAACAAAACCGGACTAATGTAATAAATGCTTTACAAGGGCAATTGCCGGGTGTGAATATCACTCAGAATTCAGGAATGCCAGGAGCAGGTTTTGACGTTGTAATCCGAGGTATGGGAACCATCAATTCCTACAGTCCATTGTACGTGATTGACGGAGTTCCAGGAGGTAGCCTCTCCACCATTAATCCATCCGACATTCAATCAATAGATGTTTTAAAAGATGCTGCTTCTGCGGCAATTTATGGTTCACGTGCAGCAAACGGAGTTATTCTTGTTACTACGCGGCAGGGAATTCCAGGAAAAACCGAAATATCTTATGAAGGTTATATCGGTTTTCAAAATGTGCAAAAAAAACCACAATTGGCCAATGCATTACAATATATGGAACTAAATGATGAATCGCGAAGAGGCAGTGGCCTGACACCATACAATTGGGAAGAAAGGATTCCTGCCCAATACCAGTCAATTATAAATGGAACATGGACTGGTACAAATTGGTTTGAAGAAATGGTAAATCCCAATGCACCGGTTCAGAACCATGCCATTAATGCTTCAGGCGGCAACAATAGTTCCCGTTACACAATGGGAGCAAGTTATTCAAAACAGGAAGGTGTATTAGGTAATCCTGTTCCACTGAAAGACGAAAGATATACAGTACGCGTTAACTCATCGCACGTTGCATTCAGGAAAGGTGATCTTGAAGTGTTACGGATCGGGGAAAACCTTTCATTCAGCTATAGGGAGAATCAAGGGATCGGTATTGGTGACCAATATTCCAACGATATCCGTAACGTACTGACAGTTACGCCATTGCTGCCGATGTACAACAACCAGGGAGAAATGTATCTTGAAGCGGATAAAGTTGCCGACAAATGGAACCATTATGGCCCGGCTGGAAACCCCATTGCCACAATGGTTTATGTCCGTGGAAATAATCTAACACAGGCATTTAATCTGAGGTTCAATGCTTTTATGGAGATTCAGCCAGTCAGGAACCTGGTATACAAAAGCATGTTTGGGTATAATTTCGGTTCAGGAGTCAATCGTTCTTATCAGCCAGACATTAATGTAGCTTCCGATATCCGGTTAATTGACAATGTAACACAAGGTGCAAATTTTCAGCAGGGCTGGACCTGGGAAAATACCGTAAGTTATTCAACAGTTTTTGACAGTAAGCATAATATGGATTTCCTGTTGGGAACTTCACTGGAGAAATCAGGAATAGGACAAACAATGAGTGCAAACAACCGTACTTCCTCGTTTCCCGGATTGTGGGATTATGCATGGCTGTCGAATACCGCGGCAACAACTGTTAATACAACGGTAAGTGGTGCTCCTTATGAATTGTTGATGATGCAATCATTCTTTGGTCGTATCAATTACAATTTCAGCGATAAATACCTGGCTACCTTAATTATGCGTGCTGACGGCTCATCTACTTTCGCCCGCGGAAACAGGTGGGGTTATTTTCCATCGGTATCAGCCGGATGGATTGTCAGTAATGAATCCTTTATGAGTTCAGCCTCATCAGCAATCCAGTATTTGAAAATCAGGGGAAGCTGGGGGCAAAACGGAAATAACCGTGTGAGCAACTTTCAATATGTAGGAACTTTTAACCAGAATAAACATTATTATTTTGGGGATACAAAAACCATCAGGACAACCGGTGCCTATAAAGATGTAATACCTAATCCTGACATTAAATGGGAAACCTCTGAACAATTGAATATTGGCCTTGATGCCCAGTTTTTGAACCGTCGGTTAGCTGTTGCACTTGACTGGTACAACAAGATGACAAAAGACTGGCTGGTGCGGGCACCGATACTGGAATCGATTGGAACGGGTGCACCTTTTATCAATGGTGGCAATATCAAAAACACGGGCGTTGAACTGGGATTAAACTGGAATGACAACAAAAACAGGGATTTCAGGTATAATGTGAATTTCAATGTTACTTATAATAAGAATGAAGTAACCCATATCGCCAATACCGAAGGAATCATTAATGGCGCTTCAGGTGTCCTGATGGCTACAACAGATCTTATTAACCGTGTCCAGGTTGGTTATCCCATAGGTTACTTTTATGGCTTTGAAACGGCAGGGATTTTCCAAACCCAGGAGGAAGTAGATGCAGCCCCGGCCAAATTAAGCAATGCACAACCCGGGGATGTCATTTTTGTTGACAGAAATAACGACAATCAAATAGACAACGAGGATAAGACCATGATAGGAAATCCGAATCCGGATTTTATTACAGGATTAGGCTTTAATGCTTCTTATAAGGGATTTAGTTTTGGGGTCACTACTACCGGGGCGTTTGGCCATCAAATTATAAAGACATACCGCCGGTGGGCAGACCGTCCGGAAGAGAACTTTACCCTTGACGCCTATGACCGCTGGACGGGACCCGGCTCAACGAACCGTGTACCAAGGTTGACTTTTAATCCTCATCCCAACCGTAATTACATTTCTGATTTATATATTGAAAATGCAGATTATATAAAAATTCAGAATATCACATTGGGATATGATTTCGCACGATTAATGCCTGCGGGGAGATTCTCCCAAATGCAAGTGTACATGTCGGCACAGAATTTTTTCACCCTAACCGGATACTCAGGTTTGGATCCTGAAGTCGGTTACGGCCAAACAAGCTGGGCCTCAGGAATAGATATTGGATATTATCCGAGTGCAAAGACTTTTCTAATCGGACTTAATGTTAAATTTTAATTATGCAAGATATGAAAAAGATTATATTATCAATAGTAATGGGTCTTGTATTTCTTGGTTGTGAGGATTTTATGGATACTAAAAATTTCACTAAACAGGATGATAACAGTTTCCCTTTGACTGTTGAGGAGGCAAACCAACTCATTGTAGGTGTTTACAATACTCTCAACGAAGAAATATACGATTACGGAAGAGCATCTTTTTTCTTTAACGAATTGGCTTCCGACGAACGCTTCGGAGGTGGTGGAACAGATAATTTTAACTGGCAGGCTATAAGTAAATTATTGAATTTTGGCCCTGATTTAACGCTTGGTTATTGGCAAAACCGTTATCAGGGAATATTCCGGGCAAATGTGGCACTTGAGAAATTCGGCAATATCCCCTGGGCAAATGACAGGCAGAAAAATACTGCCTACGGTGAGGTTCATTTCTTTCGCGGATATTATTATTTCACATTGGTTCAGTTTTTCGAAAACGTACCATTGGTAACCGAATCTCTCTCTGGTAATGAGCCCCAGGCTGCTGTAGATGATGTTTATGCCCAGGCTGCTTCCGATTTGAAGAATGCCATTGAACTTTTACCAGGCGACCCTTACAATACATTTGAAAAAGGGCGGATTACAAAATGGGCAGCTCAGGCTATTATGGCCCGAATGTTTCTTTTTTATACGGGCTTTTACAATAAAAACGAAATGCCGGTAGCTGGTGGTGGAACCATAACAAAGGCCCAGGTCATTTCATGGCTTGAAGATTGTATCACAAACAGTGGACACGACCTGGTTTCCGATTACAGGAATCTTTGGCCTTATACAAACCAATTTACTGTAGAACATTATCACTACACCCAGGGTCAGGGTCTGAGATGGGCAGGTGAAAGCAATAAAGAAGTTGTTTTTGCTACAAAATGTGCAAATGGTTCAAGTTTCAGAAATGGATTATGCCTTGCATTTACAGTGCGTCGCCCCCATGGAGAGACTTATTTCCCCTTTCCGTTTACCCGGGGTTATGGAGGTGGCCCTATCAATCCAGTCATGGTTGAACAATGGAAACAGCTTGAGCCAACCGATATGCGCCTTTTGGCCTCAATTTGGCATGCTGATGAATATCCCGACCAATATCAGTGGGGTGGCGATAATCAGGCCGAAGAAACTGGATTTTGGCAAAAAAAATACATGGGTATAGCTGCCAGAACAGCAGAAGGTGTTTATCAACACTCATATAATGTTCCCATGTATGGGTTATCAGTTTCCTCCGCAACTTCTACCGGAGCATTTACCCAGGATTTGGTGCATATACGTTTTGCTGATGTTCTGTTAATGCATTCAGAGCTGACAGAAACCAGTGATGGCATAAACAGAGTGCGTAGCCGTGCCGGATTAGACCCGGTAGGTTACTCTTTAAATGCACTTAAACAGGAACGCCGTTTCGAGCTTTGCTTTGAAAATACCCGCTTCAACGATATCCGGAGATGGGGTGATGCCGAAGCTCTTCTAGAAGCACAACTTGGCATTCCTGTCAAAACTACCAATTTAGACTCAGAAATAACCCATCAAATTGGATTTGGTGCCCGATACCGTGCAACCCGGGGTTTCTGGCCTATACCTCAATCCCAGATTTTACTGTCAAACAACGTTTTAAAACAAAATGACGGATGGGGTACTTCTGATGTAGAATTTACAGGTTTGTAGTGATTAATAGGTTTTTTTAATTAAGTGGTAGTATAAAAATATTTCTTTTTATACTACCACATTTTGAAAGGATTGCCTGACAGCAATATCACAATTATTTTATTTTCAATAAATTATATCAAATTTATCTTTCTGTTATGAAAAAAAAATTTCTTTTTCTCTCTGTATTGATTGTTTTTTTGGCACTGTATGCCCAGGGAAAGGCTAAATATGTTTTTTTAATAATAGGTGATGGAATGGGAATGGATCAGATAAACGGGACTGAAATGTATATGGCTGAACTGGAAGGGAGGCTTGGATTCAAACCATTACTTTTCACGCAGTTCCCCTATGCAGGCCTGCTTCGTACCCATTCAGCCTCCAACGGAGTGACAGATTCTGCCGCTGCAGGTACTGCATTGGCAACGGGGTCAAAAACAAAAAATGGAACTATTGGTATGGACAGTTTATTTAATCCTGTTTACAGTGTGGCAGTAAAGGCAAGAAATGCCGGAAAGAAGGTTGGAATATTGACGAGCTGCAGTCTTGATGATGCCACGCCCGCCGCATTTTATGCACATCAGCCGAAACGGAGTATGGGTTATGAAATTGCAATAGATGCGTATTCTTCAAGGTTTGAATTCTTCGGAGGTGCAACTTTTTCAAAGCCTGAAACCCGTCATGACGGTTCATTTGGGCCGGATGTTTTTAAACAAATGGAAAACGAAGGTTATGTGCTGGCTTATGGTTTTGACGAATATAGGGAAAAATCTTCTGAGGCCGACAGGATTATCGTGATGGAAAAAAAAGAGCGGAAGTTGATGGATCTCATCTATGCCATTGACCGGCAGGAATCAGATTTAACCCTGGCACAACTTACAGAAGCCGCAGTTGAACACCTTAGCCGCGATAATCAGGAGGGGTTTTTTCTTATGATTGAAGGCGGCACAATTGATGTGGCATGCCATGCCAATGATGCGGCAACTACTATTGCCGAAATTATTGACCTGGATGAATCGGTAAAAATTGCTTATGAATTTTATCAGAAATACCCTGAGGAGACCCTGATCATTGTTACTGCTGATCATGAAACCGGAGGAATGGTTCTTGGAGCTGGAAGCAGCCGGTTGAACCTGCAGGTTCTTCAGCACCAGAAAATGTCGCAATTGGCTTTGTCGTCAAGAATTGTACAGTTGCGGGAACAGAAAAATAATAAAGTTTCATGGGAAGACATAAAATCTTTGCTTTCCGAAGCCATGGGCTTTTGGGATAAAGTTAAACTGACATCAGCCGAGGAAGAACAAATTCGTGATGCCTATAGAATTACCTTTGTGGAAGGAGATACTTCTAAAGTGGAAACACTTTATCAAAAAGATGAAAAAATCAGCGTTGCTGCAAATATGATTCTCAATAAAAAAGCCAATGTTGGCTGGATGAGTAAGGGTCATTCTGCCGGATTTGTTCCTGTTTTTGCTATAGGAGTAGGGGCGGAATCATTTAACCATTTAATGGATAATACCCAACTCTCTCAAAAAATTGTGGAAGCATCAGAATATTGATGTAAATTCAGGGCATTAAATGTAGCGCATGAGGTTTCAAAAAATCATAAATCATAATCTAATATCCATGACTAAATGTAAATTCACCATCATTATGGCAATAATATTATCAGCCATGTTCCTTCCGGGTTGTGCAAGTAATGAGGAAGTATCCGGTTACCAGTTGACGGAATGGAAGATTGCCCCGTCCACAACGGCAGTAACTCCTGGACTAGCGGCACTGTCCGTTAAGGATGCCGATGAAGTGGTGGCCGGCACGGATTATCCCACAACGGCATGGATAGGGGCTACCGTGCCCGGGACAGTCCTGGGAAACCTCGTTGACAATGGAATTTACGACGACTTGTTCGAGCCGGATAATGACGGGGTTAAAAACGAATACTTTGGCGATAACCTGTCGAAAATACCCGCCGAGGACTTTGACCACCAATGGTGGTACAGCACCGATTTCAACCTTCCCCCGAGTACGGCCGGAAAACGGATAACCCTTACATTTAAGGGCATAAGTTATATGGGTGACATTTATGTGAACGGAACCAGGATCGTTAACAAGTATAATAACATTACAGACGAGGATTATCTCAGGAACGGACCTACGATGATAAACCCCAACGATACCGTGGCCGATTATGAATCGGAAGCTGCCGGTAGCCTGAAAGGGGTATCTGACTTCGAAACCTATAAGTCTCAGTTTATCGGTTCGATGCGTACATATGACATTGATGTCACAGACCTGGTAAAAACAGGCAGTGCCACAAACAACATCAAGGTCAAGGTTACAAAACCAGTATATCGGGATGACCTGACTTACTACTGGGTGGATTGGAACCCCCAACCTGCAGATGCCATGATGGGCCTGACCGGCGATGTTTTTTTGCAAATTTCGGGTAGCACCCGTTTGGCCAATCCGGCTGTTTCTTCTAAAGTAAGCATGGATCACACAGGTGCCCGATTGAACCTTTTTGTGGATGCGAGCAATTTTACATCTTCGGCAGTGAAAGGAATCCTGAAGGCTCTCATAACGGACCCTGACGGTAATACCGTTGCAATTGTTACCAAGGAGGTTAATGTTCCGGCAGATGCCTATAATCGCGAGATTGCTTTTTTTGCCAGTGAACATCCCGGGTTGAATCTTGCAAATCCCAGGCTCTGGTGGCCACACCTTTCGGGCGAACAGCCACTGTATACCGTCGACTATGAATTTTCAACTGACGGGGTGGTAAGCGACCGGCTGCACCATCGTTTTGGAATCCGCGAAATAGGAGCCGAGGTGAATGTGTCGCCTTATGCCAATAACTTTGCCGATACCATAGCCACCAACCACCTGTCGAACATGCTCCAGATTTATGTGAACCACAGGCCGGTGCTTCTCAAAGGGGGTGGGTATTGTCCAACCGACCTGCTCTTGCGGCACGACCAGCGAGCCAACGAGGCTGTGGTGGAGTATGTGAAATACATGGGAATGAACATGATCCGCGACGAAGGCAAGTTCTTCGATAACCATTTACTCGAACTCATGGACGAAAACGGTATCATGCTTATGACGGGCTGGTGTTGTTGCGACCGATGGCAAAGTCCGGGCGAATATTCAAAGGCTGAGCGCTTTGTGGCATTTGAATCGTTGTATGCCCAACTGCGTAATGCCCGTAAGTACGCGTCCATGTTCATGTGGTTCAATGGCAGCGACGAGCCGCCAAGTATCGTTCGTCAGGGAATCAATGGCCAGAATGTGGAACAGAAATACCTTGAGATACAGTCTGACCTCAGATGGCTTGATATAGGCATGAATTGCAACAACGGATCAGCCAAGGTTGCCACTCTTACAGGAATTACCGGAGGGATGCACATGGATGCAACCTACGACAGCCAATCACCCACCTGGTTCTACGCAGAACCCAGGGGCCTTTACGGATTCATTTCAGAAGGCGGAGGCGGCGGAAGCATACCTGTTCAGGAAACCGTGAGGAGAATGTTGCCAGAATCAAACCTGTGGCCTTATAATTCACCGGAAAATTATAATGTGTGGAATTACCACACCAGCCGGGGAAGCTTTAACAATTTGGGGCAGCACACCTTGTTTATTGACGGTTCTTACGGACCCTCCGCCACTTTCGATGAATTTATAACCCGGGCACAGGTATTTCAGTACGAGCTGCAAAGAGCGCAATTTGAAGCCCTGAACTTAAACCGCTTCAAAAATACCAGCGGATTTATTAACTGGATGCTGAACAACGCCTGGCCAATCATGTTCTGGAACCAGTTTGATTATTACCTGAATCCCAGTGGAACGACCTACGGCGCCAGAAAAGGGAATGAGCCTGTCCATATCATGTATAACGTGTATCAGAAATCCGTTCACGTGGTCAACAATACTTTTGACAAATTCCCCGGCGCCATTGCCACCATGTCGGTATATGACATTGACGGGAATCTGATCGGCAATCCGCTGGAGAAGACGATCAATATTGAGCCCGACGGTGCATCAGCCCCAGTCGAATACCCCGTATCGGGAAATAACAGGAAAGGCGCTATGACCGTTGGCCTGGTGAAAAGCCACTCGGGCGGGCATGAACCATATAAAATCAATTATTACGGAAAAATCACGGATGCCTATGGCATCACAGATCTTTGGGACAATGAGGCTATTCAGAATTCATTGATCAAACCCGCAACGGATGTATATTTTATCCGTCTTGAGTTAAAAGACGCTGCAGGCAAAGTTCTCAGCATCAATTCGTATGCTGTGCCCATGCGGAATGACATAGCCCGCGCCAGCCATGCCTGGAACAGGTCGGGTACCTTTCAGGTGGGCGATTTGACGCAGTTGAACCATCTCCCTGAGGTGGATTTGAAACTCTCACCTGCAGGTAAAAAGAGCGTTGGCAACAAAAATTTAGTGACCTTCAGGGTTGAAAACCCTTCCGGTTCTATCGCCTACGCAGTTGAATTGAAGGCATACACCAGCAGTGACAGGAAAATGCTCGTGGCTCCGGTCTTTTATGACGACAATCTCTTTACCCTGTTCCCTGGAGAGGTCCGTGAAATTGAAATATCGTATAACAAATCGGACTTGAAGGGTGACCCCTTTGTGACCGTCAGTTGTTACAACAACGTAATCAAGGGTTCTGACAAGCGGGCGGCAACCAACATTTACGGTGCGATACCTGTTGACGGGACCAACAATATTGCAAGAGGGAAATCGGTCAGCGGGGGTACCAATCCGGCAAATACAACCACCGTATCCCAAAACGGACTTTTAGCAGCCATGAATGGCAAAACATTTATTGACTCTGACATGAACTCCTTTGCCACCCTGGCACCTGAAGAAGTTTCGTTTGTGGTGGATCTGGAAACCTCCCAGAATTTCGATCGGATCATGCTCCGGTGGAATCGTATGAACAACCTGAGAGGCCGTCCGGATCATGTCAGGGTTGAGGTAAGCAACAACAACACGGATTACCTGGTGGTTGCCGAGTATGATAATAGCGGATCGGGTTCGGTCATGACCAATATTATCCTGCCAGAACAAGCCAATGGACGATATGTTAGAATTACACCCATGGGGTTGATGAAGGAATCTCCGGCGGTGGGAATGTCCGGCCGGCTAAGTTCAGGGGGTGTCAGCGGGCAAAGTGTCAGTGGCATTGATAAAGCAGATGCTTCAAAGGAATTTTCCCTGTCAGCAATAGAGATATATACGTTTAACAGGTAATGTCAAATCCCAATACTCAAATATTGCATCCAGGAATGAAAAAAAAACGGAGAACCACTTAGTCTGGTTCATCTTATAAGTGTCATATCTATCATCATTTTTTAAACAAATAATTTGACACACTTTTTTTGACAGCCAGGTGGGTAAAACGAGCAGGAGGAAAAGAAAGAGTTTTTCCTCCTTCTTTGTTTTCCGACCTCTCACACCACGGTGCGCAGGATACTCGTCTTGTTATGGCTTCGACTGACTTCTCACAGCAATTGTTGCTTCAAACATGCTTCATACGCTGATTCAGCACGACTGTGAGCCCTACTGTGGCAGAATAAGATCTTCCCTCTATGTCAACGCCACATTTGCCCTCCAACATCCTATCCTGCAAGATTTCATTATAGGTACCCTGTCATTTCATTTTTAAAATCAATTCATTGAATTTGCAGCATCGGAGTACCCAGCAACCCCGTCCGACCGGATGAAGCAGGATCACTCTATTGCAACAACGTCATATCCGGTCATCCGGGCGGGCATTACCCAGTAACAATTTCCGATTCAATCCCTGCCAGTTATTCCAGGATATGCAACCACTGAATCAGCATGAACAGCTTCCTCATTCCGCTGCAAAACAATGCAAACCTTCCGCAAAACCGATATATCCTGCCGAAATGTATTAAAATTAGTTCCGGCAGCAGTTTGTATCACAAAGCCGAATAAATTGCAACAACTAAAAATTTTAAATCATGTCAATTTGTAAAAATTTAATGAATGAATTTTTCCCGCCACATACCTACAACGGACCCACCTTAGATGTACCATCGCCCTTTCTCCTCCCGATCCGGTCTGTTTCTGCTCCATCTCCGCTCCACTTCCGCTCCGTGTTAAATCCAGTGGCCACCGGAGCGGAAGCGGCCCGGCAATGCAGGGTAAATGTCAGGAGCATGAAAGTATACAAAAGATGGTAGGTAAAAGGTAATAAAAGCGTGAATCAAAGTTTAAATAAACCTACAAGAAGAGCCTGATGATCCTCAAAGCAAAGGTTTGCCATCCAACTACCTTCAAAACCTACCTGCGCGGCAAAACAAAAAAAAGCACCACATCACATGGTGCTTTAACACTACTCTCTCTGTCTAAATCTATGAAAGATTGCTTATTATTTTCCTAAGAGGAGATTTTTGATTTTTGCATGAACATCGGTATTGTCCATGATTCCGAGAAATTCAACGGCACCTGGGCCATATGCGAAGAGCGGAACCATCTGGCCGGTGTGACCACCTGTTGTAAATTCACCTTTCACCATTCCTGTTTCATAGTTGCCATCAAGGACAACCATTCCACCTGTTTCGTGGTCGGCAGTGACAATAACCAGGGTTTCCTTGTTCTTTGCAGCAAATTCGAGGGCCACGCCCACTGTACGGTCAAAATCGAGCATATCTTCCACAACATAAATTGTACTTCCGGCATGTCCACCCCAGTCGATTTGAGATCCTTCAACCATAAGGAAGAACCCTTTTTTGTTGTTACCAAGAATGTTTAAGGCAGTTTGTGTGGCAATCGGAAGCATGTCGCCCCGCTCATCCATCCTGCCATTATGTTCTGCGGCAGTAAATCCGGCAAGTTTACCTCCAGATATTTTACTGATCTGATCCAAATCCTGTTCAACTGTATAGCCTTTTTCTTTTAATTCATTTACCAGATTCCGGCCATCTTTCCGTTCTGTGAAGTGTTTGTAACCGCCACCGATGAAAACATCGATATCCGTATGTAAAAAATCGGCAGCGATTTCTTCGTACATATTACGGCTGGGCTGGTGAGCAATAAAAGATGCAGGGGTGGCATGTGTAATTGCCGAAGTGGATACCAAACCGGTAGCCAAACCTTTTTCGGATGCTTCCTGCAGGACAGTTTTCACCGGATTATTTTCATTATCGACGGAAACAGCACCATTTAGTATTTTCTGACCAGTAGCCAAAGCAGAGCCACCAGCAGCAGAATCGGTGATGTAGCGGTTAGCAGAGTATGTTGTTATCATACCCATATGTTTTATATTGGAGATAAACAAATTTCCTCTGTTGGCAGTATGAGCGGCATGAAGCTGGGCATAGCCCATTCCGTCGCCAATAAGAAGAATTACATTTTTAGGTTTCTTTTTCTTGAAATCACTGGCATATGATTTTACATCATATGCAGGAGCACTGGCATAGATTTTTTCATTTACTTCAGAAGAGGCCTCCTGATTTTGATTTTGGGTTAAGGCAGTCAGACTAGAAAACAAGAATAGAAAGACAGTCCCTAAGTACATAGTAATATTACCTGATTTATTCATATGAAATTACATTTAAAATTAGAAATAAAACTACCATCCCGGATTTTGAGGCATTGGACTTGTTAGGTTAGCATCGATTACCGATTGGGGGATTGGGTAGAGAGTATCTCTTGGAGAAAGATTTTGACCTCCATTTTTATTATATGCCATTGTACGTTCAATAAATTTATTTGTTCTTAGCAAGGTCCATCGACGATGTTCCTCAAGAAATAATTCACGGGATCTCTCATCCAAAATAAAATCAATATCTACTTGATCAGCAGTAATTTCACTTGCATTAGAGCGTCTTCTTATAATATTTATTGTATTCGCAGCATCTACACTCCTTCCTAATTTAAATTCAGCTTCAGCTTTTAATAAATATGTATCAGCTAATCGAAGATATACCTGATCGTTATTCATGTATCGTTCATTCATATTTTCCGGATCAACCCCTTCCGCTTTTCTTGAAAATGGCCAATCAAACCTTGCCCTTGTTGTATATGTAATATCAGGATCCCAAGAACACCAAATGGTATCACCATAATTATATCCACTCGGTAGATTATCTGCAGGGTAAGGAGAGTTAGTCTCAGCGTCGCCCAGGACATAGAATTTCCTAATTGCATGATGAGAAAATCTATCATCCTGAGGTTCATAAATATCAAGAGCCCATTTTGTAAAAGTAAACCTGGAATATCCTAATCCACCACGTTCATATGTATGAACTAATGGTCTGACATTATTAATTGAGATATTCCAAAATCTGCTCAAATGAATTCGACGAATCATACCTTCACCTCCACCTGTTACTTTAAGAGCAAACTGGAATACCCACAAAGCTTCAGTGTTACCTTCCTCCCGATTAGTATTACCTTCCCAGAACATGTCCATATAAGGAACTCCCGGTCTTGAACTTCTTACACCATATCTTTCTGTAACGAGCTTATACTGAGGAGTATTGATTGCAGCATTAACCCATTGTAAAGCCTTCTCCGGTTGATCAATAGTTAAGTACATTTCCGCAAGATAGTGCTGAACTGCTCCTTTTGAAATTCTTCCTCTTATTGAAGGTTCTATTTCAATATAAGGTTCTGCACTTAAAAAATCCTCAATAATTTGATTTCTGACCTCATTTACCGGTGTTCTCTCCCAGTCTGTTTTTATTGTTGACCCTGATGATTCAACGAGTGTTAATGGCACATCTCCCCAGCCAAAAGTTAGATGTCTGTATGCCCATGCCCTGATAGCACGTGCTTCTGCAATTACACGGGCTTTATTTTCAGCTTCGGTTTGATTTCCACCTGACCAATCAATATCTTCTTTTTCTGCCTGATTTATTATCGTATTAGCTGCATTAATCACATTATATAACCAAATAAATACAATTTCATTTTCTTCATTAAATGGGTTATTATTATTTTTCCAAAGCATTGCTGTCATAATATACCCAATATCCTGGTGATTAACTGTAGCGTTATCTGTTCCAAACATAAACATGCTTCCCATCATAGAGTGACTACCATATGATTCCTCTCTTTCCCTTCTAACTTGAGCATAAAGTCCGTTCAAACCAGCTTCAAACCCTGCATAATTGGTGAATAGGGTCTCTGATGTAATTAAATGAGGAGGTTTTTCCATTAATAAGTCCTCGTTACATGACGAAATAAATATTAATGAAATTACTATAATGGAAATTTTTAATATTAAATTTTTCATGATTTCTAATTTTATTAATTAAAAACTCTTGTACTTAAAAATCAAAATTTAGTCCAAATACATATTCTTTTTGTAAAGGAATTTGTCTCTGGCTATCAAGTTCTGGGTCTAATCCTCTCCACTTGGTAAATGTTGCTAAATTCCTTCCTGTAACGAAAAATCTCATATTATTCACCAAACTTCTATTAAGGACACGCTTTGGGATTGTATAAGAAAGTGAGATGTCTTTTATTCTAATAAAACTAGCATCCTCGTATATCACTCCTAATATACCCGTCATTCTTTCTGCATTAAGCTCATTAACCACCCATTCATTAGTCGCATTCTCCGGTGTCCACCAGTTTTTATTTATTGTATTTCTCCTGACATCAGCCCATGTTTCGTCAGTCATTAATGTATTTTCTTTAGTTACTCCGTGAACACCATGTATAAATACATTCAGGTTAAATCCTTTATACCCGAAAGTATTAGACAAGCCCCAGAGTAATTTTGGATCACGTTGGCCTTGAATTATTCTGTCATCAGCTCCTAACTCTCCATCATTCTGAAAATCTTTTAATTTAACAAAGCCTGGTTTTGTACCCCATGCAGCTGCTTCTTCAGCTTCATTAAGTTGCCATGTTCCTTCCCAAACAAAGTCGTAATTTACACGTATTGGTTTTCCAATAAACCATGCATTTGAAACATCATCAATCTCTTCTCCAGATTCATCAATTTCTCCATACAGGGAGAGGATTTTGTTGTTATTAAAGGCTAAATTGCCCGCAGTAGACCAGGTGAAATCTGAATTAACTATATTTCTGGACTGTAAAAATAATTCTATCCCCCTATTTTCAGTTTCTCCTATATTTTGGGTAATTGAAGTAATTCCATGAACAGCAGATATACTTCTATTTAGTAATAGATCTGTAGTATTAGTTAGAAACCAATTGATATTACCTATTATCCGACTTCTATAAATACCAAAATCTAAACCAAGATTGAAAGTTCTGGATGACTCCCAACCGAGATTTTCTTGTCCCAAACGACTAGGTATATATCCTGCTACTGTTTGTTTATTTGAGACCATATTATATTCAGAAAGTCTTGATATTGATTGATATGCACCTACTGCCTGGTTTCCATTAAGACCATATGAAGCCCTTAATTTTAATTCATTAAATATTTCTTTCCATGGAAAAAAGTTTTCATTATGCATATTCCATCCTAATGCAGCAGAAGGAAACAAACCCCATTTTGAATTAGATCCAAACCCTGAATAACCATCACGTCTTCCGGTAAATGTGGCAAGATACCTAGTATCATAAACATAATTCAGCCTTAGCATTTGTGACATAAGAACTGTTTTATTGTAAGAGAAATCAGGTACTACCTGTACTGCTTGAGCTGATGAATACCATTTAAGAAAATCATGAGGGAAACCATTAGCTGTCATCTCATTAGTTGAACTGTTATTATTTTCATAACTCAAAACAGCTGTACCAAATAAATTATTTTTACCAAATTCTCTATTATAAGTAAATATATTTTCAATTACAGTGTTTTCTCTCTTTGATCTGGAAGTCTCAGCAACTCCCTTAGCTTCGAGTCCAATTTTTGTATCTCTTCCCATATAGGTTGCTTCATCGAAAAATCTTGCAGAAAAACCAGTATTGAGCCGATAACTTAAACCCGATATAAATGGAAAATCAACAATTAGATAATTATTGGAAAGAACTTGATACGATTTATCGATATTATCATATAAAGTCATTTGGAGAGGGTTTCCAAAATAATGATCATCATCCCATATATATATTGCAAGAGAACCATCCTCTTCATAAGCTTTAGTAAGTGGATTTGTTTGAAATAAATCTGAAATGTCGGGACCTAAACCACTTTTATCATCAAACGAAATTTGTGTTCGTGACCCTATAGTCAACCAATCCACAACTTTTGTGTCAATATTTAACCTCGATGTAAGTCGTTTATAATCATCATTTACAGCTAATCCTCTTACATTTAAATAACTTCCCGAAATAAAGAACTTTGTATTATTGCTGCCACCCGAGACTGATAAAGTATGTTGCTGTGTTTCTCCATTCCTTAACCCGGTTTCTATCCAATTTGTCCAATTACCTGATTCATAAATATTTTTTTCCGATTGGGTCATTGCACCGGAAAATCGTTTCATTTTAAAATCAAAGAATTCTGCTCCATCCATATAATCAGGTAAGAAAGCAAAACGTTGAAGAGAGTAGAATCCATCATAAGTAATTTTTACCTTCCCTTCTACTCCTTCTTTTGTTGAGATCAAAATTACTCCGTTAGCTCCTCTGGATCCATAAATCGCAGCTGAAGAAGCATCTTTTAAAACCTCAATAGATTGAATATCGTTTGGATTTAAATCTGAAATAGATCCATTGTAAGGTATTCCATCTACCACTATTAAGGGTGAGTTATCTGCCAAAATGGAATTACGTCCCCTAATCATTATTACCTGATTTGGTTCTGCACCCGTGGAAGATGTTTGAATCATTACACCCGGAATCGATCCTTGTATAGCTTGAGCTATATTAATATTTGGTTTATTTTCTAATCTTTCTTTCGGAATTGAAGCAACTGTTCCGGTAATATCACTTTTCTTTTGAGTTCCGTACCCCACAGCCACAACTTCCTCAATTCCAAATGTCTCTTCTTCCATAATTATGGAAAAAGTTAGATTATTATTAATCATTACTTCCTGTGACTTCATTCCTATAAATGAGAACTGCAAAACTTCAGCATTGAAAGGAACATTCAAAGAAAAATACCCATCGGAATCTGTAACTGTTCCTACAGTTGTACCTTTAACAATAACAGATACACCCGGCAGGGGTGATCCATTTGAGTCTGTAACTGAACCGGTTATTTCTTTTGGTTGAACTTGTTGATTAGCTGGTGAAATGTCCGGTTTTCCATGTTGAGGATTATTAGTTTCATTTTTTTTGGAGAGTCCAATAATAATCTGCCTGTCATTAATGGTATAAACATTATCTGATCCATGAAAAAGCTGGTCTAAAACATCCCCTATTGAACGATCATTAACATGAATATTTACCTGACGATTCAAGTCGACATGTTGTTCCTGGAAGAAGAAGAGAAATTCACTTTGGGATTCAATCGTCTTAAGGACTTCTTTCACAGAAGTATTTTTAATATCTAGTGAAAATTTTGCACTTTGAGAATAGCTTACAGAGCTATAGGCTAAAGCCGAACTGAAAATTATTAACAAAACGCTTAGTTTCATGACAAGAAGTATTTTTCGGAGATTTATAATAAAACCACCATTCTCTTCATTTTTATTCATAATTTTGTTTGATTTTTTATTATTACTATAAAAAGAAATCGCAGAGCCGGGGTCTGTTTGGTCGCACATCCCGGTTTTTGTTTTTATTGAATTATTCAGTCCATAGGCATATTATTTTTTATAGGTTTGATTAAGTAACTATCATTTACATATTCTACTGAAAAGGATGCCGAAAAAGCAATGTTGGTCAATACCTTTTCCAAATCGGAAGCAAGATCGAGCTTCCCGGTAAAAAGAGTCTGGTAAGATAAATTCTCTGTTACAATTTTATGGTTGTAATACCTTTCGAGTTTCCTGAATATATTTTCAACAGGTTCATTTTCGAAAATCAGGTAACCCTGTACCCATGATGAATATACTTCAACATTTACATGATCTTTTTCCATCATTTCGGACAATCTATTATAAACTATACGTTCGCCGGGATTTAACTCAACAGAACGTGCAAAGCGCTTATTTCTGACTGCATCAATTTTCCCTGATAATAAAACTGCCTGAGTTCCCTCATCGCTGGAATAGGATGTAATATTAAAACGGGTGCCGGTAACACGGATTTTTAAATCGCCCGTGATAACATGGAATGGTTTTTCAGGGTTGGCATTTACATCAAAAAATGCTTCACCTGAAAGATAAACTTCCCGCGAATTGCCGGTAAAGGTCAGGGGATAAGAAAGCTGGCTGCCAGAGTTGAGCCATATTTTCGTTCCATCAGACAATGTAATTTCAGAACGTTTACCAAAAGGAATGATAATCTGGGCTAATGCAGGCTTATTTTTTGAACCTTTTAAATGAGCCAGTGAGATTGTATCATCATTAAGCGTAAGTTCGCCTGAAACTGTCTGCTGGATTTCGGCTATTTCATTATCAAATTCATTTACGGTCCCATCAGGCAAGATAACCTTTCCTTTTTCAAAAGAGTCATTACCTGAAATTTCAACAGGGAAAATATCAGGTTTATCCTGAATATAATATAATATTCCACCAGTGGAAATTATAAAAAATAAAATTGCGGCATATTTTGCGAATAACAATACCCGGGACTTTGGTTTTTCTGCCAAAACCTTTACATTATAAAAGACCTGGTCCAGACGTTGTTTTGATATTGCAGGTTCGACTGCTTTTAAGGCTTTAATAAGCCGGGAGGCTTCTTTGACCTGATTTTTTTTTTCAGGATGTTGCCGTAGGAACTCAGACCAAAATTGCTCATTTTCCTGATCGGGGTGGAGCACCCATTGCATAAAGTCATTATCCAGGGTAAAGTCTTCAATTGAATAATGCAGGTATTTCTTTTGATCCATTTTATCATGTTTATATCTAATAAAGACATGACAAATGAAAACATCATCATTTTTTTGAAACTTTTTTTGGCAGCAGAAAAATATTATCAAAGTTTACTAGAAAGCCAGAAGGAATAAAACCATTAAATCCTGGTTCTTTTCCGGAGTAAATTTACGTTTTATAGTTGAAATTGCCCTGGAAATCAGGTTTCGCGCTCCTTCAATGCTAATATCCATCATTTCTGCAACCTCGTTGTAATCCATTTCTTTTGTATAACGGAGATAAATGGCTTCTTTTTGGCGAGGTGTAAGTTCTTTCAATGCATTCAACAGTAAACGGGCCCTGTTTTGAGAAATTTCCTCAAGTATAAGTTCATGTTCAACAGACCAGGTTACATCGAATTGATAGGTTTCCATCTCACTTTCCCTGAAAAACCTGCTCTCAAATTTAATTTTCCGCAAAAGTTTTCTTTTGTAACATTTCAGCAAGTATAGCAGGATATTATCAGTATTACCCAGTCTTTTTCTTTTATTTATCAGTTCAGCAAATAAATCCTGCAAAGCATCTTCGACAGCCGGAATGTCGGAGGTAAATTTTAACCCATACTGATAAAGTTTTTCAGCGAATTCTGAATAAATATAACTGACGGCCCATTCTTCCCCTCTTTTAAAGGAAGTCCAGATTTGATAAT